>DASUBP010000280.1:0-3865 GCA_035763205.1 Gemmatimonadales bacterium
TGTTCGTGATCGACGGGAGCGGCAAGATCACCCACGTGATCGCACCGTTCCACGTGCTCGATCCGGCCGACTACAACACGATGAAGGCTGCGGTAGACTCGGTAACGAAGTAGCCCGACAAGAAGGCGTGGGGAGGTGGGAGTGTGAGACCACTTCCCCACGCATTTTTTGGCCTAGCTCTTGATCGTCTTCTCTACCGCCGCTTCGATATCCTGATCGGAGCCGGTGCCGGTGTAGGTCACGACTCCCTTCGCGTTCAGGATCACCACATAGGACGTCGCCACCGCCTGAAAGGCCCTCGTCGCGTTCCCGCCGGAGTCCCACAGCACCTGATAGGGCATCGGATGTTCGGTGAGATGCCGCTGAATCGACGCCGGTGTCTCGTTCACGGCCACGCTCACGGCGATGAACGTCACCTGCTTGCCGAACTTGGCGTGCGCCGCCGCCATCTTCGGCTCGAGCTCCTTGCAGATGGGACACCATTGCGCCCAGAACTCGAGCAACACGGGTCCATGGCCAACATACTTGGCCAGGTCCACCTGGTTGCGAGAGAGATCTTCTATCTTCGGCGCCGCGGGGGTGGAACCCACCGGAATCCCGACATCATCGGGGTCCTGCCCCCGCACCACCGGCGCCGCCGCCAGGAGCAACAGCGCGAGCCCGATCACTACATTTCCCGCTTCCCGTTTCACGTTTCCCGTCCTTTGACTTACCAGACTTTCCCAGCCTGAATGAAGTAATACTCCGCCATCACCAGCACGACCACCGCCGAGACCCGTTTCGCCCAGGCCATCCACGGACCTGCCTTCGGAAGGGATCCGAGAATCCCCGAGAACAATCCGACCGCGACCAGCACCGCGGTCATCCCGAACGCGAAAGCGAACAAATAGAAGAACCCCAGAACACCGCTCCGGGTTGCAGCCACCCAGGTGAGCACCACCGCGAACGCCGGTGCTCCGCAGGGAGCCGCAACGATCCCCGACGATGCGCCCATCAGAAAGACCGCGGGGTAGGAGCCGCCACTCTGCCCGCCGGCCCACGCCATGAGACGTTGCGGGACCCGCACCGGAATGACGTCGAGCATGACCAGCCCGAACAGCAGCAGCAGGTTGCCCGTGATCAGGGAGGCCCAGGGAGACGCGGACACCGTTCCAAACAGGGTGCCGGTAAGCCCCGCCACCAACCCCAGGACGGCGTAAACCAGGGCGAGTCCGAGCGCGTAGGTCACGGACAAAAGGGCGGTGCGGGCACGACTCGTCTTGGCGTTCGCCGACCCGCCGAGGATGCCGGCCGTGATGGGGATCATCGGCCAGATGCAGGGGCTCAGACTGTAGAGCACACCCAGGCCGAACAGCGTGGCAAGCGCCGCCAGCGGGTGGTCTCGCAAACTGGCTGACAGGGGTGTACCGGCGAGCGCCAGGAGATGAAGCACGGAGGGATTATACATCCACGGGTGCGGGGAGCCGTCACGGTACAGTCAGGCCCGAAAAGGCGCACTCCGGTTAGTTTCTCGGCATGACCGCGTCACAGCTTTCGCGCCCCGTCGTGCGTATTCGGGGGGAGGTCAGTTCCAATCCCCCTTTCACAACCAGGGTGATTCTACGGATGCAGGTTGCTACGCGCCGCGCTTCAAGCACTTGGCTGCCCTTGAGCGCCATCGGGACCATCGTCTTCCTGGTGGCGGGATGCGCCGTGGGCACGTCACCCTCGCCGGGCACACCGTGGACGCCGCCGGCCAGCGCGCAGCGGGCTCCAGCGCCGGCTCCCACCCCCGTGCCGCCCGACCTCGAGGCGCGCGTGCGGACTCTCCGGCTCCCCGATGTGCTGGACATCGCGCTTCGAAACAACACCGTGACGCGTGAGGCCTGGTACAACGCCCGGGCCGCCCTCTATACGTACGATGCCACCCGCGGTCAGTACTTCCCGTCGCTGACGCTGGACGGGAGCATCACCAAGCTCAAGACCTCCCCCTCGCAAGGGCGCTCGGCGGTCACTCAGACCGTGTATGGCCCGGCGCTCAACCTGAGCTGGTTGCTCTTCGATTTCGGAGGCCGCTCCGGGTCGATCAGTGCGGCGCGGGACCAGTTGCTGGCCGCGGACTGGACCCACAACGCCGCGATCCAGGATGTCGTGCTGACGGTCGAGGCCACGTACTTCAACTATATCGGCACCCGGGCCCTGCTCGAGTCCGACCGCATCACGCTGGCCGAGGCCGATTCGAACCTCGCGGCGGCGCAAGGACGCCACGATGTGGGACTCGCCACCATCGCCGACGTCCTGCAGGCCAAGACCGCCCGCTCGCAGGCCGAGCTCGCGCTCGAAACGACCTCCGGCGCGCTGCAGACGGCGCGCGGGGCGCTGGCGGTTTCCATGGGGTTCCCCGCCAACCTGCCTTACGACATCGACTCGGTCCCTCTGCCCACGCCACCCCCCGGCGTTGCCGAGAGCGTGGACTCGTTGATCAGTCGTGCGCTGGTCGCGCGCCCCGACCTGGCCGCGGCCCGCGCTCAGGCCCAGGCCGCGCAGGCCCGGGTGAGCATCGCGCGCGGTGCCGCTCTGCCCGGCCTTTCCGTGACCGGTTCCGCGGGTGATACCTACTTCGCCAACCGGCCACCGGTGCCCGGCTCGAGTTACTCGATCTCCCTCGGCATCGAGATCCCGCTCTTCGCGGGAGGTGCGCACGTCTACGGCATCAAGTCCGCGCAGGCCGTGGCCGACGCCGCGCGCGCCAGTGCGGAGGGTCAGGCCCAGCTCGTGATCTCGCAGGTCTTCACCTCGTTCTACGGATTGCAGACCGCGACGCAGCGGGTCCGGACCACCGACGACCTGCTGGCGAGCGCGACCCAGTCCGAGCAAGTGGCCCTCGGCCGCTACAAGGCGGGCGCCGGGAGCGTGCTGGACCTCCTCACGGCCCAGAGTGCCCTGGCCGACGCGCGGGCTCAGCAGGTTACCGCCCACTTCGGCTGGTACGCTTCCCTCGCGCAGCTCGCTCACGACGTCGGCGTCTTGGGACTCGACGGGTCGAGTCCCATCCGCCTCAACTCCGACACGGCCGGTTCGCATTGATGACGCGCACGTTCCGTTTCGCCTTCGCCGGTCCCCTGGTTCTCGTCGCCGCCTGCTCCCAAGGGCACGCCCGCGGGGCGCCGACGATTCCGGTGTCTGCCGTCCAGGTGACCACCAAGGACGTCCCTTACGAGCTCACCGCCACGGGAACCGTGGAGCCGCGGCAGACCGCGCAGGTGGAAGCGCAGGTCACGGGCATCGTGACTCGCGTGGCTTTCCACGAAGGAGACGAAGTCGCGGCGGGTCAGCTGCTCTTCCAGATCGATCCCCGGCCCTTCCAGGCCGCCCTCGCGCAGGCCGTCGCCACGATGCACCGCGACTCGGCGCAGGCCATGCAGGCGGACCGTGACGCCGACCGGTACGCCACTCTGGTGAAACAGGACTATGTGACCCAGGAGGATTACGACACCAAACGGTCGACGGCAGCTGCCGCCGACGCCCAGGTCCGGGCGGATTCCGCGAACGTCACCGCGGCCCGGCTCAACCTCGAGTACGCGTCGGTCCGGGCGCCGATCGGGGGCAGGACCGGCGGCTTGCTGGTGAAGGAAGGGAATCTGGCACGGGCGAACAACGTGACGCCCCTCGTGATCATCAATCAGATCCGGCCCATTCTCGTGCGGTTCGCGGTGCCGCAGGCCAACCTGCCGCAGATTCAGCGCTTCAAGGGCAATGACCTGCAGATCCGCGTGAATCCCGGTGCCGGCGACACGGCCTCCGATGAGGTCGGGCGCCTGACGTTCATGGACAACGCCGTCGACACCAGTACGGGTACCGTGCTGCTGAAGGGTGAATTCGCCAA
>DASUBP010000281.1:0-11029 GCA_035763205.1 Gemmatimonadales bacterium
TGCCGGTCCCCGGACACTTGCTCAGGGCTCATGTACGAAGGCGTGCCCATCGAAATGCCGGTGCCCGTGAGCCGCTGCGGCCCGCCGGCGCTCGCGACGGCCAGCGCGATCCCGAAATCGGCGAGCATCGGCTGGCCGTCATGCAGCAGGATGTTCTCGGGTTTGATGTCGCGGTGCAGGACGCCGTGCCGGTGCGCGTAGTCGAGTGCACTCGCGAGCGCCCGGATCATGTTGACCGTCTCTTCGACCGGCAGGGGACCCTCGCGTTCGAGGCGGCCGCGCAACGATCCGCCCTGCACGAGGGGCATGACGTAATAGAGGGAACTGCCGATCGCTCCCGAATCGAAGAGCGGCAGGATATGCGGGTGCTGGAGTTGAGCGGTGACCCGGATTTCGCGAAGGAACCGGTCGGCGCCGACGACGGCGCCGACTTCGGGGCGGAGCACCTTGACCGCGACCTGCCGGTCGTGCTTGAGGTCGGTGGCGAGGTACACCATCGCCATCCCGCCCTCGCCGATCTGGCGGTCGAGCTCGTACCGGCCGGCGAGGCCGTTCCTGAGATCGTCGAAGAGGTCGGTCACGGTGTCACAAAACTAGACCAGCCCCTTCGTAACCTCCAGACAGCGGTCGATCTCTTCTTCTGTATTGAAGAGGGCAGGGGCGATCCGGATCTGCCCGTCCCGTACGGTCACGTCCACCGACGCGCCCTGAAAGGCTTTCCGGACATCCGCCATCGGCTTCGGAGTGAACATGGTCACGATGGGGGACCGGTTTCCCGGGGGCGTGAACAGTTTGTGGCCCTGCCGGGTGAGTCCGTCGTGAAGGCGCTGGCCCAGGGCCACGGTGTGCGCCTCGATGCGTCCGACGCCTACGCCCTGGAGGTACGTGAGGGCTGCCGAGAGCTCCTTCACCGGACCAAAAGCCCGGCTGCAGTAGTCAAACTTCCGGGCGGTCTGATCGAGCTCGAAGTGGTAGTCGGGAAGCTCCTTCTCGACCTGGAATTCGCCGTACCGGTCGATTTTCAGGCGCTCCAGTACCTCCTTCCTTATATAGAAGGGAGCGACGCCAAAGCCGGCCAGCATCCACTTGTACGACCCTGCACAGACGGCATCCACACCCGCCGCTTGCACGTCCAGCTCGATAGTTCCGAGTCCCTGGATGACGTCCGCGTACAACACCGCCCCGTGCGCATGGGCCAGGTCGGCCAGGGGGCGCAGATCGTGGCGAAAGCCGTTCAGGTGGGACACCCAGGCCACCGACACGATGCGGGTTTTGTCATCGACAAGGGGCTCGAAGTCCGTCACACTGACGGCGCCGTCGCGGTTCCGGGCGATCCGGAGCTCGATGCCCTTCGATGCTTCGAGGGCTCGATACAGCACGAATTCCGTCGGGTAGTGGAGGTCGTCGATCACGACGTTGTCCCCCGCGCGCAGCTCCATTCCCTGCGCGATGATGTTCTCCCCTTCAGCCGTTGAGAACAGCAAGCCGACCTCATCGGGGCTCGCATTCACTAGCTGGGCGAATTGGCTCCGCAACTTCCCGTCGCCACCGAGCAGCTCTCCGACCTCCAGTGGGCGCTTCGACTTGTTCTCGAGGAACTCGGCACCCGCCTGCACCACGGCCCGCGGCACGGGCGCGATGTACGCCGAGTTGAGGTAGGTCCGTTGGGCGGTGATGGGGAAGTCGTCCCGAACGCCCAGGGGATCGCCGGGCGTGTGCACATGAACCTTCGCGGCCGCAAACGTAGCGGCGGTGGTCGCGACGAAAGACCGGCGGTCCATCACTGGCCTTTCACCGTGACGTAGTAGTTCTCATCGACTGTCGGAGCGGCGCCCGCCGGGGCGATGGTCAGGGTCTGCCACTCCTCAGTCGGCTTCAACAGATGTGTTCCCGACCCGGGGACTTCCACCCGGATCGGCATGTCGAACCCGGTCACGACGTTCGACCACCGGTACGACAGGGTGGTGCCGTCCAACTTGTAGTCGAACTCGGGGACCTTGGTGGTGCGCAGGTACTGGTCGAAGAACTTCGACAGATCCACGCCGGCCTGCTGGGAGATGTACGTCTCCACCTGGTGACTCGAGACGGTCTGATGCCAGAAGGTCTTCTGGAGCCCCCGGAGGATCTTGCGCCAGCGCGCGTCGTCATCCACGACTTGCCTGAGGGTGTTGAGGACGTTGGCGCCCTTCATGTAGAGGTCGTTGTGGTACCAACGGCCGATTCCGTAGGGCCCGATGATCGGGTAGCGGTTCGAGATGCTGCGCCGAAGTCCGATGAGGTACGCTTCACCGGCCGTTTTCCCCTTCTGGCACTCCGTGTAGATCCCTTCGGAGTAGGTCGCGAAGCTCTCGTGGATCCACTGATCGGCGACATCGCTCGCCGAGAGGTTGTTGCCCCACCATTCGTGGGCGCTTTCGTGGATGACGATGTAGTCCCAGGAAAGTCCGAGTCCGGTGCCCGAGAGATCGCGACCCAGGTAGCCCCGCAGGAACTTGTTGCCGTAGGCGATGCCGCTCTGGTGTTCCATGCCCAGGTACGACTGCTCGATGAGCTTGTACCCGTCCTTGTACCACGGGTACGGGCCGTACCAGTGCTCGAAGCACTGGATCATCGGGGTCGCCTGTTTCCACTGACCTTTCGCGGTGTCGGTGTGGTAGGCCATGGACCAGAAGTCGAGCGAGAGCGGGCCACTTTCGCCCTGCAGGGTATCCGAGAAGTGCGCGTACTGTCCCGCATTGACCGCTACGTCGTACATGTTGATCGGATCGTCCACGAACCACTCGTAGGTCGTGGTGTGGTCGGCGTTGTGCGTGGTGCTCCGGAGCCGGCCATTCGAGACGTCGATCATCGGATCGGGCACGGTGATCGCGATCCGCTGGCTGTCCGGCTCGTCCGCCGGAAAGTCCTTCACCGGCCACCAGATGCTCGCTCCGATCCCCTCGTCGGAGGTGGCGAGCCAGGGGTTTCCGAGCGAGTCCTTCGCCCATATGAACCCGGCGCCGCCGCGGGGACGATCCCGCCCGGGCTGGCCATGGTAGTAGACCGTGATGGTCTTCGCGTCACCGGTGCGTTGTGCGGCCTTGAGCGTCACGAAGAACGCGTCGCCATCCCGCCGTGAGGTGAGTTTCTTCCGGTCTTGCACGATGCTGTCGATGGCGAGCGGGATCTGCAGATCGATCTGCATCTCCTGCGCCGGCTTGAGGACCCTGTAGGTGATGCCATTCCAGCCGCGCACACTCGAATCCGCCGGATTGACGCGGACGTGGAGGTCGTAAAAGGACGCGTCCCACCACGCGCGCGCCGGGCCATTGGAGCCGCGGAGCGTGTCCGCATGGGTGTAGATGGTATCGAGCGGGGGGCGCTGTGCAGCCGCCGGAACGCTCACCGCCAGAAGAACAAACAGAGCAGCTATGGAACGCATCGCGTGGTCCCGATTGTAGGTTCGGGAAGCAACGCTACGCCCCGGGTCAGGGGCGGGCAAGCAACGCGTGACCAAGGGGGAACTCGCCGAGTCAATCTGTAACACCAGATGACCGCGTCCTTGCCCGTCCTTTCCCTCATCATCCCGGTACGTAACGGGGCGGAGTTCCTGCCCCACACGTTGGGTGAGCTCCGGGCCTTCATGATGCGCGAACCGTGCGCCGAGGTCGTGCTGGTCGACGACGGGTCGGAGCCGCGGACGGCGGCGCTGCTTGCCGCCTTCGCCTGCGACCAGCCGCGCGTCACGCTCCTGGTGCACGAGGTCAACCAGGGGAAGGGGGCGGCGGTGGCGCGCGGAATGCTGGCCGCCCGGGGTCGGGTGCGCGTGTTCACCGACGCCGACCTGGCGTATCCCCTCGATCAATTGCCCGCCGTGTGTGCCGCGATCGACCAGGGCTCGGAGGTCGCCATCGCCTGCCGGGTACTCGGCGAGTCCCGGTATCTCATGAGTCCGACCTTCTTTCATTACCTCTACACGCGACACCTGCTGAGCCGGGCGTACAACGCCGTGGTCCGGTGGACGCTCCTTCCGGGGATTCTCGATTCGCAGGCCGGATTGAAAGCATTCAGCGCGCGGGCTGCGGAGGTCATTTTCCCGCGGATGACGATTCGGGGGTTCGGATTCGACGTCGAGGCGTTACTCATCGCCAGACGTCACGGACTGGAGACGGTGCAGGTCCCGGTCCATTTCCGGTATGACTCCGAGCCGACGACGGTGCGGTTGGCGCAGGATGGCGGCACCCTGCTCTCCGACCTCGCGCGCATCCGCTGGAACGATTTGCGAGGCCGGTATCGCTGAGCGACGGGTGGTCATCAACGCCGACGATTTCGGAATCTCCGACGGCGTCACCCGGGGGATCGTCGAGGCGCATCGGGGCGGGGTCGTCACCGCGGCTTCGATGTTCGCGAACGCTCCCGGTTTTGCCGCGGCCGTCCAGGCGGCACGCGAGCTCCCTCGCTTGGATCTCGGTTTGCATTTCAACCTCACCGCCGGTGTCCCGGTCGCGCCCCCTGCCCAGGTCTCGAGTCTGTGCGGTGCCGGCGGTGGGTTTCTCCCTCTGGGTGCCCTCATTCGGCGCGCGCTCGCGGGGCGCGTCGATCCCGACGACGTGGCACGGGAATGCCGGGCGCAGCTGGATCGCTTGCGGACGAACGGGATCGTCGTCAGTCATCTCGACGGACACCGGCACGCGCACGTGTTGCCGAGCGTCTGGCCGGGCGTCGCAGCGGTGGCGCGTTGTGAAGGGCTACCCGTGCGGAAGCCGGTCGAACCCCTTCGGCGGGGTCGGCCAGCCACGAAGCTCGCGTTGGGCATAGCGTATGGGTTCGTGACTCGACACGCGGGGGAGGGACCGCCGAGCCCCCACTTCCGGGGGATCGGCCTGCTCGGCGCCTGGCACTTTGCGGAGGCGCTCATCGAGCTGATCGACCATCTCCCTCCGGGTGTGACGGAAGTGATGGTGCACCCTGGTTACGTCGACGCCGATCTGCTGAGGTGGGATTCCTACGGTCAGGAGCGTGAGCGCGAGCTCGTCGCGTTGCGCTCGCCCCAGGTATTGACCCGGCTTACCCGGGGAGACCCGCAGCTGGTGCGGTTCGTGGACCTGTAGCCCTCATTCGCCACAGATCCGCCTGAATCCCGATCCAGCAGAGCAAGCAGGGAACCGCCTGCACGGAGTACGCGCGAAGGACGTCGTGCCGGTAGTGCCAGGGGACCAGCGACGTCGCGACCAGCGAGACGAGCACCAGGGTCAGTATGGCCAGGACCACCCGCCACCGCTCTCCGAACGTGACCGCCCAGATCCCGATCCCCGCGGTCGCAATCACATACGACGGCGACTCGGCCTGATGATTGAAGATCACGACGAAGACGAGCAGTGAGCAGAGGAAGAGGCGGCGGAACTCAGGATGGCGCGCCGCGCGTCGCAGCAGGATCACGGGCGCCAGGAGGGTGACGAGTCCGGCCAGCTGTAGCGGCCAGTTGGGGCCGGCATATCCGAACCAGGTGCCGAGTATCCCCAGAACGGACTCCCCACGCAGCACGCTGGTGGTCGTGGTGGTCGTCAGCCACGCGTGGTACTGCGCCACGAGCATGGACGGCGCGGTGACGAGCAGCGGTGTGAGGGCCAGCAGAGCGCCTGCCACCACGAATATCGCGATCCGCTTGAGCCTGACACCCGCGGGTTGGGGCGAAACCAGGGCGAAGACACCGCCGGCCGCCGGGAAGATCTTGATGAGCGCCCCCGCCCCCGTCATGAGGGCGGCGCCGACGATGCTCTCCCGTTCGCAGGCGAGGAACGTGAGGATCAGGAGCCCCGCCACGAGCGCATTGCTCTGGGAGTTCTGCATCGATCGGACGACATCCAAGTAAATGAACACGAGCACAAGCTGGGCTCGCCGCGGGTCGAGCAGGCGGGCAATGGCCCAGGCGGGGGCCGCGGCATTGATCGCGTTCCAGCAAAAGAGGCCGAGGAGGGGCGGCAAGAGGGCGAAGGGCGCGAACAGCAGGGCGAACGCCGGGCTGTAGAGGTAGCCGAAGCAGTCCGGCGTGTTGAGGTAGAGACCCTGTCCGTGGATGAGGCGGTCGAACGTGCAGCGGAAGAGCAGAAAGTTGCCGGGGTGGATCAATCCTTTTTGCAACGTGACCAGCAGTACTGATACCGCGTAGAGGCCCCAGATCCATTTCAACGGCCTTGGAGCGGGTGTGGGTCGACCGGTCACTGCGCGGGAATCTACACCGGGCGCAGCCATCGGATGGAGCGGAACACCTGTAGGGCACGAATTTGCAGGGGTGGACCCTCGGGCGTTCGCGAACTAGCGAACCGTGTGTTAGCTATTTGGACATTGTCGACCGAGCCTGGCATGTCTGAAACACCTCTCCCGACCCCGACCGCGCCGCTCACTCCCGACGCTCAGGATCGGCTACTTCACCTCTTCACTCAGCAGATCCCCGCACGCGCCTGTGCCACTGACCGTGATCTGCGCGTCGTGTGGGATAACGGGAGTGCCTTCCCCGACAGTCCCTCCGCGGTCGGAAAAACCGTCTCCGAGCTGTTTGCGGCCTCCCCGGATCGCGAACGGGTGGTCGAGGCCTGTGTCCGGGCCCTGAAAGGGGAGGGCACGACGCTCGAGATCAACGACGGAACCTCGGCGGCGCATCTGCGGCTCGTACCATTCCATGATTGGGATGGTGAGATCGTTGGCGTCGTCGGCGTCGCGTTCGACACCACGAGCCTGGTTCGCAGCAAGGAGGACGTCGAGAGCGGCCAGCTCCTTCTTCGACAGGTGCTCGACACGCTCCCGGTCGGTGTGTTCGTGATGAATCGCTCCGGTGACATCCTGCTCGACAACCCCGCTTCCCGGAATATCTGGGGGGGATCGATCAGGTCCGGCCCGGAGCGATGGGCCCGGAGCATCGCCGTTTGGCACAACAGTGGGAAGCCGATCGCTGCGGAGGAATGGGCGTCGAGACGCGCGATCGCGAGGGGGGATGTCAGCCGTGACGAGCTGATCGACATTCAGACCCATGACGGCGAAGGGCACAAGACGATCGAGAATTACGCGGCGCCCATACGCGGTCCCAAGGGCGACATCACCGGTGCGGTCGTGGTCAACCAGGATGTGACGGAGCGGGTGCGTGCCGTGGAGGCGCTCCGCAAGACCGAACGGCTCCTCGTCGACGCCGAGCGGCTTGGCCAGACCGGTGGATGGGAACAGGACCTCGTCACGGGCGAGATCGTCAACACCGATGCGAACGCCCGCCTTTTTTTCGGAGACGACCGGAGCAAGGGAGCGCGGCTCGAGGATTACGCCGACGCCGTCCACCCCGACGATCGCGCATGGGTGATGGCAAGACGCGAGCGGATGCTGGCGGGAACGGGATCGACGGAAATCGAATATCGAGTTATCTGGCCCGACGGAACCGTGCATTGGGTCTTCGGACGGGCCACGGTGGTGCGGGATGAGTCTGGGAAGCCGGTTCGTGTATACGGGACCAACGCGGATGTCACCGGTCGAAAGCTGGCCGAGGAGGAGCTGGGACGGCGGGCCCGGCAACTGGAAGCGCTGTCCCGCCGGCTGATCGAGGCTCAAGAAGCCGAGCGGCGCGCGGTGGCCCGCGAGCTGCACGACGACTTCGGACAGGTGCTCACGGCGCTCAAGCTCAACCTTCAGCGGAATGGACGTGACGATCCGGAGAGCGTCGCCCTGGTGGATGGCGCCCTCGCGCGCATGCGCGACCTCGCTCAGGATCTTCGTCCGCCCTTGCTCGATGAGGTGGGCCTCGCCGCGTCGCTCGGATGGTACGTGGAACGTGAAGCCACCCGGGCCGGTCTCGCGTACCGGCTGCACCTCGCCCCGCTCCCGGAGCGGCCCCCCATCGCCGTGGAGATGACGTGCTTCCGCGTGGCGCAGGAGGCGTTGACGAACATCATCCGGCACGCCAAGGCACACACGGTGGACGTTGAGCTGAGTCCGCTGGAGGGCGCCGTACTCCTGGTGATCCGTGACGACGGCCAGGGCTTCGACGTGCCGGCGGCGCGCCGCCGCGCCACGCAGGGGATGAGCCAAGGGCTCACCAGCATGCAGGAGCGGGTCGCACTGGCGGGTGGAATTCTCGAGATGGAGTCGACGCCGGGTGCCGGAACCACCATTCGCGCGCGCGTCCCCTGTGGTGGCATCCATGGCTGAGGCGCCTCTGCGGGTGCTCCTCGCGGACGATCACGCACTCGTGCGTGCCGGTCTGCGGGCGCTCCTCAACGACCTTCCCGGGGTCGAAGTCGTGGCGGAAACCGGGGATGGACGAGAAGCGCTGCGTCTCGTCCGCGAGCGGAAACCCGACATCGCCATGATCGATATTTCGATGCCGGGCCTGAATGGCCTCGACGTCGCGGCCCGCATTACCCACGACCGCCCCGCTACGCGCGTCATCATCGTCTCGATGCATGGCGACGATGAGACGGTCCGGCGCGCCCTGACGGCCGGAGCCGCCGGGTACGTCCTCAAGAACTCCGACCGAGCCGAGCTCGAGATGGCCTTGCGGACCGTCGCTCGGGGGGACACGTGGCTCACGCCCACGCTGACCAAGCGCGTGGTGGCGGCCTTCACCCAGGAGGCCAAGTCACCGGAGGCGGGGCCTTTCGCGGCGCTCACACCCCGCCAGCGGGAGGTCCTCCAACTCGTGGCCGAGGGCTTCTCCAACAAGGAGATCGCGCAGCGGCTCGACGTAGCCCCCAAGACCATCGAAACCCATCGCACCGAGCTCATGGAGCGCCTCGGCATTCATGGCGTCGCGGGCCTGGTGCGCTATGCCATTCGGGTCGGGTTGGTTCGCCCCGGGCCCTAGGCGGTCCCCCGACAGGTAGGTAGTTCCCCTAGCCGAACCCCGGTCTTTACCCGACTTCGCCCGGGGCCCGTTTCACCTAGCCTTGCTGGCGTATGGCCATCCGCATCCTCCTGGTCGAAGATATCGACGAAGACGCCGAGCTGGCTGAAGTCGAGCTTCGCAAAGCAGGGATCGACTTCGTGCTCCGACGAGTGATGACGCCGGAGGAGTTCCGCGCCGCCCTCCGGGAACATGCTCCCGATCTCATCATCTCCGATCACAAGCTCCCCCAATTCAGCGGCGAAGCCGCGCTCAGGCTCACCCAGGAGCTGGGATCGCCGGCGCCCTTCATCCTGATGACTGGATCGCTCGACGAGGAGACCGCGGTCGAATACATGAAGTCGGGCGCCGCGGACTACATCCTCAAGGACCGGCGCGCGCGTCTCGGCAACGCGGTCCTGAGCGCATTGGACCGGCGCCGCGTGGGCGAGCAGCTCCGCGAGCGCGAGGAGTATTTCCGGGCGCTGATCGAGCAGACGCACGACATCATCGCGGTACTCGATGGTGACGCGGCGCTCAAGTATGCGAGCCCGTCGGTCGGACCGGTCCTTGGGTACACGCCCGAAGAGCTGCTGGGCCGGTCGATCCTTGATCTGGTGCACCCGGAGGACGCCGAGGCAATGGTCCGCGCCTTTGCGGAAGGCGTGGCTACCGGCCAGGGTGGCCGTGGACTCGAGCTTCGGCTCCGGCGGAAGGACGGCGGGTACCGTATCATCGAGGCGATCGGCCGATACCTCTTGAACGACCCCGTCGTCGGCGGCGTGGTGATCAATGCCCGTGACGTGACCGACCGTCGTTTGCTCGAGCGGCAGCTGGTCCAATCACAGAAAATGGAGGCGGTGGGCCGGCTGGCGGGCGGCGTCGCGCACGACTTCAACAATGTCCTCACCGCGATTCTGGGGTACACCGGCCTCCTCCTGGACGGCCTACCGGCCCTTTCCCCCTTGCGGCCGGATCTCGATGAAATCCGAAACGCAGCCAACCGGGCTACCGGACTCACGCGGCAGCTGCTGGCCTTCAGCCGGAAGCAAGCCCTCGAGACCAGGGTTCTGGACCTCAACGACCTCGTCAAGGAGATGGACCGGTTGCTGCGGCGCTTGCTGGGCGAGGACGTCGACGTGGTGACGACGCTCGCCCCGGGCGTTGGTCAGGTGCGGGCGGACGCGGGGCAGTTGGAGCAGGTCGTGGTGAACCTCGCCGTGAACGCTCGCGATGCGATGCCGGAGGGTGGGAAGCTGACGATCGAGACCCAGAACGTCGAGCTGGACCAGTCGTATGCCGAGGGACACCTCCCGGTGACGCCAGGACGGTACGTTATGCTCGCGGTCTCCGACACGGGGATTGGCATGTCCGCCGAGACGATGTCGCACGTGTTCGAGCCGTTCTTCACGACCAAGGAGGCCGGCAAGGGCACCGGCCTGGGCCTGGCGACCGTGTACGGAATTGTGAAGCAGAGCGGCGGATCGGTATGGTGCTACAGCGAGCCGGGGCAGGGCACGACCTTCAAGGTGTACTTGCCGCGCGTGGACGCTCCGGTGGATCGAGTCGAGCCATCCGCACCGGCCGGTCCAAGGCATGGCACCGAAACCATTCTTCTGGTGGAGGACGAAACCGAGCTGCGGAACATGACCCGCCGGCTCCTGGAGAAGCACGGGTATACCGTCCTGGAAGCGGCGTCGTCAGAGGCGGCGCTCGGCATTGCGCGCCTCCATCCCGGCCCCATTCACCTGCTCTTGACGGATGTCGTGTTGCCAGGAGAGAGCGGGCGTCGGCTGGCCGACGAACTGCTCGTGCGACGTAGCGAGCTGCGAGCCCTGTTCATGTCGGGCTACACCGAAGAGGCAATCGTCCATCGTGGCGTGCTCGCGGCGAACACGGCCTTCATTCACAAGCCTTTCACGGGCGATGGCCTGGCCGCGAAAGTCCGTCAGGTGCTGGATGCCCGGGGCCCCGCCAGGAGCGCCTGAGACCGGTGTCCATCACTTGGTCACGGGGTTCTCCTGCGCATTCACCGCCTGCCACCGCCCGCCCCGCTTTGCAAAGACATCCGTGAATACCGTCTTCGCCTCATGACCCGCCAGATCGGTCGAAATCACCATGCCGGTCACCACGGCAGCGGAGCCGTAGACACGCACCTGCAGTTGGTCGAACTGCTGCTGCCGGTCT
>DASUBP010000282.1:0-2705 GCA_035763205.1 Gemmatimonadales bacterium
GCCATGGCCGCGGTGGCGTAGAGCCTGATCTCGGAGAGGCCGTACGCGGCGACGTAGAGGCGCATCCGGTTCAGGGCCGAGAGGATGATGACGAGGAGCAGCGCGAGCAGCGTGCGGGCGAGTATCCGGAACCACCGCCCATTCGCGCCCAGGTGACTGCCCAGGGCGCGGTCCGCCACGATGAGCAGGGGCAGCACCAGCGCCGCCACCGTCAACAACTCGAAGAACCCCGACCGCGCGTACTCGGCGTAGCTCGGTCCGGCGGCACGCTGGACCCAAGCGGTTCCTCCGAACAGCTCCCCCGTCTGAAACGCCACGAAGAGCGCGAAGAGGCCGATCGTCAGCCCCAGGGCGGTCAGCACCGGTACGGCGCCGACACCCGTGCGGAAGACGGTCGGGACCCGGGAGGGGAGCTGGAGGGGACGCAGGATGGACCAGGCGAGGTAGCCGGCGCTCAGCCCCGAGAAGAAGGTGATCAGGAAGACGTGAGATGCGGCGACGCCGGGATCGATGGTGAAGATGCCCTGCATCGCGTCCGCGAAAACCGGGTCGGCGCTGGCGAACAGGATTCCGAAACCGAGCAGAACGGGTGTGGCGATGGCGGCTCCCAGCGCCACCGAACGGGCCCGCGAAAATCCAGCCGACTTCGCTTCCTGCATCCACTGGGCGAGGCGTCCCAGCAGCGGGAGGGCCCCGACGAGCGTGTAGGCCGCGGTGGCCCCGACCTGGAGGGCCTGATCGAGCACATTGAGACGCGATAGCCGGATGCCCCGGAGCGTCGCCGCCGTGAGCCCGAGCGTGGCCACCAGAGCCATGAAGTCGAACGCCGCGAGGGCTCGCGAATCCCGGCGCGCGAAGGCCAAAGCCAGCAGCACGACGGTGAGCGCGAGCCACCAGGTTTCCCGGCTGACCGAGAGGCGATGGTACTTCACCAGCGCGGCGGCGACGGCGACCAGCAGGAGCGTGCAGATGGTGATGTTGACGCCCCAAGGGGCACTCCTGAGGAGCTGATCGGCGGTGACCCCCACCAGGAGCGCACCCGCGAAAATCCAGGCCGGCAATGCATTTTCGGTTCTCATCCTGCCATCTCCCCCGGCAGGCCGCCGAAACGACGTTCGCGGGCGTGAAAGGTGCCGAGGGCGCGGTCGAGCTCTTCGGCGGTGAACTCGGGCCACATCGTGTCGAGGAAGAGCAGCTCGGCGTAGGCGCACTCCCAGAGCAGGAAGTCCGAGAGCCGGCGCTCGCCGCCAGTCCGGATGAGGAGGTCGACGTCCGGGAGGATCCCACCGTCGCCGATGGCGGCGCGTGCCGAGTAGTCGATCGCGATGCGGAGATGCAACCGGCGCCCGCGCTCCGTCGTCCGCTCGGCGCTCTTGATTGCGGCGCGGAGACGGGGCGGCAGGCGGTCGCGCCGTCCGATGACCGACAGGCGGACGCCGCGGCTGACGCAGTTGGCGGTCTCATCCCGGATGACTTCCTCGAAAAGGTTGAACAGGCCGAGGACCTCGGGGAGGGGACGGCGCCAGTTGTCGGACGAGAAGGCGTAGAGCGTCAGCTGGCGGATGTCGCGTTGGGACGCGGCCTCGACGGCTCGATGTACGGCGTCGGCGCCCGCGCGGTGACCGGCGGCGCGGGGAAGTCCCTGTCGGGTGGCCCAGCGTCCGTTGCCGTCCATGATGATGGCTACGTGCAGAGCACTTTGAGATACAAAGTTAGAGATCAAAAAAAAATCGCTCAGGGGGCGCGCGTGGCCCGGATGAGCGCCTCCATGTGGTCGAGGTACCGCTCGAGTGCTTTCCGCCCGGTGGCGGTGAGGCGGTACACGGTCTTCGGGACCCGGTCTTCGAATGTCTTGGTGCAGCTGACGTAGCCGGCGTCTTCTAGCTTGCGCGCGTGGACGCTGAGGTTGCCGTCCGAGGTCTGCAGGGCGCGCTTCAGTTCGTTGAAGCTCAGCGATTCGTGACTCGCGAGCGCGCTCACGATGCCCAGCCGCATCTTTTCGTGAATGAGCCGGTCGAGCTCCGCCGCCTGCGCCGCGGCGGACATCGCCGGGGGCGCCGGTGCATCGCCCTTCGCCGGCTTGCTTGCCGGTGCCGTGCCACTCTTAGCCACCGTACCTCCGTGCGATCAGGCTGCCGAACACGATATGCAACCCGCCGAAGCCGGTCGCCATCCAGATGTCTCCCCACGCGGCCGGCGTGAACAGGGCGCCGGTGCCGACCACCAGGAAGCAGATCCCCATCAACGGCACCGGCCGGACCGAGAACGCGCCTCCCGCGACCACGCCTGTGCCGTACAGAAGCATCCAGACGCCGGGGAGCAGGGCCGGGACTCCCGCCAGCACGAGCGGAGCCGTCAGCACCGCCGCCGATCCGAACGCCGGCAGAAACCCGAGGAGCACCCGCCGGCCCGGTCCCGTCACCATCGGGTCTTTCACCGCGCGTGACTTCCGGACCATGGTCACGCCGCCGAGGGTCAGTGCCACTAGTGCTTCCGCCAGCCACACCGACAGCCAGGCGAGCGTCGTTTGCTGCCGGTGCGCGAGCCATGCGGCGCCCAGCGCGGTCACCCCGATCGTCACCTGGCCGAGCCCCGGGACCGCGGTGAACGATGACGAGCGAGTCATCGTCTCCCGGATGTAGCGCAGGTTCTCGATCGCGCGGTCGGAGAGGGGCTGGGGAGCGGCCACGCCGGAGAATAGGCCC
>DASUBP010000283.1:0-10224 GCA_035763205.1 Gemmatimonadales bacterium
CTAAGGTATTGCGTGGGTAGAGGTTGTTCTTATCTTAGTCCAAACTCGCCCCAGGGTGCTGATGCCCGCCTTACCGGCACGATACAGTTCTCCCGACGAGCGCCCCGCCGTCGTTCATGATCTCCCCCCCATAAAATTCGAAGGGCAAGGTGTCACCGTCCGTCTCGCGGTCCGTCGGACCGAGGATGGCACGTGGCGGGGGCGCATTCATTTCGGGGCGCCGGATACCGAACACGAGCGCACGACGGCGGAAATCTTCTGCGCCGCCAACGAACCCGACCTTTGGCAATCCGTGCGGGACCTGCGGGATCATCACCTGCGGGACCTCTACCGGTCGCTGCTCTAGGCCACGACTTGGCCGACGACCCGATCGCGAAGCTCCGCCACGACCTGGCCAACCCGCTTTCGGCCATCCTTGCCGAGACGCAGCTCATGCTGTTGAACGAAGCTCAGCTGGACGGCGAGCTCGTCGAATCGCTCAAGCATATCGAGGGACTCGCGCGCCGGATGCGCGACATCCTCCAGGACAGGCGCGGCTGAGCCGAAGACATGGCCCGCGGTTCGGCCGCCGGGGTCGGTGGCCGAGCCCCCCTCGTTACTGGAGGGCGGCGCGCCCCGGCTGGCTCCGCTGGCCCGCCTCGACCCGGTGCCGCCATCCGTTCGCGAGATAGAGCCCCAGGAAGACCGCTGAAGTCCCGCTCACCAGGAACTTGAACACCGCCGGCGCGTCACTGGCCGAGAGCAGCCCCTCGATGGTCCCCGCGATGCAGAGCAGCACGATCACCATCCCGATCATCTTCGCCGCGATGAGCCCGTCCACGACGAGCGCGTCCCGCCTCGTGCGGTCTCCGGGTGCGATCAGGGCATGACCCAACCGCAGCCCCGCGCCACCCGAGATGAAGATGGCCGTCAGCTCGAGTACGCCGTGCCCCGCGATGAACGTCCCCAGGTATCCAGCCGCGTGGTAGTTCGCGAATACGCCGAAGCCCATCCCGAGCTCAAAGCCGTTGAACGTCAGCGAGATGATGGTCCAGATGCCGAGGGCCAGGCCGCCGGCGAAGGCCATGAAGCAGACGTTGATGTTGTTGGTGATGATCGCGGCCGCGATGACCGGGAGCTCCTGATCCCGTGACTGCGCGTACCCGACGCCGCGGGCTTCCCGGTCCGCCGCCTCCTGCGCCCGGCTGACGAGCACCGGGTTCGCCAGGTCGTCGGCGAGATCGGGGCGGGCGCGGAGCAGGGCATACCCGGATACCGCGGGCACCATGAACAAGAGGAACGACACCAGGACGTACCGCCACGAATGCAGCACGGCGGCGGGGAAGTCGCGACTGACGTAACGCCACCAGGGCGTCCGGTCCTTTCCGCGCCAGCGATACAATGCGTTGTGCCCGGCGGACACCAGGCGTTCCAGATACTCGATGACCTGAGGGTCGACGCCGTAGGTCCGCGCGCGGGCCAGGTCCGCGGCGACCTCGCGGTACCGGGCCGCGAATCCCGGAATCTCTTCCGCCGGCAGACCGCGCACCCCTTGCTGCTCGATGCGCAGCGCCACGCTCCGGAACGCTTCCCACCGGTCCCGGCGCCGTTCCACGAACCGCTCCCCGGTCACCGCGACGCGCCCTGCCATCCCCGCCCGGGCCCGCGTGCTGAACTTCCCGCGTCGCCGGGAGCGCTCCAATTCGAGCAGCATCGTCAGACCCGTCATCCCGTCCGGCGATCGCGGGATCCACTCGTGGAACCGTTCGACCAGGTCCCCGGTCATCTTCGAGAGTGCCGCCGGCGCGAGATCCTGCGCGCGCGCGACGAACCGGTCGAGCAGGCGGAACTCCTCCTCCGACAACTCCGGGGGACCGATCTCGAGCTCCGCCGGCTGCTCCGGTTTCCGGGAGATGGCCAGCGGCGTCCAGTCGGTAGGGCGGTCCCGCACGACGATGGTCCCGGCCGCCATGTCGCCCAATCGCTTCCGGCTCTTCGAGAGAAAGACGAAGAGCATGCCGGGCAGCAACGGGACGAACGGAAAGAAGAAGTCGATGAAGCGAAGGATGTTGCGGAGGGCGGCGGCACCGAACGTGATCCGGCGCCCCGTATCCATGAGTACCCGGATGCCGAGAGATCGCTTGCCCGGTGTTCGCCCGCCGCCGAGCCCCTCGAACAATGTGAAATACAGGAGGGCCGCAAAGCTGCCGATGAGGTAAAGAAGCGCCGCGACCCACGTGCCGGCGGTTCCGCCTGTGTTGCCCGCGCCACGGGACGGCATCAGGGCCGCGAGCACGATGGTGAGCACCGCGAAGCCGAGCGTGATCACGATCAGGTCGATCACGAAAGCGCCGACCCGTGAGCCCAGCCCCGCCAACTCGAAACGGACCTCGACCTGCTCCGGAGTCTCGACTTCGAGTTGAGTCCGCAGGTCTCCAACAACCGGACGGCCGGGGTCTCGCGTTGCAGCGGTCACGGTCTCATCTTATCGCCATCCCGAACGTGGGGCGAGAGCGCATGGTCGAGCTGAAGCCGATGGAAATGGGCGAGATCCTGGACGGTGGGTTGACCCTCTATCGCCGGCACTTTGGACTGCTGATTCGTCTGGGCGTCATCGCCCTCTGGCTCCCCGCGTCCATCAACATCTACTTGCAGGTGACCGGCGGAGCGCTGCAGCACTCCGTCCTGTATCTGATCGTGGCGCTCCTCCAGTACTTCTGCGGGCTCTTCCTCACGGCCGGCGCGATCCGGATCATCTCGGACTCGTACCTCGGGAAGGAGACCGCCCTCGCCGATGCCGTCGGGCTCGGTGCCTCGAAGATCATGCCCCTGTTCGGTGTCGGGCTCGGGAAGGGCCTCCTGCTCGGCCTCATTGTCGTCGTGATCGGCATGCTTGCGGGCGTGGGGGTCCCGTTGATGTCCGGGTCAGGGGTCACGGGCCTCCTCTTTTTCGCCATCGTGTTCATCGGGGCCATCTGGCTGCTGGCATTCGTTGCCTGCGGCTACGCCGTCACCACTCAGGTGGTCGTGCTCGAGCCGCTGGATGGGGCATTCGATTCCTTCGGCCGCTCGTGGGAGCTTACCAAAGGCTTCAAGCGCAAAGTGGCCAACATCGCGATTCTGGCGGGCATCATCTTCAACATTCCAGTCGCCGTGGTCTCGGGACTGGCGCAGGGTCTCGCGGCCTCGAGCCCGGGGACGTCGGCCGTGCTCGCCGTGGTGGCGGCACTCCTCCCGATCGTTCTGACGCCCCTCCTCGCCTGCGTCTTCACCCTGATGTACTACGATCTGCGGATCCGGCGGGAAGCGTTCGACCTGCAGGTGCTGAGCCAGCAGCTGGTGTCCTCCTGACCGTCGCGCCGCTTTCACCGCCCGCCGACTCGCTGCGGCGGGCGCTGGACAAGGTGTTCTCGGCGGGGCGGTACCACTGGGTCGAGCGCCGCCACCCCCTGCAATGGCTCGGGGACGCGTGGGACCGCTTTCAGACCTGGGTCAACCGCTTGAGCGCCGCGCACCCCGGTCTCTCGTGGGTGATGATCACCGCTGCCTGCGTGCTGCTCGTGGTACTGCTCACCCATATCGGGTACACCCTGTGGAAGGTGTATAGCGTCACGGTTCGCCCCGCCGATCTTCCGGCGCGGGGCGCCACGGGCGTTCCCCTCCTCGACGCGCGCTCCCATCGGACCCAGGCCGAGGCGCTCGCGCGTGAGGGGCGGTACACGGAGGCGCTGGCCCACCGGTTCGCCGCACTGATCTGCGAGCTCGACGAGGCCAAGGCCGTCACCATCCACCACTCCAAGACACCGGCGGAGTACGCGCGCGAAGCCCGCCTCGACACCACGGGACGGGGAACCATGGCGGACCTGGTCTCCCGCCTCTACTCCCACCTGTTCGGCGCCGCGCCGATCGACGAGGCCGGCTATCGCGACTTCGTGACGCACACCGAGCTGGTGATGCCGCATGTCGGTCCGCGCTGAAATCGGGCTCGCGCTCCTCCTCGCCCTCGGCATCACGGTGGCGATGGTGGTGGGGAAGAAGAGCGGCGCGCCCGCCGCGGCGTACGAGCCGGCATCCACATTCGCGTCGGGGCCGTCGGGTTCGCGGGGGCCGTACGAGGTGCTCCAGGAACTCGGGGTCAAAGTCGAGCGGCGGCGGATTCCGTTTTTTGACCTCAACAGTGAAAAGGACCACCACCCCCAGATCCTCGTGATTCTGGACCTTGAGCCGGGAGAGCGGCCGCTGGAATCGTCGGAGATCAAGCAGGTGGCTCAATTCGTCCAGTCGGGGGGCATGCTGGTCCTGGCTGGGTACACGGGCGGCATCGCGCGATGCCTCCCGTGGGCGATCCGTACGCAGACGTCGTACCGCCCGGACAGCTTCCCGGTGGCGCCCGTCGCCGGCCGTGATCTGCCCGACGTCACGAATTTCTTCCAGCCGCGCCGGGATTCCGTCGCACCGGGCGAGGGCACCCACTGCCCTGTCTTCGGCGTGGCGACCACGGACACCGTCGCGCGGACGCAGTCCGGCCGGCCGGTCGTGCTCGATCTGCGCTACCGCGACGGGGGGCGCATCGTCTTTCTCGCCGACGACGGCTGGTTCCGGAACGCCGCCTGGAAGACGACGAACGTGCCCTACGTCCTGGCGCCGATGATCCAGTCGGCGGCGCGCGACCGTCTGGTGGCCTTCGACGAGTATCATCACGGCTTCGCCTCGTCGAGCGCACCGGTGCTGACCATCACCTGGTTGATGGGGACTCCGGTGGGGTGGTTCCTGCTGCAGATTCTCGTCGTCGGGCTCGTCTGGCTGGTGGTGTCTGCCTTCCGGTTCGGCCCGGCCCTGCCCGTGATCGATCGCCGCCGCCGTTCGCCGCTCGAACACCTGGATGCGCTCGCGGCCGGCCTCGAGAGTTCCGAAGGATCGCAAACCGCGCTCGGCCTTATCGTGGGGGGCCTCCGCCGGCGCCTGTCGCGGACGGGGGAAGGACCCGCCGCGAAAGCGAACGAGCAGTGGATCGCCGCCTTGATGCTGGCCATGCCTACGGCGCAGGGGCGCGGGGCGGTCCGGCGGTTACGGGAAGCGTTCACCAAACCCGGCGGGGGTGAGCGCGTGCTCGCCGCCGCCAACTCCGTGGAGGACGTGTGGGAGGAACTACGTCCGCGCACGACGCGCGACGCATTCTCGAAGCCCTGAGGGGCGTGGTCCTGGGACAGGACCAGCCGCTGCGGGACGTGATGGTCTGTCTGCTCGCGCGCGGCCACGTGCTGCTCGAGGGGGTGCCGGGCACCGCGAAGACGCTGCTGGTACGCGCGCTTGCCCTCGCGCTGGATGTGCGCTACGCCCGCATCCAGTTCACTCCCGACCTGATGCCCGCGGACATCACGGGCATCTCGATGCTCACGGGCACCCACGAGTTCACATTTCGTCCCGGCCCGCTCTTCGCCGACCTCGTGCTCGCCGACGAGATCAACCGCGCGCCCGCCAAGACGCAGGCCGCGCTGCTCGAAGCGATGCAGGAGCGCACCGTGACGGTGGACGGGACGACGCACCCGCTCCCCGGCGTCTTCACGGTGTTCGCGACCCAGAATCCGGTGGAGGTCGAGGGCACCTACCCGCTGCCGGAAGCCGAATTGGACCGGTTCATGGCGAAGGTGCTGGTGGGATATCCGGACGCCGCGGTGGAGCAGGGGATTCTCACGCGCTATGTCGAGGGGTTCGAGGCGGACCGCCCCGCGACCTACGGCATCAAGCCCATCACCGACGGCGCCGGTCTCGAGGCGCTGCGCACGGCGACGGAGCTGATTCGCGTCGAGCCGCGGATCACGGCGTACATCACGGCCATCATTCGCGCGACCCGCGGCGCCGCGTCCCTGACGCTGGGCGCCAGCCCGCGCGCGGGGGTCTCGCTCCTCAAAGCCTCCCGCGCCCTCGCGTTGCTGGAAGAACGGGACTATGTGATTCCCGACGATGTGAAGGGCCTGGCCCCCGCGGTACTGCGGCACCGGATCACCGTCGCGCCCGAGCTCGAGCTCGAAGGCGTCACGCCCGATGCCGCGCTCAAGGCGATTCTCGAGAAGGTCGAGGTCCCGACCGCGTGATCCTGTACACTCGGCGGGCGCTGATCGCGCTCGCCGCGGTCGCCGGCGTCGCGCTCCTGGGGTTCTGGGTCCCCGGAGCGATTTCGGCGATGGTGCTGATCGACGCTGTGCTGGTGGTCCTGTCGCTCCTGGATGCGGTGTACAGTGTGCCGCTGGCGGGCACACTCGAGAAGCGGGGCGTGTCGGTACGCCGCGACCCGCCACCCGCGATTACGGTGGGCCACCCCACGGAGGTCAGCTACATCTGGACGAACACCAGCCGCCGGAAAGCGCGCCTCCGCATCCGTGAGACCCGCCCCGACCTCCTGGGCGGAACGCTCCCGCCCCGTTCCCTCGTCATTCCGGCGCGGGGTGAGGTGGTGGAACGGCTGAGTGTGATCGGCCTGCACCGGGGTCACGAAGAAGCAGGCCAGATGTACATCGACTCGATGGGCCCCCTCGGCCTGGGCCGGGCGCGTCGCCGGATCCCGCTCCCCTGGGCGGTCACCGTCTTTCCGCCCCTGGTCTCCCTGCGGCTCCGGGCGTCGGTCGCGCAGGCGCTGAGGAAACGCGATGCCGGCATGAAACCGATCCGCCGGTTGGGTGAAGGGCGCTTCTTCGAGAGCTTGCGCGAGTGGGTGCCCGGGGACGATCTGCGGCACATCGACTGGAAGGCGACCGCGCGCCGCCGCAAGGTCATCACGCGGCAGTATGAGGAAGAGCGCCGGCAACAGCTCTTGCTGGTGATGGACACGGGCCGCCTGATGACCGCCGACGTCGCGGGCGTGGCACGGCTCGACTATGCGGTGCAGGCGGCGCTCGAGCTGGCGTACGCCGCGGTCCAGCATGACGACAACGTGGGCGTCATGAGCTTCGCCGATGGGGTGAAGCACTTCGTCGCGCCGGGGCGGGGGAGGGCGGGACTGAAGCGCGTCCTCGACGTGCTGACCGTGATTGCGCCGACGCTCGTCGAACCCGACTACCCGGGCGCCTTCCGGTACCTTGCCGCCCGCAACCGCAAACGCGCGCTCACCGTGGTGTTCACCGATCTGATCGACCGCACCGCCTCGGAAGCGCTGGTCGCCAATCTTGCGACGCTCCGCCCCCGACATCTCCCCCTCGCCGTGACCCTCAGGAATCCTGAGCTCGACCTCGTCGCCACCACGCGTCCCGGGGACGTACGCGATGCGTACCGTCGCGCCGCGGCCGAGGAGCTTCTTCGGGCCCGTGAGGAGGCACTCGGCCATCTGCGCCGCGCCGGCGTGCTCGTTCTGGACGTCCCCCCCGCTCGAGCCGCCCAAGCGGTAGTGCGAGAGTACCTTGAATTGAAGCGGCGAGGGCGCCTGTAGCCTGCCCGCGTCGGGTGTCTGGTGGGGGCCACTCCAAAGTCGTAAGTTGGTACCTCACTCGAAGATGGGCCCTGCCATGCGACGTGTCTCCCGGGTGTCTTTTGCCGCACTCGCCGCCGCCATCCTGGCGGGGGTGACCTGCTCTTTCCCCACCGACCAGAGCGATCAGGTCTTCGTGACCGTGACCCTGTCCGCCCCCCTGGTGGTACAGGGAGCGACGATCACGGCGCACGGACACGCGTTCCGGAAGACCGGTTCGGGGAACGTTCCGGTCAACGACGTGGACTTCCAGTGGAGTGTGTCCGACTCGAATGTCGCCCGCATCGTCAATGACGGCCGCGGGACGGCGACCATCACCGGGGTCAACGCCGGACTGGTGCACGTTGTGGCGCGGACCGCCGTCTACTCCAAGGCCGCGGACATGGACAGTATGATCCGCGTGGCGCGCGCGCTCGAGATTGACAGCATCAAGCCGGCCACGATCCGGTACGGTGGGCGGATCACGGTATACGGTGTCGGCATCAACAACATCTTCCTGGCGGAGCTCGGGCCCGCGATCCTCCTGGCCGACACGTTCTCGTTCGCCGGAAACCGCAATGGGCTCGGGCACATGCAGTTCTGGGTGCCCTTCCCGGCGCACTCGGATCAGATGATCGCCTTCGGCCCCGGGGTGTTCGCGACGGCGGCCGAGAGCACGTTCGTCAATCCGGTCGACATCTTCGAGCCGAACGACACCAATCCCGCGCTCATCGATCTCGATTCTCTGAACCCGATTCCTCAGCTGCCGGCCCTTCGTTTCTTCAATCCGGCGCTGTTCTTCGAGCCGTTCGACCAAAAGAGTACGTCCTTTGGAATCGACTGGTACCGGTTCGGGCAGGCCGACACCACGCAACCAGCGACATTCGTCTTTTCCGCCCCCGGCGCCGGCCGGGATACGACGCTGTTCAGCATCATGGCCGACTCGATCTACAACAACGGCGGGTTCGCTTACCTCGATCCGAACTCGTGGATCCTCGCGCCGAACCTCGGGGTCTTCGGCTGCCGTTCGAACAGCTTCTTCACTCCAGTTGCCAGCTCCGAATCGACCGTGGTGGAGTTCGGGAACCTGACCAGCAAGAAGTTCATGCTGTACGAGGAGTACACCCAGTCGGGCGGGTACGAGATGCGGGTGATCCGGGGGTTGGTCCGGGCCGACCCGACCATCGGGCCCGACCGGTTCGCGCCTGACGAACTCTGCAACCAGGCGGACGTGAATTTCGCCAACCCCGCGACCCACATCGCGGTGCACCTCGGTTCCGCCCCGTTCATGGATACGACGCTTACGATCGATTTCCCGCATGCCGCCGACTGGTACCGCTTCCGGCTGGACACGGTGAACGCCGCGGACGTGTCCGAGAATGTCACGTTCGCGACCGTGAGCCGCTCCCCGGGTTCCAAGGACACGTCCGACATCGACGTCACGGTGCTGGACATCAACGGCAACTACATGGGGCAGGTGGTGGACAGCGGGTCGACCGAGGTGATGACCCTCGGCCTCACGACCAACGCCGACTACTACGTCGTCATTTCGGACTACGCGGGCGCGCCCGTGCGGTATGGCCTCTGCATACAGGTCGCCACCAGCTGCCCGTCGCTGCCGGGCCCCGTGGCCGGCGTCGCTCCGGGCATGACCGGCTCCATTCCCAGGCGGGCGCTGCGTGAGCGAATGAGTCCCGCGTTACGCGCCGCGGCACAGCTGCGTGCGCTCCGCGCCGCTCAGGCAGCGAGGATCCCATTCCGGCTTCCGTAATGGAATGCACCAAGTGCCACACCCCGCTGCCCGATAACTCCCGGTTCTGCTTCGCCTGCGGGGCGGACCAGACGGGGGGCGGGGACCCGGCCGCCACGTCCGGGCAGATCTCGAGCCTGATGACCCGCCTCCAGCGGATCGTCGAGGGCAAGTACAAGCTCGAACGTCTGCTGGGGAAGGGCGGGATGGGAGCGGTGTTCCTCGCCAAGGACCTCACGCTCGACCGGGACGTCGCCATCAAGGTGCTGCCCCCCGACGTCTCGCAGGACGATCACGTGGTCAAGCGCTTCCAGCAGGAGGCGAAGACCGCGGCCAAGCTCGACCACACCAACATCATTCCGATTTTCCGGGTCGAGAGCGAGGGCGGGCTCAACTACTTCGTGATGAAGTACATCTCCGGCACGTCCCTCGAGGACCTGCTGGAGCAGAAGAAGCCGTTGCCCGTCGAAGAGATCCAGCGGATCCTCTGGCAGGCGGGCGTGGCGCTGGGCCACGCGCACCAACGCGGCATCGTGCACCGCGACGTGAAGCCGGCGAACATCATGTTCGACCACGACGGCAAGGTGATGCTGACGGACTTCGGCATCTCCAAGGCCCTCCAGGCCG
Organism: Gemmatimonadales bacterium; assembly: GCA_035763205.1. GTDB lineage: Bacteria > Gemmatimonadota > Gemmatimonadetes > Gemmatimonadales > GWC2-71-9 > 40CM-2-70-7. The sequence continues at coordinate 9,798 of DASUBP010000283.1, forward strand.
CGTCAGGCTTCACGGGCACCGGCATGATCATCGGTACGCCGCACTACATGGCACCCGAGCAGGCCAAGGGCCAGCCGGTGGACGGCCGGGCCGATCAGTACTCGCTGGGCGTCGTGGGGTACCGGATGATCACCGGTGCACTGCCCTTCGCCGGCGATTCGATTCACACCATTCTCTACAAGCACATCTTCGAGGAACCACCCCCGGTTCGCTCGGTGCGGCCGGATATCCCCGAGTTTCTGTCCACCGCCATTCAGCGGGCGATGAGCAAGGAACCGGCGCAGCGGTACGCCACGATGGAGGACTTCGCGACCGCCGTCTTCCCGGAGCAGCCGGTGGCGGCGGGCCGCTCGGGTGGCCCGATCACACCGAAGCCCGTCGCGCGAGCGCCGGTAACCGCCGAGTCACCGACCGAAGCGTTCATCTC
>DASUBP010000284.1:0-4486 GCA_035763205.1 Gemmatimonadales bacterium
ACCAGCGCCGTCCCGTTGACGAACCACTTCGAGACGTCGGTGCGGATGGTCAGCGCCACCGCCCCGGTATCCGCCACCGTCAGCGGAGGAGACAGCTCGAGCTCCTGCTCCGCGGTCAGGTCGGTCGTGTACACGAAGGCCTTGCCGTTGAAGGTGCCCACCACCCGGACGCTGGTCCCGGCGAAGAGTGGATTGGCCGCCAGGAACGCCTGGTCACGCGCATCGGACGTCGGAGCGTGCACCTGGAAATCGATCTTCTCATAGCTCCCCACCGGGATCGACACGGAGAACGTTTGTGCCGCGGTATCTCCCAGGGGCAGATTCACCAGCACCGGACCCGCTTCGACTTCCTCGCAGCCATCATCCCCTTCGTGACTCATGACCGTATCGCAGACGGAACCGTCCACCCGCTCCAGCTCGACCTTCCGCAGCACGATCTGGACGGAGTCGATCACGAGCGTATCGCTCGTGCTCACGAGGGTGTCGGTGCCCATCACGATGGAGCTGCGGACCCCGGCGGTGGGCGCCGCGGGCGTCGGACGGGTGCTGAAAGCCATCTTGAGTTGGCCCTGCGTGGCCGGCGCGGTGGCCTGTTGGCAGGCCGCCGTCAGGCCGATCGCCACGATGCCGGCATAAACGAATTGCGAGCGCATTGCTGAATCTCCTTAGGGTTGAAGTCACGCCTCGGCCTTCCCTAAGGCAGGCTCCATGCCGTCACCCGCCTGCACCTAACTCATTGCGTACGTTCGACCTGACATGAACGGGACTGCGCTGTGGCGGGGCATCTGGCTCAAAACGGTCCAGTTAGACCTTCTCGAACACCAGCCTCCAATGGTCGAGCAGCTCCCGCTGGAAGCAGACGCTGTTGGCGCTCACCCCTGAAGCGAAGGCGTCGCGGAATTTGCGGCTCAGGAAGTACCGCGGCGCCAGAGTCAGCTTCACCAACGCCTTCCGGAAGGAGAACGCCGCGAACCGCTGCCGCCACCGCTTGATCGTCTCGATGTAATCGAGCCGGCCATTCTCCGCGGCGACCAGGCGAAACACGGGCGCCGCGGCCCGCTCGATCTGGTCCCGCCCCATCGGCAGCCACGACCCCGGAAACTGCGCCCGGAGCAATCCCAAGATCCACTCGTCCGAGTCCCTCGGCGCGTTGAGGTCGATCCGCTCGGGCGCGATCATGTTGCGGCCGAACACCATGGTCTGAAGAAACAGGCGGCCCCGGTCGGGCACCAGATCGGCCACCGACCGGAAGAATCGGCCGTAGACCTCCTCCTGTTTCCCCGCCCCGAACTCGTCGGGCGAACAGAAGTGCTCGAACGCTCCGAGGCTGACGGCGGCGTCGAACCCTCCGAATGCCGACCGCGGCACCGCCCGGCAATCCATGAGATGGACGTCGAGCCCGTTTCGCAGGCACGCTTCATACTGCCCGCGGGAAAGGGTGAGGCCGAGGCCTTTGGCGCCCCGGCTCCTGGCATAGTTAAGGAAAGGCCCCCACCCGCACCCGAGGTCGATGACCCGCGACTCCGCCTTGAGGCCGATACTCTTGGCCACGAAGTCGTGCTTGGCGCGCTGCGCCTCCTCGAGGGTCAGCGCGAAGTTCCCGTCGAACTTCGCCCCGGAGAAGTCGGCCATTTCGCCCATGCTGAGGCGAAAGAGCCGGTCGATGAGCGAGTACGTGAAGTTGAGGTCAGCCGCGTGTGCCATTTTGTACCTACTTCTTGTGAACTTCTTTTTCCCTGAGCACGAACTTCGAGAGATAGAACACTATCAGCGCTACGATCAGAAAGTCGATCAACGCACCCGCGACCGGCCCGATCAGGAAATGGATGGAGCCGACGTCGAGCGTCGCGGTCCTCCAGGCGCCCCCCGGCACGAAGAAGCTCACGATCGGCATCAGGATGCCGTTGACGATGGAAGTGACCAGATCGTTGAGCTTCCCGCCGATGATGACGGCGATCGCGAGCCCGATGACACCGTATTCCTTGAGGAACGTGATGAATTCCTTGGTCATGTTGCCCCCGCTATATAAGAGGAAGGGATGGGGCCCCGAGCGCTTGCGGCCCCTGCTCCGTCCTGGCGATATTGACCGCCCCCGGCGGTATCGTCTAGGGGACTAGGACGGAGCCCTCTCAAGGCTCAAACACGGGTTCGAATCCCGTTACCGCTATAACTACCCGAGAAACGTCAAGGAAAAACGTCAAGGAAAAACGTCAAGGAAAGACGACCTGTCACACCGGACTTTTCTCGACGTCGTTCCTCGACGTAGTTCCTTGACGCCTCTCCTCGACGCCTTATTTCTCGACTGTTTTTGTAGTTCTGCCCCCATCGTCTAACGGTTAGGACACCACTCTTTCAAGGTGGGAACAGGGGTTCGATTCCCCTTGGGGGCACTTTCCTGACGAGGCGGCCCTGCTTCCCCCGCAGCGTCCGCGCTCCGCTGTTGCAGACTCCCGTCCCTCGGCCCGGTTGTTGCTCCCTCACCGGGCATGACTCAAACACCCGCACTCCCTCACCCCGCCCGCCCCATATTGTGGCGCTGGGCCTGGAACGTTCGCCACCTTCCCGATCGCCTCCTGCATTCGTTGCGCCGCCAGCACGCCACCCGCTGGCTCTCCGACACCCCCGCGCCCGCGAACGTGCTCGTCGTGTGTCAGGGGAACATCTGCCGCAGCCCCTACGGCGCGTACCGGCTGCGGGAGCTTTTCGCTCGAGCAGGTCACGCGTGTACGATCGAATCGGCGGGCTTCATCGGACCCGACCGGCCCTCGCCGGGAAACGCGATAGCGACCGCGGCGTCACGCGGCATCGACCTCAAACCACACCGCTCCCAACTGCTCAGCAAACAGCTGATCGACGCCGCGCAGCTCATCATCGTGATGGAGGCCCGCCAAGCCGACGCCCTCCGCATGGTCTTCGGTCACGTGAACGCACCCATCCTCATACTGGGAGACCTCGATCCCCGCCACGTCGAGACCCGCACGGTTCGCGACCCGGCACTGCAATCCCGCGCGGTCTTTGCCGAGAGCTACGACCGCATCGACCGCTGTCTGGAGGTCCTGGTGGACCATCTCGCATGAGCCTCACGCTCTGGCTGGGGCTCGCCGCGGGCATCCTCCTCGTTCACTTTTTCCGGGAGCGCCGACTGGTCGGCCGGTTTGCCGCCGGTGCCACTCGGGGTGAGCGGAACCCCAGCCGGGCCGCCCTCGCCCTGGCGACCGTCATTCACGAGCGCATTCCCCGCGGGAAGGATCCCGCGTTCCTCGGTCTCGAGATCCCCGCCCTGCTCGGTGCGACGCCCGGAGCGGTGCTTCGCCGGGGTGGCTGCTGCTCGGGACTCTCGCGGCTTTACGTCCTCGCGCTCCGGTCGCTCGGGATCCGCGCGGCCCAGGTCACTCTCTATCACGAATCGGGACTCGCGCGCCACGCCCTCGTCGAAGTGCGGATCGGCACCGACCGCTGGATCGTGGATCCCACCTACGGCTTCCACTATGTCGACCGAGCCGGCCGGCCTCTCGGACTCGACGCGTTGCGCGCCGGTGTCGAACCGACCTTCCGCCCCTTCATCGCCGGCGGCAGTGACGGCTATCCGCTGAACAACTACTACGCGTTCGACTACCGGCGCTCCAAGACGGCGAACTGGACGATGACGCTCTGGCGGCGGATGACCTATCCCACCCTGCGCCTGCTCACGGCCGGCGGGATCGATACCCTCCGGCAGCCCGGGTTCCTCGAGTGGCCGCAGCTCGTCGTCGCCGGCGGGGTCGTCGCCGCCCTGATCTGCATTTGGACTTGAAGCGACGTCGCCACTGCCGCTTCGAGCACGCAGCATCCCAGGAGCGACGACCGACCCGCACCACCTCGCTCGCCCGCCGTTCATGCGTTGGTCCGCGCTTTGCACCTTCCGGGGGACATGAGTACTCGACTTCGGCTCATCCAATTCCCTAGGGTCGCGCTGGGCGTCGCCGTGGCCTGCGCGGCGTGCAAGGTCGGGTCGCTGGTCGACAGCGGGCCAACCGACCTGGGGAACGCGACCCATCTGGCATTCGTCACGCAGCCGGCGAGCGCGACGGCGGGCGCTCCGATCCGCGTCCAGGTCTCCGCGGTCGACTCGAGCGGAGGCGTGGTGGCGGTCTTCAACGGACGGGTGACGCTCGCGCTGGCCGCGAACCCCGGTGGAGACGCGCTGCACGGGACGGTCACGGTGACCGCGGTGCAGGGCACCGCCACGTTCACGGACATCCGCATCGACCGCGCCGCCTCCGGATACACCATCTCCGCGGCGACATCGGGATTGACGGGTGCCACGAGCGGGAGCTTCGACGTAAGCGCGGGGTCTCCGGTCGCGACCACCTACATGACCCAGCCGACGTCCACTACCAGCGGGTCCAACATCACGCCCGCCGTGCAGGTCCAGATCGTCGACGCGTTCGGCAACCCGGTGACGCAGTACAGCGGGGCGGTCACCATCACGCTCGCGCACGACGGC
>DASUBP010000285.1:0-12934 GCA_035763205.1 Gemmatimonadales bacterium
ACCGGATCGAGCGCGTTCTCCCGGACCCAGGTGGTCTGGAATCCCGCGATGTCGTCCTGGGCCTCAGAGGGGAGGCCGAGGTACTTCTGGAAGACGTCCCACGCGGCCCGAAACGAAAAATGCGGGGCCGTAAGCCCCGCATCGGCCAGCATGTACTGGAGCGCGGGGAGGGCGGTGAGCGTGTTCACTCGGAGTTGGATCATGGTCCTGTCAAATTAGCTCCAACCCGTCCTACCCGCTTGTACCGGTTCTGTTACCGCAGCCTCCGCCGGGGGGGCCTGCCCTCCTGACGCCGCTCCCGCTGCTGCTGGATCTGTCCCTTCAGCCACTCCCGCTGCCGCTGATAACGGACCCGCTGCACGGGGCTCAGGTACCCCGCCATCTCCCGGTCCTGCTGGCGGTCCAGATCCTGCAGCTTCGCCCGGTTGTCCTCCCGTTCCGCCAGGAGCCGGGCGACCGCGTCGTTGTCGGCCGCGACACCAGGCTGCATCTGCCGGTTCAGTTCTTCCGCGATCTCTACCTGCCGCCGCTGAATCGGCCGGCGCATCCCGTCATACTTGTCCTCGGTCGCCTGCAACTGCGACGCCTGATCCGAATTCAGCTGGAGCTGCGTCACGATATGCTGGTGCCACCGCAGCCGGATCTCCTCCTGAATGCGCTTGACCTGGGCCGTACTGTCCGCCCCGCCCTGCGCGCTGACCATGGCCGGCAGCACCGCCAACCCGAGTGCCAGAACAAGTCGCCGCATCAGCTCCCCATCGCGCCCAGCACGGACCGCAATTCGTCCGGCGTGAGCCCCTCCAACCCGGCGTCATATGCCGTGGTTTCGACTTCAGGTGTCTGCTCCACCGCGGGCAGAATGGACTGCAATTGGTCTTCGGACAACCCCTCGAGTCCCGCGTCCGTGGCTTCGACCGTCGCCACCTGCTGCACCAGGCGATGCCGGTGCTCATACGTTTCGATCCCGGCAAAGAGCAGCACGAGCGCGGCCGCCACGCGCAGCATGGCGGGCGACTTCCAAAACGGCGTCAGCCGGGGCCGCCGCTCGTTCCGCCACCGGGCGACGACGCCGCGTGCGGTCCGTTCCATGTCGAGTTGGCCGGCAGCCTGGACGCCAAGCTGCCGCGCCGCGGCGACCAGCTCCTCATCCTGCAGGTCTTCATCCCGGATGTCATCGATCATTGCAGACGCTCCTTCAACCGCTTGACCGCGTGATGATAATGCACACGGGCCGCTCCCGGAGTCGTGCCCAAGGCCGGCGCGATCTCCTCGTACTCCATTCCCTGCTGCGCCCGCAGCAGAAAGACTTCCCGCTGCAATCGGGGCAGCTCCTGCAACGCCCCCGTCAGCCTCGCTTCTGCCTCCGACGCCACCGCGTCATCGTGTGGAGACCCCCCCGATGCCCGCAGTGACTCGTCGAGTGGCACCACTTTCCGCTTCCCGGCCCTGCGCCCCTCATCCTTCAACACGTTGCTCCCGATGGTCAGGAGCCACGTGCGAAACTGACATTGCCCCCGGAATCCCGCGATCGACCGGAAGGCCCGCAGGAACGTCTCCTGCACCAGGTCGTCCAGGTCCGACGGCTGGGCCCCGCTCGCGGAGAGGAACCGCGCCAAGGGCGCCCCATGCCGCAGCACCAGCTCGGTAGCCGCGCGTTCGTCCGCTCCCTGCCAGCGGGCGATCAGGTCCGCATCGGTGGCGGCAGCCGACTGGGGAGAAGCCATTGGGGTTGTGTCAGTGGACGCGGGAGTTGCGGGAATATTAAGCCCCGGCTAGTTTGATTTTCGAACGATCGTTCGAACCCTATGCGCCCCTACGACGAGCGGTTAGAGCACCTCTTGGCCCTGGCGGCCAAAGTCTTCGCCGAGGCGGGCTACCACTCCACCTCCATGCGGGACCTGGCCGCCGCCAGCGGGATGTCCCTCGCGGGCATGTACTACTATGTGCGGTCCAAGGAAGATCTCCTGGCCCTGATCCAGGAGCGGTGCTTTACCGGTGTAGTCGACGGCGCCCGGAAAGCCCTCGACGGGCATTCAGACCCCCAAGACCGGCTGGAGGCCTTCATTCGTCACCACGTCACCTTCTTCACGGCCCACATGTCCGAAATGAAGGTACTCTCGCACGAATCCAGTGTGCTCTCGGGTGACCTGCGTCGCAAGGTGAACCATATCAAGCGCCGGTACGTTGATCTGCTCGAAGGCCTGCTCAAGGATGCCGCCCCGGACGAGCGCCCGGTGGACCGGAGCGCGGCGGCGTACGCCCTCTTTGGCATGATGAACTGGATCTACAACTGGTACGACCCCGCGGGTGAAATCGACCCCGAACGGCTCGCGGGCCTGATCGCGCGAATCTTCCTCGGCGGTTTCGTCGAGGCGCGCTCCACGGTACACGGAGGCTAGAGGCGGTTATGGCGACGATGACGAAACCCACCCCCGAAACGAAGTCGGCCGATCTCGTGCTCTACAGTGTGGCGGACGGCATCGCCACCATCGAGCTGAACGATCCGCCGGCCAATACCTACACGCACGAGATGATGCGCGAGCTCGATGACGCAATCCTCCAGGCGCGCTTCGACGACTCGGTCCACGTGATCCTGCTCCGCGGGCACGGCGACAAGTTCTTCTCCGCCGGCGCCAACATCGGGATGCTGAACAAGGTCACCCCCCGCTTCAAGTACTTCTTCTGCCTGCACGCCAACGAGACCCTCAATCGCCTCGAGCACACCCCCAAGCTCACCATCGCGGCCCTGAACGGGCACACGGTGGGCGGCGGGCTCGAGATCGCGATGGCCTGCGACATTCGTCTCGCCAAGGAGAACGCCGGCAAGATCGGCCTCCCCGAAGTGAACCTCGGCGTCCTGCCGGGGACCGGCGGCACGCAGCGCCTCGGCCGGATGGTCGGGAAGCAGATGGCGATCGAGATGATGGTGAAGGGTGAGACGTTCTCGTTCGACAAGGCGAAGGAAGTCGGCCTGGTGAACGAGGTCTTCCCCGCCGACGGCTACTGGGAGCAGGTGATGCTGTACGCGAAGCAGTTCTGCCCCCCGCACAAGGCGTCCAAGGCGGTCGGACTCATCAAGCGCTCGGTGCAGTCGGGCCTCGAAGTGCCCTTCGAGTCCGCACTCGCCATTGAGCGAGAGCTCCAGCAGCAGCTCTTCCAGTCGGACGACGCGAAGGAAGGCATCGCGGCCTACAACGAGAAGCGCGTGGCGGAGTTCCGCGGGAAGTGAAAACCGATCTCTTCATCAACAACGAGTGGCGCCCCGCCCTCTCCGGGAAGCGGTTCCCGGTGGAGAATCCCGCCACCGAGGAGATCATCGCCGAGGTCGCGCAGGGCGACGCGGCCGATGCCGACCATGCGGTGAAGGCGGCGCGGGCCTGCTTCGAGTCCGATGCCTGGCGGGGGATGTCGGCGCGGAAGCGCGGGCGGCTGCTCTTCAAGACCGCCGACCTGCTCGAAGCGCGCCTCGAGGAGTTCGCCCGGCTCGAGACGGCGCACAACGGCAAGACGCTCTTCGAGTCGAAGATCGAGATCTCGATGACCGTCAACACCCTGCGCTACTACGCGGGGTGGGCCGACAAGATCACGGGCGAGACGCTGCCGGTCGAAGGGCCCTTCTTCACCTACACGCTGCGCGAGCCCATCGGCGTGGTCGGCGCCATCGTTCCCTGGAATTTCCCGCTCAACATCGCAAGCTGGAAGTTCGCGCCGGCGCTGGCGGCGGGATGCACCATGATCCTGAAACCCGCGTCCGAAACCCCGTTGACGGCCCTGCTCTTCGCGGAATTGATCGCCGAAGCGGGATTCCCGCCGGGGGCGTTCAACGTCCTCCCCGGTGGCGGGTCGACGGCGGGCGCGGCATTGGTCCGTCACCCCGACGTCGACAAGATCAGCTTCACCGGTTCGACCGAGGTCGGGCGCCAGATCATGAAAATGGCCGCCGACACGAACAAGCGGATCACGCTCGAGCTCGGCGGCAAGAGTCCGAACGTGATCTTCGCCGACGCCGACCTCAAGGCCGCGGTCCGCGGCGCCCAGACCGGGATTTTTTACGGCAAAGGTGAAGTCTGCGCCGCGGGCTCGAGACTCCTGGTCGAAAAGAGCGTGCATGACCAGGTGGTCGAGCAGCTCGCCGAAGGGGCGAAGAAACTCACCCCCGGCGATCCCCTCGACAAGAACACGCGTATGGGCGCACTCGTCTCCAGAAAACAGCAGGAGACGGTACTCGGATACGTGAAGAAGGGCCTGGATGAGGGAGCGACGCTCGTGGCGGGCGGCAAGGCCGTGAAGCCGAACGGCAAGGGCTACTTCGTCGAGGCGACCGTGTTCGACAAGGTCCAGCCCGAGATGACGATCGCGCACGAAGAGATCTTCGGCCCGGTCCTCGCGGTCATGTCGTTCGACGACTATGACTCGGGGGTCGCCCTGGCCAACAAGACCATCTACGGACTCGCGGCCGGCATCTGGACGAAGGATGTGGGCAAGGCGCACCGTGCGGCGAAGGCGATCCGCGCGGGCACCGTCTGGATCAACTCATACAACTTCTACGACTCCGGCGCGCCCTTCGGCGGGTTCAAGGCCTCCGGGTTCGGCCGCGACCTCGGCGTGGATGCCCTGGACGGGTATCTGGAAACCAAGACCGTCTGGACGTCTCTGGGTGGCTAAGAGGCTAAGGGGCTAAGTGGCCAAGGACGCTTACGTCGAAATTGCGTTGCGTACTCCCGTGGGCAAGCACGGGGGCTCGTTGGCGGGAGTGCGCCCCGATGATCTGGCCGCCGTTCCCATCAGAGCCGTCGTCGAGCGCTCCGGGGTGGATCCGAAGCAGATCGACGACGTCATCCTCGGCTGCGCCAATCAGGCCGGCGAGGACAACCGCAACGTGGCCCGCATGGCGCTGCTCCTCGCCGGACTCCCCGTGGAGGTGCCGGGCCAGACGGTGAACCGGCTTTGCGGATCGGGCCTCCAGGCCGTAGTGGCCGCCTCGCACGCGATCAAGTCGGGCGAAGGGGAGCGATTCATCGCCGGCGGCGTCGAGTCCATGACGCGTGCCCCGACCGTGATGCTCAAGTCCGCCGAGCCCTGGAGCCGCAAGGCGCCGGAAATCGCGGACACCACCGTCGGGTGGCGCTTCGTGAATCCGAAACTCAAGCCGGATTGGACCATCTCCCTCGGCGAGACCGCCGAGAAGGTGGCGGAGCAGTACGGAATCACGCGGGGCGAGCAGGATGCGTTTTCGGCCGAGAGCCAGCGCCGCGCGCAGGAAGCGCAGAAGGCCTGCGTGTTCACCGACGAGCTGGTCCCGGTGGCGCTCGCCGACGGCTCGTCCTTCTCCAAGGACGAATATCCCCGGGCCGGGACGACCGCCGAGAAGCTCGCGACGCTGAAGCCAGCCTTCAAGAAGAACGGAACCGTCACCGCGGGCTCGTCGAGCGGAATCAACGACGGCGCCGCGGCGATCTTCGTCACGTCCGCGCCGAAGCAGCCCCTCGCCCGAATCGTCGCCAGCGCCGTGGCGGGTGTCGATCCGAGCGTCATGGGGCTGGGTCCGATCCCCGCGACCCGGAAGGCCCTCGCTCGAGCCGGCCTCAAGGCCAATCAGCTGGATCTGGTGGAGCTGAACGAGGCGTTCGCGGCACAGGCCATCGCCTGCATCCGCGACCTCTCCCTCGACCCCGCCAAGGTCAATATCTACGGCGGCGGCATCGCACTCGGCCACCCGCTCGGTTGCACCGGCGCCAAGATCCTCGCGACCCTGGCCCACGCTCTGAAGCGCACCGGGGGCCGCTATGGCCTCGTGACGATGTGCATCGGGGTGGGACAAGGGATCGCCGTCATCGTGGAGCGCGTGTAGTGGCGGCGTTCGAGAAAGTGCTCGTCGAGATCGCGGAGGGGGTCGCGACTCTCACCCTGCACCGCCCCGACAAGCTGAATGCGCTGGACGTGGAGCTCTGCCAGGATCTCATCGCGGCCCTGGAGACGGTCTCGGGATCGAGTCAGGTCCGCGCGATCGTCATCACGGGCGCGGGGCGCGGGTTCTGCGCGGGCGCGGACCTGAAGGTCCTGGGCCCCCAGGGCAACCAACTGGTGGAAGCTGGGGTCCGGATCGCCCAGCTCGTCCGGAACGCGCCGCAGCCGGTGATCGCGGCCGTGAATGGCGCCGCCGCCGGCGGTGGAGCGAACCTCGCGCTCGCCTGCGATTACCGGATCGCATCGGATCAAGCGAAGATCGGTCAGGTATTCCACAAGTTGGGACTCGGGGTCGACTGGGGCGGGAGTTTTTTCCTGCCCCGCACCGTCGGGACCGCCCGGGCCCTGGAGCTGGTCTGGAGCGCCCGCATGGTCGGCGCGCCGGAAGCGCTGGCCCTCGGACTCTTTCAGGAGGTGGTCCCCGCGGAGCGCCTCCTGCAACGGGCCGGCGAGCTGGCGAAGCTGTGGGCCAGTCAGCCTTCCGAAGCCGTGCGACGGACCAAGATTGGCCTGTATGCGAGCGAAGGGCGTACGCTGGCGCAGATGCTCGATTGGGAAATGACTACGCAACGAGAGTTGTTCGTAACGCCGGACGCGCGCGAGCGCATCGCCCGGTCACTCTAGGAGGAATGCTCTGATGGTTCGGAAGATCGGCAATTTCGACGACTGGAAGGACTACTTCCGCTACTGGCAGAGCTCGATCGGCTTGCCGGAGGGTGAGCTCCGCAACTTCACCTTCGACGCGAAGTTCGGCGACCCCGAGGTGCCGCACATCGAGTTCGGGCATTACAAAGGCCAACGCAAATGGCCCACGGTGATGCACATCCCCGACCAGCGCATCCGCGACGCTCTGCTCAACCTCATCGTCTACCAGGGGGACACCGAGTTCGCGTCGGTGGAACAGCAACGCAACCTGCTGACCCACGCGCCGTCGGACTACGACCTGCTCTCCTTGATGCGGGTGATGACCGAGGAAATGCGCCACGGGTGGCAGATGTCCTACCTGCTGTGCACCCACTTCGGTGACGAGGGCCGGCGGGAGGCCGCCAAGCTGCTCGAGCGTCGGGCCGACGAAGGCGAGCGGCTCCTCGGCTCCTTCAACGAGATCGTGAACAACTGGCTGGATTTCTTCACCTACACGCAGTTCATCGACCGGGACGGCAAGTTCCAGCTCAAGATGCTGTCCTATTCGGCCTTCGATCCCCTGGCGCGCTCGATGGGGCCGATGCTGAAGGAAGAATCCTTCCACCTGGGCACGGGCAACAACGGACTGCTCCGGATCGTGAAGGCCGGCAAGATGCCTCCCGAGGTGATCCAGCGCTTCTTCTATAAGTGGATCCCGACGGCGTTCGACCTGTTCGGCACCGACCACTCGTCCTCGGCGCACTGGGCGTACGTCTGGGGGCTCAAGGGCCGCTACGACGAACGCGAGCACCAGAGCGAGCCCGACAAGGCCCAGCTGAACGAGCTCTCCCGCGAGCTGTATCGCCAGGAGATCGCAAAGCTGGTCGAGCGCCTCAACATGTTCATCCCGGAGAAGGAGCGGCAGCTGAAGGTGCCGTCCCTCAAGTTCAACCGCCGGATCGGCATGTACGCCCGGCAATACTGGACCACGGACGGTGAGCCGATCGACGCCGAGAAGTACCAGGCCTATCTCGCATCAGTGCTGCCGCGGATGGAGGACATCCAGTTCGTGAAGGACCTCGAGAAAGAACCGAACTGGATCGAGCCCAAGAAAGCCGACTCGCTGGCGTGAGCCCGGCCGCCGGCGTCGACCAGCCGCTCGTCATCGCGCACCGGGGCGCTTCAGGCGCGGAATACGAGAACTCCCTTGCCGCCTTCCGGAAGGCCGGGGAGCTGGGCGCGGACGGTATCGAGCTCGACATCCACGCCACCACCGACGGCGCTCTGATCGTGCACCATGACCCCGCCATCGGCGGCACGGTCATCGCACGCGCGACGGCGGCCGACATCTCCAAGCTCAAGCTGCCGAACGGCGAGCCGGTGCCGACGCTGGCGCAGGCCTTCGTGGCCGCGGGGCCGAAGCTCCGCGTCTATGTCGAGGTGAAAACCCTCCCGCCTCAGTGGGACGGACAGCTCTTCGCCGCCATCGACGCGGGTCCCAATCCCGCCGGATATGCCGTCCACGCGTTCGACCACCGCATCATCCAGCGGCTCCGCCGACAGCGCCCGAAGCTGCAGGCCGGCGTGCTCTCGGCATCGTACCTGGACGACAACGTGGCCCCGGTGCGCGCGGCGGGTGCGCAGATGCTCTGGCAGGACCAGGCGATGATCGACGCCGCTCTCGTGGAGGAAGTCCACGACGCGGGATTCGGCGTCATCGCCTGGACCCCGAACGAAATCTCCGATCTCTCCCGGCTCGCCTCCCAGGGCGTGAACGGTCTCTGCACCAACTACCCGGATCGCGCCCGGCGCGTGGTCGACGGGCTCAAGTGACGGCACCCGACACCAGCTGGGAAGTGACGGTAGTGGGGGCTGGGACCATGGGCCACGGCATCGCCTACGTCTCGGCGTTCGCCGGATGCCGGGTGACGTTGACCGACCTTCGCGCCGACGCGCTCGAGGGGGCGCGGACCAAGATCGAAGCGCTCCTGGCCGGCGGGTTGAAGCGGGGCAAACTCACGGAAGACGACCGGGCCGGCGTTCACGAACGCCTGCATTTCGAGCCCGCCCTCGCCGCCGCCGTGCGCCACGCCGACGTGGTGATCGAAGCGGTGGTCGAGCAGATGCCGGTCAAGCAGCGGATCTTCGCCGAGGTCGAGCGCGAAGCGCCCGACGGTGCCCTGCTCGCCACGAACACCTCTTCCCTGTCCGTAGGGGGGATCGCCGCCGCGCTCAAGGAGCCCTGGCGGCTCCTCGGGATGCACTTCTTCAATCCGGTGCACCTGATGAAGCTCGTGGAGATCGTGACGCATGGCCGCACCGGCGCGCCCCAGGTCGAGCGCGCCACCGCGCTGGCCCGTGTGCTCGGCAAGGAACCGATTCTCGTGAAGGATTCGCCGGGATTCGCGTCGAGCCGCCTGGGCGTGGTGCTGGGACTCGAGGCGATGCGCATGCTCGAGCAGGGCGTCGCTTCCGCGGCCGACATCGACAAGGCCATGGAGCTGGGCTACAACCATCCCATGGGACCGCTCAAGCTCACCGACCTGGTAGGGCTCGACGTCCGGCTGGCGATCGCGAACTACCTCCATGAAGAGCTGAAGCTCCCCCACTACGCGCCGCCCAAGATCCTGAAGGACAAGGTGGCCAAGGGGGAGCTGGGCAAGAAGTCCGGCCAGGGGTTCTATCCGTGGACCGACTGACCCGCATCACCGACGTCCACGTTCACATCCAGCCGTGGCGCGACCTCAAGCCCGCGGTGCAGGACGCGATGCGGAAAGGCAAAGAGGATCACTGGGCCTTCTTGCTCTCGATGATGGACGATCCCAAGGTCCTGCTCGACGTGATGGACCGGTCGGGCGTCTGGCGGATCGGCATGGTGAATTACACCAGCCCCGACGTGATGGGATTCACCGAGACCACGAACACCTTCATCGCGAAATACGCGCAGGCGAACCCCGAGCGCCTCATGCCCTACGGAGGCGTGCACGCGCGGTTCACCAAAGACCCCATGGGGGACGTGGACCAGCTTGTGGAGCTGGGAATCCGCTGCCTCAAGATCCATCCACCGCATCAGCTCTTCACGGCCAACGCGTACACCGAGGGTCTCGACGCGCTGGCCGGCATCTACCGGCGCTGCGAGGAGCGTGGGTTGCCGGTGATGGTCCACACCGGGACGAGCATCTTCCCGGGGGCGCGGTCCAAGTACGGCAACCCGATGGAGCTGGACGACGTCGCGGTCGACTTCCCCGATCTGAGGATCGTGATGGCCCACGGTGGGCGCCCGCTGTACATGGAAGAGGCATTCTTCGTCCTGCGTCGTCATAAGAATGTGTGGTTGGACGTTTCCGGGATTCCGCCCGCGAAACTCCTGGAGTACTTTCCGCGTCTCGGGGAGATTTCCGGCAAGACCGTGTGGGGCACCGACTGGCCCAGCCCGGGCGTGAAAGACCTGAAACAGAACATCGACCAGTTTCTCGGCTTGTCCCTTCCGGACGACCAGAAACGGGCGATTCTCGAGACCAACCCGCTGGCGCTGTTTCCCGCCGTCCCCCAGCGGACCTGAGCAGTACCCAACAGCCTTTTCTTTCGAGGGAGCGCGCTCCAATGCGTGTCGCACGGATGTCCCTTGCCCTGGCCGTCGGCCTCGTCTCCGCCGCGCCCGGCGCGACCGTCACGGCCCAGACCGCCCAGCAGGTCGTCGGCGCCGTCGCCATCGATTCCTTCCGCCTCGCCAACGGTCTCCAGGTGCTCTATGCGGAGCAGCATGAGACACCGGTGGTCACGGTGGACCTCTGGTACCGCGTCGGCGCCCGCAACGAGCGCCCCAAGGTATCGGGGTTCGCCCACCTCTTCGAGCACATGATGTTTCAAGGGTCGGCGCACGTCGGGAAGGCCGAGCATTTCAAGTACGTGGAGCGCGCCGGCGGTGACGAGAATGGCTCTACCCACGACGACTACACGAACTATTACGAGACGCTGCCCTCCAACCGCCTCAACCTGGCGCTCTGGCTCGAGGCGGACCGGATGCGCTCCCTCGCCGTGACCCAGGAGAACCTCGAGAACCAGCGGCAGGCGGTGGAAGAGGAGAAGCGGCTGCGGGTGGACAACCAGCCCTACCAGGGCGCCCTGCGCGGCTCCCTCATCTGGCCGTACGACAGCACCAACTGCTTTGCCTACGCCCACCCCGGCATCGGCGTCATGGAAGATCTGGACTCCGCGAAGCTCGAGGAGGTCCGCGCTTTCCACGATACCTACTACGCTCCGAACAACGTCACCCTGGTCGTGGCGGGTGACTTCAAGCCCGCTGAGCTGAAGCAGCTCGTCACGTCGTACTTCTCGGACATCCCCAGCAAGCCGGCGCCGGCTGCCGTCACCTGCAACTACAAACTCTCCCCCGGGATCGTGCAGCGCGCCGTGGCCGATTCCCACGCGACTCTGCCCGCCGTGCTCCGCGCCTACCGGATTCCCGCGGCCGCCGACGAGGACACCCCCGCGCTCGATCTCCTGAACAGCATCCTCGGTCAGGGTGAGAGCTCGCGGCTGAACGTCGAAGTGGTCCGGAAGGACACTGCGGCGCTGACCGCGTCGAGCTTCAGCGTGAACGAACGCCGCGGACCGGGCACGCTGCTCGTCCTCGGCATCGCCAACCGCGGCGTGACCGCGGGCCGCCTCGATTCGCTGCTCGCGTCACAGGTCGAAGCCATCCGGTCCAACGGCGTGACCGCCGGCGAGCTGGCCCGCGCCAAGAACCAGTACCGCGCCGGAGTCATTCAGTCGCGGGAGACGACTTTCGGCGTGGCCGAAGGCATCAACTACTACAGCCTGCTCTTCCCGAGCGTGTCCGACATGAATACCGACCCACAGCGCTATATGGCGGTGACCGCCGACGACATCAAGCGCGTCGCCCAGAAGTATCTCGATCCCGCCAACGCCACCGTGGTGACCGTCAACCCGGCCGGGAAGTCGCAGTCGGGAGGTGACCAATGAGCCGGCGCGCGTTCGTCTTCGCACTCGCGGCCTCAGCGGCGACGTCATCGCTCGCCGTCGCCCAGACCCCGGATTCGTTTCCGCCCCATGCGCCGTCGCCGGCCACCCTGGCCCCCGTGCGGTTTCCGCCCTTCACGGAGACCACGCTTCCGAACGGGATGACGCTCCTCGTCGTCGAAAATCACTCGCAGCCCATGCTCTCCCTGTCGCTGTCGTTCCGAGCGGGATCGATTCACGATCCCGTCGGGAAGGAAGGGCTGGCCGAGCTGACCGCGCAGATCCTGACCAAGGGTTCGGCGAAGCACACCGGCGACCAGATCGCCGCGATGATCGAGGGAGTGGGTGGTGGCCTGTCGGCCTCGGCCGGGTCGGATTTCTTCTCGATCTCCGAGAACGTCCTCTCCGACCACGCGGATGTCGCGCTCGGCCTGCTTGGCGAAGTGAGCCGGACTCCCGCCCTCTCGGCAGATGAGCTCGAGCTGGCCCGCACCCAGGCGCTCTCGGCGCTGCAGCTCGAGCTCTCGCAGCCCAGCTCCATCGCCGCGCGGTTCTTCCGCCAGACCATCTACGGCAAGAACCCCTACGGCCGTGAGACCAGCGAGGCGTCCTACAAGGCCATCACGCGCGATGACGTCACGGCGTTCGCCAAACGCTATCTCGTTCCTTCAGGCGCCCTCCTGGTGATGGCGGGCGATGTGACGCCCGCCAAGGCCAAAGCCTGGGCGACCCGGATCTTCGGGACCTGGCGGGGTACGCCGCCTCCGTCGACCCCTCCGATGGCTGCCGCTGCTCCGCCGACCCAGATCCTGCTGATCAACCGGCCCGGGTCCGTCCAGGCGAACATCATCCTGGGCAATACCACCTATGGCCCGCTCGATTCGTCGTATTACGCCACCCGCGTGGCCATGCAGGTCCTCGGTGGTGGCGCCGACGCGCGGCTCTTCCTGATCCTCCGGGAGGCGAAGGGCTGGACGTACGGAGCGTACGCGGGCATGAACCGGTACCGCGGCCTGGGCTTCTGGCAGGCGACGTTCGAGGGACGGACCGCGGTCGCCGACAGCGCCCTGGCCGAAATGCTTCATCAGGTCGACCGGTTGCGCACCGAACCGATTCCAGAGAATGAGCTGGCCGCCGCCAAGGGCTTCCTGGTGGGCTCGTTCCCCCTGACGATCGAAACGTCCGACCAGGTAGCGGGCGCCGTGGGCAACGCCAGGCTGCTGGGCCTCGGCAACCACTACGTCCAGACCTATCGGGAACATCTGAACGCCATCACGTCGGCGCAGGCCGAGGCCGCGGCGGCGAAGGCTCTCAAGCGGGACCACCTCACCATCGTCGTGGTCGGTGACGCACAGGCGCT
>DASUBP010000286.1:0-6265 GCA_035763205.1 Gemmatimonadales bacterium
CGCGAGTCGTAGTAGCCGCGGAGCGAGTGATAGCCGCCCACGGCGACATAGGTCTGGTCGCTCGACTCCATGTTGAGCTGAGCCGCCAGAGGCGGGTGGCCGCCCATTTCTTCCGCGGCCAGGCGGCCCGCCAGCACGAGCTTTTCGATGGGATTGACATAGAGACGCGCCGAAGCCGTGCGGCGGTTGTAGCCACTCCCCGCCGCGTAGAGCGCTTCGACCACCACGCCCGAGTGCGGGACGGTCTCTACGTCGCGCGTATCGAATACCAGCCCGGCGCGAACCATCTCATCCGTGAAAGGGACCTTGGTGGAGTCGATGATGCCGGCGCCGAGGTCCCGGGTGAAAGCGCTCGCGCCGGGGAGCGCGCGGAAACTCGTGTGTTCGATCTGACCGCCGACCAGGGCCCGGAAAGGGCCGATGATATGCCGCTGGATCGTGAGCCGCGCTGCCTGACGAGAGCGGCTCACCCGGTAGAAGTAGGGGTTCGCGGCTGAGAGGCTGTCGGGGTCGTTGACGGTCGCGTTGCCCAGCCCGAAGAAGCCGAGGCGGTTGTCGCGGGTGGCGGAGAGGACGAGGCCGGCCCGCCATCCCCCGACCAGCGCCGGCGCCTCCGCATCCACGATGAGCTGGTAACTGCCCTTCGTGCTGATCGCGCCGTCGACGCTGACGGCCGCCGCATTCGCCTGCGGCCCCGGCTTGAACCCCAATGACGAATACTCGGCGAAGTGACCGGCGGCCCAGAACCCGTCCACGCTCGTGTAGTAGACGAGCGGGTACAGAGTGTTGGTCCACACCCGTTGGTTGTCCTGGCCGGCGAGCGACTGCCCGCCGGCCAGCAACGCGAGTACGGCCATCCAGGGCCGCTTCAGGAGGGTTGCTGTCCGTCGAACAGGTGACCGCCGTCCACGAGCTTCGCCGCCGTTCCGTCGTGCACGGCGAATTGCGCGGCATAAAACGACGCGCATCCGAACTCACCCTTCTTGTTGACCGCGTAGAAGTTGAGCTGGTATTTCGGTTTCCGGTCCGGCGTCAGATGCGACGCATCGGTCATCGTGATCACGCGCTTCAGGGCCTCGAGGCAGGCGTCGGTCGGCTTCATGCCCCGGCGCATGAAGTCCACGATGGTCGCCGCGCCGGTGCCCATGATGTTCATCTCACCGAGGCCGGTCGATCCCGCGGCGCCGACGTCGTTGTCCGTGTATTGACCCGCGCCGACGATCGCCGAGTCGCCCACGCGGCCGGGAATCTTGAACGCCAGGCCGGCGGTGGTGGTCACCGACGCGATCTCTCCTCCGGGCGTCACCGCATCCATGTTGATGGTTCCGGTCGGCCGGTGCACCAGCGTTGTCTGGTCCGGAACGTCGAGATAGTCGTCTTTGGGGTTGAGGTTGGCGCGCCAGTGCAGCCAGATGTCGCGGGCTTCGTCGGTGAGGAGGTCTTCGACCTTGAAGCCGTAGTCCACCGCGAACTTCTGTGCACCGGCACCCACGAGCATGATGTGGTCGGTGTACTTCATGATGCACTTCACGACTTCCGACGCCGTCTTGATGCCTTCGAGGGCGCCCACGGCGCCTGCCCGGCGGGTCGGGCCATGCATGCACGACGCATCGATCTGGACGACGCCTTCGGCGTTCGGAAGTCCGCCGTAGCCCACCGAGTGGTCGGTGGGATCGAGCTCCTGGATCTTCACACCCTCGATGATGGCGTCGAGCGGATCGGCGCCCCCCATGATCAGGTCGAACGCCTTCTGCACGCCGCGGATGCCGTTGGCGCTCGAGACGATCACCGGCTTCCCGGCCCAGCGGGTGGTCGCGGGCAGAGCCCGGGGAGGCCTGATGGCGTGGGGAATGGCGGTGGCGGTGGCGGCGACGGCGCCCGCTTGGGCGGTCTGGGCGACGAACTCCCGGCGGGACATGGCGTCAGGCACGGCTCGCTCCTCGAAGAAGTGCGTTGGCGCCGTAGGTTTAGGGCCGAGAGCGGCCCGTGTCAACTTGCTGGCCCCCCCACGGTCCTCTACGTTCCGGTCCGTGAACCTGGACGGGGGCGATCCCAGGACCGCCGTGCGCGGTGTGTTCTTCGCCGTGGTCGTCATGGCGACCATCGGATTCGTCATCGCCTGGGTCGCGGAAGGCCACATCGACGACAAGATGGCCGCCTTGCTGGGCGTGCTCTGGATGTTCTGGATCATCGCCTCCGATGTCCGCCGGACGCTGATCGATCCGGCCACCCGGTGGGTCCGGGGCCAGGTGGTGGGCGGCGTCGCCGACGGCGTTCCGATGATCACGGCAGATGAAGAAATCGCCTACCTGGAAAGGCTGGCGGCTGACCCCACCGCCGACCGGCACCGGCAGATCATCGGCGGCATCCGGCTGGCGGAGTTGTATCGCACGGTACGAAAGGACCAGGCCAAGTCCGACGCACTGCTGGGCCAGTTGGCGGCTCGCTATCCCGATGCACCGGAGCTCGAGATCGCCCGGAGGTTCACGCCGCATGATTCCTGAGCTCTCGCTCGTCGTTCCGGTTTACAACGAGCGCGAGAACCTGGCGCCCCTGCTCACGGAGATCGCGGCGGCCCTCCGTCCCACCGGCCGGCGCTATGAAGTCGTCGCGGTCGACGACGGGTCGACGGACGGCTCCCGCGACGAACTGAGGAGATTGCGCGCGGAGCACCCGGAGCTGCATCTGGTGGGGTTCGAGCGCAACGCCGGACAAACCGCGGCCTTCGCCGCCGGATTTCGGGCTGCGCGGGCGCCGGTCGTGGTGACCCTGGATGCCGATCTTCAGAACGATCCGGCCGACATCCCCGGGCTCGTCCAGGAGCTGGAACGCACCGGCGCGACGGCCGTGGTGGGGTACCGGCTCAATCGCCGGGATACGGGATGGAAGCGCGTGCAGAGCCGCATCGCGAACGGGGTGCGCAACTGGCTGACCTCCGAGAGCATTCGTGACACCGGGTGCTCGCTGAAGGCGTTCCGGACCGACGCCCTCCGGAATCTCCCGTTCTTCAACGGGATGCACCGCTTTCTGCCGACCCTGGTGAAGATGGAAGGCGGTACGGTGGCGGAGGTACCCGTGCATCACCGGCAGCGCCGCTTCGGGACCACCAAGTACGGGATGTGGAATCGCGTCTTCCGCGCTCTGGCTGACGCGTTCGCGGTGCGGTGGATGCAGCGACGGGTGATGCGCTACCGGATCAACGAGGAGAGCTGATGGCGCGGATGGCACGCCTCGACCCCTCCATCTTCCATCTGCCCGTCGAGCGCATGCGCGAGGGCTACTACTCGGACAAGTATTTCGTCCGCGCGCGCGAGCTGCTTCGCAAGGACGGCCATCGCCCGCGAGTCACGATGCAGGTGTTCGGGAAGACGCAGGGGTTCCTGGGCGGCATCGACGAAGCCATTGCCATCCTCAAGCTTTGTGCCGACCGCTGGGACGAGCTGACCGTCTCGGCGCTCTACGATGGCGATCAGATCGCGCCCTGGGAGACGGTGCTCCTCATCGAAGGCCCGTATGACGTCTTCGCTCACCTGGAGACCCTGTATCTGGGCGTACTGGCCCGCCGGACCCGGGTAGGCACCAACACTCACGCTGTGGTCGAGGCAGCCCGCCCGAAGCAGGTGATGTTCTTTCCGGCGCGGCACGACCACTGGCTGGTGCAGACCGGGGACGGCTACGCGGCCCATATTGCCGGGGCCATCGGGGTCTCGACGGACGCACAGGCGTCCTGGTGGGGCTCCGAAGGGATCGGCACGGTGCCGCATGCGTTGATCGCCGCGTATGGGGGTGACACCGTCCTCGCGTCGAAGAAGTTTGCGGACCTGTCGGATCCCAACGTCGCGCTGATCACGCTGGTCGACTTCGACAACGACTGCGTCGGGACCTCGCTGAAGGTCGCGAAGGCGCTGGGGTCCCGGCTGTACGGGGTCCGCCTCGATACCTCGGAAACGCTGGTCGACAGGTCGATCGTGCCCCAGATGGGGGCGTTCAAGCCGACCGGCGTGAATCCGCAGCTCGTCCGAAACGTGCGCGAGGCGCTGGACCGCGAGGGGTTCCAGCAGGTGAAGATCGTGGTGTCGGGCGGATTCAACGTCGAGAAGATCCGGGCGTTCGAAGAGCAGGGCGTGCCGGTGGACATGTACGGCGTGGGGTCGAGCCTCTTTCAGGGACGCTACGATTTCACCGCCGATGTGGTGCGCGTCGACGGCCGGGATTGCGCCAAGGTGGGCCGGCGCTTCCTGCCCAATCCCAGACTCGAACGGGTGGAGTGACCATGTTGCGGATCGACCTGACGGGGAAGCGGGCCTTCGTCGCGGGCGTGTCGGATGATGGGGGCTTCGGCTTCGCCATCTCGAAGGCGCTGGCCGAGGCTGGTGCCACCATCTGCCTCGGGAGCTGGCCCCCGGCGCTCGGCATCTTCACCAAGCTCATGGAGCGGGGGAAGATGGACGCATCCATGAACCTCTCGGACGGGCGGAAGCTCGAGTTCGAGAAGATCTACCCGCTCGACGCCGCCTACGACACGCTCGGCGACGCCCCCGCGGAGGTCCGCGAGAACAAGCGGTACAAGGAGGTCGGGGATTTCAGCATCGAGGGAGTGAAGGGCCTCATCGAGAAGGATTTCGGGGCCACGCCGCTCGACATCGTCGTGCACTCCCTGGCCAACGCGCCCGAGGTCAAGAAACCCCTCCTCGACACCAGCCGGGCCGGGTACCTCTCAGCGGTCTCCGTTTCGGCCTACAGCATGGTGTCCCTGGTCCGGGCCCTGGGCCCGTTGATGCGCCCCGGCGGCTCCTTCCTTTCACTGACCTACATGGCCGGGGAGCGTGTCATCCCGGGCTATGGCGGCGGCATGTCCTCCGCCAAAGCGGCCCTCGAGGCCGACACCCGGACCCTCGCCTACGAGGCGGGAAGGCGGCATGGCGTCCGCGTGAACACCATCTCGGCGGGACCCTGGGCTTCCCGGGCCGCCTCGGCCATCGGGTTCATCGACATGATGATCAACTACACCAAGGCCAATTCGCCCCTCCCGCGGTCGATCGACGCATCGGACGTGGGGAACACCGCGGCCTTCCTGGCCAGCCCCCTCGCCGCCGCGATCACCGGGACCACGGTGTATGTCGACAACGGGTACCACGCGATGGGCATGGCGGTGACTCCCTCGGCGCCCTGAAAAAGCCGGAAAAGCCCTTGCGTCCGGCGGGATGATGCATAAATTCCCGCTGAGATGAATAACTATGCATCGGTCCCGGTCGGGGTTCTCGGGGCCTCCGGATACGCGGGACGGGAGCTGCTGTCGCTCCTGAACCGGCACCCGGGGGCCTCCGTCGCTTTCGCCACCGCCGAGACGGGCGCGGGCGAGACCCTCGAAGGCCACCGGCTCATCCGGGCCGAGGATGCCAACTTCTCCTCCGCCGAAATCGTGCTGTCCTGCCTGCCGCACGGCGTGTCGGGCCGGTACGTCCACGAGGCGCGGGCCGCCGGCAAGCGCGCCGTCGACCTCTCCGCGGATTTCCGGCTCTCACCCGAAGCCGTCTACGGGCTCACCGAGTTTACGCGCCCGAAAGTCGCCGAGGCCGATCTCGTCGCGAATCCCGGTTGCTATCCGACCGCGGCGCTGATGGCGCTCGTGCCGCTGGCGCAGCGCGGCTTGATCGACCCCTCGCGGGAAATCGTGATCGACGCGGCGTCCGGCGTGACCGGCGCGGGCCGGAGTCCCAAGCGGGAGCTCCTGTTCGGCGAGGTCTCCGAGGACTACCGGGCCTATGCGGTGGGGAACGCCCATCGGCACCTGGCCGAGCTGAAATCGTCGCTCGCGCGGGAAGGCGGATTCAACGGCGATCTGGTCTTCACGCCGCACCTGCTCCCCGTGAAGCGCGGGATCCTCGAGACGATTCACGTGCCGCTCACGCGGGTCATCGATCAGGCGACCGCCGAGGGTATCTATGAAGCCGCGTACGACGGCGAGCCCTGCGTCATGGTGACCAAGGGGTCGACCCCGTCGCTCCAGCACGTCGTCTACCGGAATCGCGTGGCGATCGGCGTTGCACCGGTGACGAACGTCCGGCGTCCCCGGCTCACGATCATCGCGGCCATCGACAACCTGGTCAAAGGCGCGGCGGGGCAGGCGGTGCAGAACATGAACGTGATGCTGGGCCTCCAGGAAACGGCGGGGCTCGCGTGCTGAAGGTTCGCGTCGTCAAGATCGGCGGCAACGAGCTCGATCGCCCCGAGTGGGTGTCCTCGTGCGCCCGGGCCCTGTCCG
>DASUBP010000287.1:0-2619 GCA_035763205.1 Gemmatimonadales bacterium
TAGAGGCTCATCGCGCCTCTGTAAAGGCCTCATGACGAACGCCCCGACCGACCTCGTCGGCCAGACGTTGGGCCCATACGCCATCGAACAACTGCTGGGACAGGGCGGTTTCGCCTGGGTCTTTGCCGCCCGGGAGAAGGACGGCACCCCCGTCGCGGTAAAAGTATTGAAGCCGCGCTACGCGAATGACCCCCAGTTCGCCCCCCGGTTCCGGAATGAGGCCAAGACCGCCTCCCAACTCGAGCATCCGAACATCATCCGGATCCGCGCCGTGGGGGAATCCGACGGGCATTCGTACTTCTCCATGGATCTCTGTGCCGACGGCCTGGGGCTCCGGATCGCCCGGGAGGGCCCCCTCCCCGAGGCAGACCTGGTCCGGATCGGGACGGACATCGCCGGGGCCCTCGAATTCGCGCACGCCCAGGGCATCATCCACCGGGACATCAAGGCCGACAACGTGCTGCTCCGATCCGACGGGTCCGCCGTGCTGACGGACTTCGGGATCGCCCGGACGGTGTCGGGTTATGCGACCTCGACGGGGGTCGACATGACGATCGGGACGCCGAACTACATCTCGCCGGAGCAGGCGCAGGGCCGCCCCGTGGATCCCCGGGCGGACATCTACTCCCTCGGCGTCACGCTCTACAAGGCCGCGACCGGCGAGGTGCCCTTCACCTCGAAGGACTGGTTCGAGCTGGCCCGCATGCACGTCGAGGATCCGCCACCTCCCCCCCGCGCCCGCCGTCCCGACCTCTCCAAGCGGCTCGAGCGGGTGATCTTCAAGTGTCTCGCGAAGCATCCGGACGACCGCTACGCCACCGCCACCGAGCTGCTCGCGGACCTCGTGGACGTCGAGGCGAAGCACCGGCCGACGCTGGAAATCGGGACGCCGCCTCCCGGAACGCGGGAGCAGGTCGCGATCAAGCGTCCGGTGAAAAAGAGATTCCCGTGGGAAATTGTGGTGCTAGGGGTGGCCGTCGTGGTGCTGGCAGTTTTGGTCGCGAGGCTGATAAGACGCTAAGACGCTAAGACGCCAAGTCGCTAGGTCACTTAGCGACCTAGCGACTTAGCCACTTGGCAACTCTATCGATCATCCGCCCGAAGAATCCGCGACTTGGTAGGGTCACCGTGGGAGTTTGGTCTGCCGAGATGCTGGCAGGCACTTCAGAGAGCGCCCTTTGCGCCGCAGCTCGTAGTGCGGGTTCGAAGGCCGAGGGAAAGGGCCGCTCGGCGAGCTTGATCTCGAAGCCCTTCCCCTCGGCCGCGGCGAGCTCGACCACACCCGGCGCGCCGCGCTCGATCACCGCGATCAGCTCGCGCCACCCCTCGCCCTTCAAGGCTTTGCGCTCCCGGTAATACGCCGCGGCGACCGCCGCGACCAGCCGGTCAGCCTTGATCCGCCCGCCGACGTACTCGGCGAGCGTCTCTCTAGTGGATGACATAGCGAATCAGATCGTTCCCGACCACGAAGAGCATCAACGCCACGATGAAGATGAACCCCACCTGCGTGAGCCGCAGCCGCAATTCGATGGACAGCGGACGTCTCCGGATTCCCTCGGCGATCAGGAACACCATCTGGCCACCGTCGAGAATCGGAATCGGCAGGAGGTTCAACAGGGCAAGGTTCACCGAAAGGATGGCCATCCACTGCAAGAGGCTTGGCCATCCCTCGCGGGCCTGATCCCCGGAGATCTTCCCGATCGCAATCGGGCCTCCCAGGTCGCGGAGCGACGCCTCGCGGGTCACGAGCATGCGCAGACTGCCCGTTACGATCCCCAGCGCATGCTCGGATTGCCGCCATCCCTCCCCGACGGCACCCGTCACACTGTACTTCGTCCGCACGATCGGCGGATCCCACCGTACACCGGCATACCCGATCGAGTCGGCCGGCCCCTTCCCCTTCGCGGTATCGGGGTGTGCGTCGAACGTGATCGCGAGCGTCAGCGTCGAATCACCCCGCCGGACACCAAGTTCCACGCGCCGGTGCGGATTGCTGACGATGGCACGCTGGAATTGCCCCCAATTCGCGATCGTGTCGGCGCCGGCGCGGATCACCACGTCCCCCGCGCGCAACCCCGCGCGCTCGGCGGGCGTGCCGGGAGCGACTTCTTTCAATTTGGCGGGATAGGCCGGCACCAGCGCGCCGAACGCGGTGGCGCGGTCCTGACCGTCTCGAATGGACGAAAGAACGATGGGCTCCGGTCGTCCTGCGACGGTGATGCTGATCGGCAGGTGCGCAAACCCGATGGCTTCGCCCACGCCCTCCCACGAGTGGACGGAATCGCCGTTCACGGCCACGATCCGCTCACCACGTTTGATGGTGCCCAGAGCCTCGGCGCCGGGAGGCAGGCTGCCGGCCATGACCGTGTCGATCTGGGTGGTCGCGATCCGCTCCGTCCCGACGCTCGCGGCAATGCCGGAGTAGACGGCCCAGGCGAACAGGAAATTCATCGTGACCCCGGCCAGCATCACCGCGCTGCGGACCACCAATGGCTTCCGGTCGAAGGCACGCTCCGGGTCGACGGGAACCGTCGCCGCGCCGCCCTCGACCTCCCCCATCATCCCTTCTTCTTCCAGTCCGGCCATTTTCACGTAGCCGCCGAACGGGAGGTACGCGAT
>DASUBP010000288.1:0-5884 GCA_035763205.1 Gemmatimonadales bacterium
GGAGAATGAAGACGTGACGGGGATGGCGCCGGCGGCGCGACGGTTCGGCATGGTGTTTCAGCACTACGCGCTCTTCCCTCATCTGAATGTCGGGGAGAACGTCGCGTTCGGTCTGGCCAGGGGCAGTGACCGCGCGGCGCAGGTCGCTGAAGCCCTGGGCCTCGTGGATCTGGCCGGGTTTGAAAAGCGGAAGGTGCAGGAGCTCTCGGGGGGTCAACAGCAGCGCGTCGCGGTGGCCCGGGCGCTCGCGCCCCACCCGCGCGTGCTCTTGCTGGACGAGCCGCTCTCCAATCTTGATCCCTCCCTTCGCGAACGCACCCGGCGCGAGCTCCGCGAAGTGATCGGCCGGGTGGGCATCACTACCGTCTTCGTCACGCACGAGCAGGAAGAGGCCTTCGATCTCGGCGACCGTGTCGCCGTGCTGAATGGTGGCCGCCTGGAGCAAATCGGGAGCGCCGATCAGGTCTACGACACTCCCTCGAGCCTCTTCGTCGCGACGTTCGTCGGCCGCGCCAACGTGCTGAAGGGCAGCGCGGCCCTGGCGTTCGGTGGGGAGCCGGGACAGGCGCTCGTGATTCGCCCGGAGCATCTCCGCATCGTGAAGGGCCCGGGTGTCGCCGGGGTGGTCAAGGAACGCCGCTTTACGGGCGCGAGCGCCTTTCTCCTGGTCGAAATCGCGAGCGGCGCGCGCGTCGAAGTGCTGTCAGAGCCCCGTGCCGCCGTGGTGGGGGACCACGTCACTCTCGCGGCCGTGCGAAAGGCCGTGTTCCCGGCATGAGGAGGCGCTCGTCGTCCGGCCTGCTGCTCACGCTGCTGCTCGGCTGGCTGGTGCTCTATCCGGTGCTCATCGTGGTGGTCGACGCGGGGCACGCGACCGCGATCCACGCCTTCGTGTCCCGGAGCACCGAGTGGAGGGCACTCTGGGCCAGCTGCTGGATCTCGGTGGCCAGCGTCGCCCTGGCGGCGGTGATCGGCATCCCGCTCGCCTTCCTCTTCGAGTGGTTCGAGTTCCCGGGACGCAAACTCCTCGGCTCGTTGATCGCGCTCCCCGCCGTGCTGCCTCCGCTGGTGGGCGTCATCGCCTTCCTCTTTCTCTACGGCGAATCAGGTTTCGTCGCGCGGGCCCTGCAGTACGTCTTCCGCTTTCAACAGGCGCCCTGGCAGCTGCAGGGACCGGGGGCGATCCTGCTCGTCCATGCGTATTCGATGTACGTCTACTTCTATCTCTTCACCCGGGCGGGACTCGCGAAGGTCGACGCCGCGATGATCGAGGCGGCGCACGCACTCGGCGCGGGGCGCTGGCGGACACTCTTTCGGGTGACCCTGCCGCTCCTCCGGCCCTCGCTGGCCGGCGCCACACTGCTCACGTTCATGACCGCACTCGGGTCATTCTCCGCGCCGTACGTTTTCGGCGGCGGTTTCCGGGTCATGCCGACCCAGATCGTCGCCTCCCGGCTGAATGGCGAAGACGCGCTGGCGATGGTCGAGACGGTGGCCCTGGCGCTCCTGGCGCTGATCGGGCTCGTGCTGTTGCGGCGCACCGAGGGTGACGTCGGAGTGGTGTCCTTGGGGAAAGGCGCGGCGCCTCAGCGCCGTGTGATCCGAACGCCGATGGCGCGGGTGACGGCGACGGTGGCGGGGTGGGTGCTGGCAGTGGTGCTGCTCCTGCCCCATTTGACCCTGATTTTGGTCTCGCTCGTCCCATACGCAACGTGGACAACCGAAGCCTTCCCTCCGGTGTTGAACCTGGACAACTATCGCCGCCTGCTCGAGGAGCCGGCGCGGCTCGCGCCGCTCGTGAACTCTCTCTGGATGGCGGTGGTGAGTACGGCAGGGGCCGTCGTCCTGGCCCTCGCGGCCGGGTGGATGGTGGTGAGGCGCCGGGCGCGGCTGTCCCGGATCATCGAGGCGTTGGTGGCGCTGCCGTGGGCGTTGCCCGGGACGGTCTTCGCGATCGCCCTGGCGACCACGTTCAGCGTGATGAAACCCCTGGAGGCTCGTTGGGTGTTGATAGGAACGGCGGCGATCCTCCCGTTGGCCTATCTGGTGCGGAATATTCCGGTGACGGGGCGGGCGATTCTGGCAGGATACCGGCAGCTCGATCCGGCATTCGATGAAGCGGCGGCGAGTCTCGGGGCGGGGCGGTGGCAGACGTTCCGGCGGGTGAGCCTGCCGCTCCTGTCGCCGGCGCTGATGGCGGGCGCCAGTCTGGCCTTCGTGGCGGCCTTGGGTGACTTCGTGACGTCGGTGGTACTCTATACCTACGACACGCGTCCCATCTCGATGGAAATTCTGTCGTCGCTGAGGCTGAACGAAATCGGCGTGGCGGCCGCGTTCGGTGTGGTGCTCATGATAGTCAGTGCCGTCGTCCTCGCCATTGGAGCCCGTCGGTGAACCTGAGCCCTTCTGTGAAGCGCCTGATCGTGCTGATCGCCGTGTGCTTCGTCGACATGGTCGGTCTGATGATCATCGCCCCACTCATGCCGTTCTACGCCCTCCGATTCCACGCGCAGGACTGGATGGTCGGGTGGCTGTACAGCGCATTCTCGGTGGCTCAGCTCGTCGCGTCGCCCCTGTGGGGCCGGTTTTCGGACCGCTACGGCCGACGCCCGGCGCTGATCGCGGGGCTGCTGGGTGCCTGCGGGGCGTACTTGGTGTTCGGATTGGCGACGTCGCTGACGGTACTGTTCCTCTCGCGCATCGTGCAGGGTCTGGGCGGCGGTACCACCGGCGTCGCACAGGCGTACGTGGCCGACGCGATGGAACCGGCGGATCGTGCCAAAGCGCTGGGATGGGTTTCCGCCGGGACGTCGCTCGGAGTGATCGTCGGTCCACCCTTGGGAGGGCTCGCGACGACCATCGGACCGGCTGCCCCCGGCCTGATCGCCGCCGCGCTGGTGTTCATCAATGCCATTTGTGCCTGGAAGTGGCTCCCCGAGTCGCGGCATCAGTATTCCACCCCCAACCCGGCGGTTCCCGCGAAGTCGCCCCGCTCGGTGCAGGCGACGCTCTGGGAGATCGTCCGGCATCCCGCCCGTCCTGCCCCCCGGGTCATCTGGATCTACGTCATCGGGATGCTGGCGCTCACCGGGTTGATCGGTGTCCTCGCGCTGTACCTCAAGGACACCTTCGGAGTCACGGAGAAGGGCATTGGGTACGTCTTCATGGTATTCGGCGCGGTCGGCGTGGTCATGCGGACGGCGCCGGTGGGGTGGATCAACGCGTGGCTGGGAGAGGTTCGGACCATGCGTCTGGGCGCCGCCCTGGTCTTGCTGGGGCTGGCGTTGATCCCGCTCCCTCCGGTGCTGTTTCTCTGCGTCGCGTGTCTGGTACTGGTGCCCATCGGGAACGCCCTGCTGTTCCCCGCCAGCACGTCTCTCGTGAGTCAGCGCACGGAACGGGCGGAAATGGGCCAGGTGATGGGAGCGCAGCAGACCCTTCGCGGGATTGCGGCGATCATCGGCCCGGCTGGGGCCACCGCCGCGTACCAGCTGTTCGGGCACCGGATCCCCTTCACCGCCGCGGCCGTGGTGGTGGCGGTGGCGCTCTTCCTCACCACGCGGGAGCCCCACGCACAGCCGGTCGCGGATGCCCCGGCTACTATTAAGGCCTGACCCAGGGGGGAGTACCGGATGGCGGGCGTCAAACTCAGTGCGAGCCAGCAGCGGCGAGTCGATCAGATCACCGAGCTCCAGAAGATCGTCGGTCACACCCGCGCGACCTTGAAAGAGCTGGAATCGAACCGCGCGGCCAAGGCCACGGTGGTGAACAACCTCTCGGGGATGATCGCCCGCGAAATGCAGCAAATGCGCCAGAGGCTGCTCACCTCCCCCGTGGGCACCGTGGGCGACCTCGCCGGCAACCTGTCCGTCGTGGCCAGCCGGAGCCAGGGGATGAACGTGAAGATCCGGGCACTGAACGACGGCCTGAACAGCATCGACATGCAGCTCGACTTGGCGATGAAGAACGCCATGCAGCCCGAGAAAGACGACAAGCACGCGGCCGGTGAGCAGCCCGCGCACTGACGGACCCGGCGGCCCGGACGGCCCAGCCATCCGCACCGCGGGACTCGTCAAGAAATACGACGACGTCACGGCGGTCGCGGGACTCGATCTCACCATCCATCGCGGCGAATGCTTCGGACTCCTGGGGCCCAACGGCGCCGGGAAAACCACCACGATCGAGATCCTCGAAGGGCTGACCCTCCCCGACGCCGGAGAGGTCGAAGTGCTGGGGATGCAGTGGTCGGACGAGGCGGGTGGCCGCGCCCTCCGCGAACACCTCGGCATCCAGCTCCAGGAGACCCAGCTGGCCGAGAAGCTCTCGGTGAACGAGACGCTGTCCCTCTTCCGGTCATTCTACGAGACCTCCAACACCGTGGACGAAGTCCTCGACCTCGTCTCCCTGGGCGAGAAGAAGGAGAGCTGGGTGGGGAAGCTCTCCGGGGGGCAGAAACAGCGTCTGGCCGTGGCCTGCGCGCTGGTCGGCAAGCCCGATCTGCTCTTCCTCGACGAGCCGACGACGGGCCTCGACCCGCAATCACGCCGCCAGCTCTGGGAAGTCGTCGAGCGGTTCAAGGGGCAGGGGCATACCGTCCTCCTGACCACCCACTACATGGACGAGGCCGAGCGGCTCTGTGACCGCGTGGCGATCATGGACCACGGGAAAGTGATCGCCCTGGGAACGCCGCGGGAGCTCATCGCGTCCCTGGGCGCGGAGCACGTCATCGAGTTCGCGCTGGCCAATGGCGGCTCGCCGGCGGATCTCAAACCCGAGCTTGAGAAATTGCCGGGGATTCGGAGCGTCCGGCTGACGGCTGACGGCTTATCGCTGACCGCTGCTGAATTGCACACGGTCCTCCCGGCGTTGATGGCTGCGCTTCAGCGCCGGCACATCGCCCTCGCATCCCTCACCACGCACCACGCCACCCTCGAAGACGTGTTCGTGTCCCTCACCGGGCGGCAGCTGCGCGATGCGTAACCATCCCATCTTCCAGCTCACGATCTCCCGCGTCCGCGAGTTCTACCGCGAGCCGGAGGCCATTTTCTGGGTTTTCGGATTTCCGATCGTGCTGGCCGCGGCGCTCGGGCTCGCGTTCCGGAACAAGGGGCCGTCGGCGATTTCGGTCGGCGTGCGCAGTGGAGCGGGCGACAGTGCCGTGGTCGCCGCGCTGAAGGCGGACTCCGCACTCCGCCCCATCGTCCTCGATTCGGCCACCGCGGGGGCGCGGCTCCGTGGCGGCAGCATCGCGATCCTCGTCGTCCCGGGCAATCCCGTGACGTACCGGTTCGACCCGACCCGGGACGAGAGCCGCCCCGCGCGCCTCGAAGTGGATCAGGCGCTGCAGCGCGCGGCCGGACGTGCCGATCCGGTGGCCACGACCAACGATCACGTGACGGCCCGCGGCTCCCGGTACATCGACTTTCTGATTCCCGGCCTCCTCGGCATGAACCTGTTGGGCTCGGGCATCTGGGGGGTCGGCTTCGCGGTGGTGAACGCGCGCCAAAAAAAGCTGCTCAAGCGTTTCATGGCGACGCCGATGCGGAAGAGCCACTATCTGCTGGGCTTCATCCTGTCGCGCCTGGTCTTCCTCGTGGTCGAAGTCGCCGCGCTGGTGGGGTTCGGTTGGGTGATCTTCGGCGTCGGGGTGCGGGGTTCGTGGCTGGCGCTCGCGGGCATCGCCCTGCTGGGTTCGCTCTGTTTCTCGGGACTCGGACTCCTGATCGCCAGCCGGGCCCGGACCATCGAAGGCGTGTCGGGCCTGATGAATCTGGCGATGTTGCCGATGTGGATTCTCTCGGGGACCTTCTTCTCGTATTCCCGGTTTCCCGACGTCATGCTGCCCTTCGTGAAGGCGCTGCCCCTCACCGCGCTGAACGACTCG
>DASUBP010000289.1:0-2875 GCA_035763205.1 Gemmatimonadales bacterium
CGTCATGACGGCGCGACGCCCGGGCATCCCGATCATCAACCGCAGATGGGAAGCATCCGCGGGGAACTGGTCATTGTAGGCGTCGACCGGTACCCATTGCCCCAGCCACACCTCCGCCCACTCGTAATAGTAGAAGCGGTCACCCACCCGTCGTACACCCGCCACCCGCCGCGCGGGGATGCCCACCGAACGCGACATCGTGACGAAGAGCGTGTTCACGCCGTCGAAATCGCCCTTGCTCGAGGAGAGAGGCAGCAGCGCTTCGGGTCTCAGGGCCGTGGTGTCGTGCCGGGCGGTCTGGAACACCCAGTGGGTGATCATGCCGGCGACCTTGACGGGCTCCCGTTCCTGGCCGATCAGCCGCATCAAGGGGAATCCGACGTCCATGGTGGCGACCGGCATCAGAGGCTCCGAGTGCAGCGTCTCGGTGAAGAGCGAGTCGTGGAGAGGTACGCGGTACCGTGGGTGGAGGCTGTCCAGCGCCACCTGTCGAACGGTCACGGTATCACCGGCCAACGCCTGGCCACCCCCCGCCAGATCGAAGCCGGCAATCGGCGCTCCGCCGAGGCGGACGCGCATTGCCGTCAACGGAGGCATGGGGCGTTCCGGTGGAAAGGTCCCCACGAGCCCGGGCCGCTGGGACAACGATGCCGCCTTGATCGCCAGGGTGTCGCGGTGGCGGAAGTTCTGGACCGCGAGCTCGAATGCCGTGCGGTTGTACACCACGCCCGTCGGGCGCTCTTCGCGCACCACGCGTCCCTGCGGATCGATCCAGAGCCGGAAGGGGCCACCGGTCCCGGAACCCTCGATCCGGAAGGCGGGGGTGGTGTCGAAGTGCACCGGTACCCAGGTCTTCGTCGTCGAGTCGAACTCGGCGCTGTCGGGATTCACGAGCGTGGTCTCGGCGGCGACCCGCACGTGCACGTCCCGGGTGATGAGGATCGGTGAGTCGAAGACGCGGGTGTCGAACGTGGCTCCCACCTTCATCTCGCCCCCGAACGCCAGGCGCAACGGCATCAGGGACGGGATCATCGGGGTGCGGTGGGTCCTGGTCTCGGAACGGGCGGTGAGGCGGCCGTCGGACACCGCGAGCTTGATGGTGCTGTCCTGCGTGAAGATTCCGGCGGCCGTGTACGCACGTCCGTCTTCGGTGTACTTCACGTCGACCGTTTCGAGCCGGAGCGCGCGGGAGAGCTTGGCCTCCGAACGCGTGGTCGTGCGGTTGAGATGCCCGTCCGCCGCGGTCTCGATCACCTCGGCGTCCACCACGCGAAGTGAATCGGTCAGGGTGTCGAGGGTCGTGGAGGCGTACCCGACCTGGCGGCCACCGACGTCGACGCGATAGTACGCGGCGCCGGGCTGCACCGAGAGGGCCGCGTTCGCGAGCCGCGATCCGGTGCTTTGGAAGTACACACGCCGGACCAGCCAGGCCATGGACACGGCCCAGATGATCAGTATGAGGATCCCGACCTGCTTGCGGTTCACGAGGCGCGGGCGGAAGCGCGACGCAGTGCGGCTTCGATCACGTCTCTCTCATCGGTGTTGGCGACTACGAACGATACCTCAGCGGGGAAGGCGGAGCGGGCGCGGTGCTGCTCCAGGACCTCGACCAGGAGATCTGCGACATCCTTGGCCGGCAGGGCGCCCGTGCCGTCGTCAGCGCCGAGGATGGGCGCCGCGACGTGGCGGAACTCCCACTCCGAGGCTTGCTGCAACGCCGCGCGCCAGGCGCGGCTCACCATCTCCCGCGTCGGTGCGTGATGAGCCTCTTCCCGAATGCAGGCCTGAATCACGAACTCCGCTGCGACGGCGCCCTGGCCGGCGGTGACGACCGCACCGCCCAGCCCGAACGAGTCGGTCACGAGCGAATCGAAGTGACTGCTGGTGGGGCGAACGACGGCATCGGCGGGACAACTGGCGAGGTCGGCCACGACCACGCGAATCACCGGGCGGTGGCCTCCCGCGCTCGGCGATAGTACACGGTCGCTTCTTCCGGACGGCGGAGCCGGTCGAGCACGACGCCCATGCCGTAGAGGGCTCGCGGGTGCTTCTCGTCCACGGCGAGGCCCTTCTCATACGCCAGGCGCGCACCGTCCAGGTCATCGATGTGGTTCAGCGCTTCACCCAACCGGCACCAGATCGGCACGTTGACCGGATCGAGCTCGATCGCGTGGCGGAACTGGGGCACTGCCTGCGACCACAGGCCGCGGCGCGCGAGGGTCACGCCCGTTTCCGCGAGCGCCATCGCCGCGGGAACGGGCGTCGAGGCGACGGGAGTGGGAGCCGTCGGTTCGGGAGCGGCAGCTGGAGCGGGTGCCGGCTCGGGCGCTGGTGGAGGAGCCACAACGGTGACGGGCGCGGGGACCCGCGTCTTCGGCATGCCACCGGCGGGCGCGAGCGCGAGGGGACCGGTGAGCAATCCGACGTCTTCGGTAAACGCAGCGGCCTCCGCCAGGAGTTGAGCCGCTACTCGGGCGCGCTCGGCCACCGGGGGCCAGCGGCGCAGATGCCGTCGGGTCACGTCACCACCTCATGCTCGATCCAACTCAGGTACGCTTCCAGACCGTGCTCCACGGGGAGCGCCAGCAACTCGGGGACTTCATAGGGGTGCCGAGCTTGTACCGCCGTCACCAGAGCATCCCAGCGTGACGCTTCGGTCTTCATCAGCACCACCACTTCCGTTTCTTCCTTGATTTCATTCTTCCAGCGATAGATCGACGTCCCCGCCGGCAGAACAGTCCCACAGGCAATCACGCGCTCGCTCACCAGGGCGTGGACGAGGTGCCGCGCATCTTCGACCGTGCTCAGCGTGGTGAGAACGACGAGAGCACCGGTCGCCATAGGGGCAGCTAACGTACGGTTTGCGAGCGAGTTA
>DASUBP010000290.1:0-22447 GCA_035763205.1 Gemmatimonadales bacterium
GACCGTGTTCCAGCGCGACCGTTACGCCCCTCCGTCCGGGCACCGCAAGCCCGATCTCCCGTCACCGCAGCTCGTCGTTCCCCGGCTGCGGATGGGGCGGACGGGTGCGATCGTCATCGCCGTTCACGTCCTCGTTCTCGCCTTGCTCTTCTGGAAGAGCGCCGAGCTCCTGGCCGGGTCGGGGGATGGCCCGGGGCCGCGAGGCGGGGGCGGCGGAGGCGGACGCCAGGCGCTCCACATGTTTCTGTTGTCGGGGGTCAATGCCCCGCAAGCGGTGGCCGTTCCGCCGGCGCCACAGGTCACCACGCATCTCCCACTCCCCGTGCCGGCGAAGCTCGATCTGCCGAAGCTCCAGCCCGCGCCTCAGCCGGTCGAGACTCAGGTCGCGACTGCACCAGGAACGGGCAATGGGACCACCGGGGGTCCGGGAGAAGGCCCGGGGTCGGGTGGAGGGAAGGGTGCGGGCGTGGGTCCCGGTGTCGGCAACGACTCGGGTCCGGGCCACGGGGGCGGTCCCCACATCTTGATAGCGTCTCCGAAGTTGACCATTTTGCCGCCGCCCTGCTTCCACGGACGCACCGTTGCCATGATCGCGGTGTCGGAGGGGGGAGAGGTGACCGACGTGCAGTTGGAGCCGCCGCCGAAGGACGCCGGTTGCCGGGAAACGCTGGTGAAGCAGCTTAAGTCGAACCAATTCTATCCCGCGAAGACACTCGAAGGCGTTCCCGTCGCGAGTGTGGTCCCGTTCACGATCTCGCGGTAACCGACAGTCAACACAGGCAGGCGGCGATGCCGCCCCCCTTGGAGGCGC
This sequence comes from Gemmatimonadales bacterium, assembly GCA_035763205.1. Lineage (GTDB taxonomy): Bacteria > Gemmatimonadota > Gemmatimonadetes > Gemmatimonadales > GWC2-71-9 > 40CM-2-70-7. The sequence continues at coordinate 812 of DASUBP010000290.1, forward strand.
ATGTCGCTCTTTGCCCGTAAGACGGTCGACCAGTGCATCGCCGACGGGGAATCCGGGGGCGGGCTCAAACGCTCGTTGGGCGCCATCCAGCTGACCGCGCTCGGCGTCGGCGCCATCATCGGCGCCGGGATCTTCGTCGCCATCGGCTCGGCCATTACCGGGGACAGTGCCCACCCCGGGGCGGGCTCGGCGATCGTCATCTCGATTCTCGTCGCCGGCGTCACCAGCGCCCTCGCGGCCATCACGTATTCAGAGTTCGCCGCGATGATCCCGATCGCGGGCAGTGCCTACACCTACGCCTACGCGACCCTCGGCGAGCTGGTCGCGTGGATCATCGGGTGGGACCTGATCCTCGAGTACGCGGTGGGGAACATCGCGGTGGCCATCGGCTGGTCCGGCTATTTCGATTCACTGCTCCGCGGGCTGGGCATCACGCTGCCACGATGGATCGTGACCGACACGCTCACGGCGGTCAACACCCACGCCGCGGTCCCGCACCTGCTCGGCATCCCCGTCTCCTTCAATCTGCCGGCCTTCCTGATCGTGGCGGTGATCACCTGGCTGCTCGTGATCGGCACCACGGAGTCTGCGTGGGTGAACACCCTCATGGTGGCCGTGAAAGTCGGGATCATTCTACTGTTCCTGGTCGTCGGGCTGGGGTTCATCCACACGTCCCAATGGACCACGCCGAGCTTTGCCCCCAACGGACTGAGGGGGATCGGCGCCGGCGCGGCCATCATCTTCTTCGCGTACATCGGCTTCGACGCCGTGAGTACCGCGTCGGAGGAAGCGAAGGACCCGGCGCGGGGAATTCCCATCGGCATCATCGCATCCCTGATCATCTGCACCCTGCTCTTTGTAGCCATCGCGCTGGTGCTGACCGGGCTCATCCCCTGGGATCAGCTCAATGTCCCTGATCCGCTCGCGGTGGCGCTGCACTACGTGCACGCCGACTGGGCCACGGGCATCCTGTCGCTGGGAGCCGTCGCGGCCATGACGTCGGTGCTGCTGGTCTTCCAGCTCGGGCAAGCGCGCATCTTCATGTCGATGGGGCGCGACGGGCTGCTGCCACCCTGGGCCGCCAAGATTCACCCGAAGTACAAGACGCCGCACATCACCACGATCGTGACGGGCATCTTCGTCGGCGTCTTCGCCGCCTTCGCACCCATCGGCATCGTGCTGGAGCTCACGAACATCGGCACGCTGTTCGCGTTCATCCTGGTGGCGCTGGGGATCATCGTGCTGCGCCGCGTCGACCCCGAACGCCCGCGCCCGTTCCGGACGCCCTGGGTCCCGGTCTTGCCGGCGATATCCATCGCGTTTTGCGTGTACTTGATCTGGAACCTGCCGACGATCACCCAGCTGCGGTTCGTGGGGTGGCTGGCCCTGGGGGCGGTGATCTACTTCCTCTACAGCGTCCGCCACAGCAAGGTCCGCGGGCGGCTGAAGGACGGAGCCTAGGGCTTCGGCGCCAGCGTCAGGGCGCCGAGCGCGGGATCCACCGGGCGGTGGGCCAGTGCGACCGGGTCGGCGCGGAGGTTCGAGCGCAGGGCGGTGAGCAGGGGAGAGTCAGCGCGCAGCAACCCGCCACCCGTGGCCAGAGCGACAGGTCCCTCCCGGAAATGTGTCAGCAGGGCCCGCACGAGGTCACCCAGTGCGGCCGCACCTTCCCCGACGATCATCTGCGCCACCTGTTCGCCTTCCTGTGCGGCGTTGAGCACGTGCGGGGCGAGGCTCGCCACCTGTCCGGGCGTCGCTGTCGCCGCCCACCGCACCAGATCGTCGAAATCCCGAAGTCCCAGCGCTCCGAGGAGTCTGGAGCCGAGGGTCGAGCCCTCTCCGCGCCCATCCCGCTGGGCGCCCGCGGCGGCGAGCGCCTGCCGTCCGAGCCAGTACCCGCCACCTTCATCGCCCATCTGCCACCCGTACCCGCCGGCGCGGTGCAGCCGCCCGCCGGGATCGCGCGCATATGCGATCGACCCCGTGCCGGCGGAGATGAGCATGCCGGGTTCGGTGCCGAACGCGGAGCGAAGCGCCGCCTCGCCGTCGGAGACGACCCGCACTTCGCCCGCGAGTCCGGTCTCCATCAGGGCTTCCTGGAGCTCTTCCTGCTCGACATCGCGCCCCGCACCGGCTGCGCCGACGCCCATCCAGCCGGCCGGGAGCTCGCGGCCCGCCTGATTCGCCGCCCGCCGGACCGCGTCCGCGATGACGGCCGCGGACTTCTTCCCGCCCCCCGGGCGCATGGCGGAGGCCGGACCTTCCACCCGGGCGAGGACCTGCCGGGCCTGGTCCGCCAGCACCACGGTGGTGTGAGAACCGCCGGCGTCGACCCCGACGTAGACGGCTAGACGGCTAGACGGTTGGATAGGCGAGGTCATCGCAGGTCGAATCTCCCTTTCGTGCGCCACTAGCCGTCTAACCGTCTAGCCGTCTAGTGGGGGCCGTCTAATGCGCGAGGACAGCATACCCACGGCCACGGTGATCGTCGTCCCCAGCGGGACATACCAGGGCCACGCGAGTCCCGGCAGCCAGCGTACGGGGACCCCGATGACGATGGGCAGCATCACCAGCGTACTGACGATCATCGCGACGATCACGTCTACCTGACGCGGCCGCGACGTGCCCCCGAGAATGTAGGTGCCCAGCAGGCCACCGTAGGTGATCGACGCCACGGAGAGCGCGAGCTGGACGACGGGCGTGTTCTGGTCGCGGAAGGCCATCGCGCCGGCGACCAGCACCGCGGTCCAGAAGAGGGTCAGCCAGCGGCCGACGGACAGCACGCGAGCAGGATCGGTCTTTCCGGTGAGGGGCACGTAGAAGTCGTGAGTGGTGGCCGAGGCGAGCGAGTTGACCGCCGAGGCGTGGCTGCTCATGGCCGCGGCGAGGATCCCCGCCACGACGAGCCCCGAGAGACCCGCCGGCAGCCGGTTGACGACGAACGTCGGGTAGATCGCGTCACTCCGGCCGACGCTCCCCGGGTCCGCGCCGGCGAGCCACAGGCTGGTCCCAACGAGCAGGAAGAGCGCGAACTGCAGGATGATCAGGACCCCCGAACCCACGAGTGCGCGCTGCGCGTCCTTGAGGTTCCGGGCGGCGAGGAGACGCTGAACGATGAGGTGATCGGTCCCGTGAGAGGCTGCCGACAACAGGGCGCCCCCCAGGACCCCGCCCCAGAAGGTGTAGAGCAGGTGGAACGAGGGCGTGAAGTCGAGGAATTTGAGCTTGCCGGCATTCGCGGCGCCGATGAACGCGGCCGTGCCCCCCGCGGCCTGCGTGGCGACGATCAAGGTCGCGATCCCGCCGATCAGGTAGACGCCCAGTTGAATCACATCGACCCACACGACCGCCTTGAGTCCTCCCACCCACGTGTACACGAGCGTGACGACCCCGATGGCGAGGATCCCCGCGGGCAGGCTCCAGTGCGTGATGATGGCGAGGGGAATGGCGGTGGCGAAGATCCGGACGCAGTCGGCCAGCGCCCGCGTGCCGAGAAACACTCCGGAGGCCACCCGGCGGGCGAGGGGCCCGAACCGGTGCTCCAGCCGCTGGTAGGCTGTGTCCTGGGTTCCCTCGAAGTAGCCAGGGAGGAGGAGCGCCGCGACCCCGATCCGCCCGACGAGATACCCGAAACCGATCTGGAGGAACGTGAGGTCGCCCCGGGCCGCGATGCCGGGAACGGAGATCACGGTGAGCGCCGACGTCTCGGTCGCGACGACGGAAAACATCAGGGCCCACCAGGGGAGCCCCCGATGGCCGAGGAAGTAGTCCGCGGCGTCCCGCTGGCGGCCGGCCCGGATCAGGCCGAATGCGATCACCGCCGCGCAATAGACCGCTATGACGACTACGTCGAGGGAGCGCATGACGGGGCGGGGTGGGGAGCGAAGAAAAGAGGCCCGCGAAATTCGCGGGCCCCATATCTTGTCAGGAGTCGACGCACCAAAGCGTCAGACGGTGAACGACGATCCGCAGCCGCAGCCGCCGGTCGCATTCGGATTCTCGAACGCGAACCCCGACTCCTGGAAGTTGCTCTTGTAGTCCAGCGTGACGCCGTTCAGGTACTGCGCGCTGAACGTGTCCACGAAGAGACGCACACCGGCCGACTCGATGGTGATGTCGTCCGCCGCCGCCCGCTCTTCGATGTTGAGGCTGTACTTGAAGCCGGAGCATCCGCCCGGCATCACGCCGATGCGGAGTCCCGCCGTTTCCGCCGGCACCTTTTCCTCGGCCATGAACTTCCGTACTTCATCGGCCGCCCGGTCCGTCAGCGTGACGGTGACCGGCGTCTGTTGCGTCGTGGTCATCTCGGTGCTTCCTCCTTGTCCTGCCGCAACTTAGGAAGGCGGCACGGGTGTGTCAACGTCCTCAGTACTCCGGATGCGTCAGTGCCTGCCCCACCAGATCCGCCACGCGCGGCCGCACCTTCGCGATCCGGAGATTCGCCCGGGTGGGGTTCACCCGGTTGGTCAGGAGAATCACGAACAGGTCCCGGCCCGGATCGATCCAGATCGAGGTGCCGGTGAACCCCGTATGACCGAACGCGCGGTCCGTCATTTTGGTTCCCCCGGACGACGGCTGCGACGGCGTGTCCCAGCCCAGAGCCCGGGACGACCCCGGCGGCAAATCCTGCCTCCGCGTGAATTCATCGATCGTCTCGGCGTGTACCAGGGTCAGCGAGTCCCAGGCACCGCCGGCGAGCAGCATGGCCGCGAAGCGGGAGAGATCGAGCGCGTTGGAGAAGAGCCCCGCGTTCCCCGAAACGCCGCCCAGCCGGTCGGCACTTTCGTCATGGACGGTACCCCAGATGAGCCGGTGACGCATGATCGTGTCGATCTCGGTCGGCGCGATCATCGGCTTCCAGCTGGCGGGCGGGAGATACCGCGTCGCCACCATCCCCAGGGGCCCGAAGACGTGCGTCGCCAGGTACTGGTCGAGCCGTTCGCCGGTGATGCGCTCGATGACTTGCTCCCCGATGATCGCACTCACGTCCGAGTACACGTAGGTCTGCCCCGGAGGATTCGCGAGGGGTGCGGTGTCGGCCAGCGCGAACGCCTGCTCGCGCGTCTTCGTGTCCTGCCACAGGGGAAGATCGGGCGGGAAACCGGCCGTGTGGGTCAGCAGATTCCGGATCTTCACCTGATCCTTCTGAGGCCCGCGAAACTCGGGCACGTACCGGGACACCGGTGCGTCGAGGTCGAGGCGTCCCTGGTCGACCAGCTGCATGCAGGCGGTGGTCCAGCCGACGACCTTGGTCAACGACGCGAGATCATACAGGGTGGCCGTCGTCACCGGCCGTGGATCGGTGGTGGAGTAGTGGCCGACCGCGGCCACCAGCGCCATCCGTCCATGACGCCCGATGGCGACCGTCGCGCCCGGGAAGGCGCTGTCCACTTGGGTGCGCAAATAGATCGTGACGCTGTCGAGGAGCCCGCTGTCGAACCCGAGGCTCGCCGGGGACGCGGCAGGGATCCCGGTGCTCACCGGTTCGGGAATCGCCGGCGGGCGGCACGCGACGGCGCCCGCGAGGATCAGTGCCGCATGCAGTCGCATGGCATCCCCGGTGCGAGCGTGATTCCCCAACCGACCGGATAGGGCGGTACCCGAATAGGCAGGTGTCCTCCGATGGGTGTCTTCCCGAGCAGGGCGTCTCCCAACGCCCGCTCGACCGCTCGGGCATCACTCCACCCCAGGAGGTAGGAGTGGGCCGTCGGAACCTGATCGAGAAGGTACGGACTGCCGACCGAGATGAGGATGGTCGGCTTCGCGGAATCGGTCACCGTGATGAGTCTCGCGAGGGAATCAGGGAGCGCGATCGAGCCGCGCCCCGACAGGGGCCGCACGACCGACGTGAAGATGACGGTGCCCGCGCGAGTCATCACCGTGCGCGCGGAGTCGTAGCTGGCCGGGCCGGACATCGGCCAGAGACGGAAATATTCGATGGTGTCTCCACCGGTTCTGAGCTCGGTGGTCAGCGTCTGTCCGACCGATCCGTTCAACTCATCGCCGTACGCGATGAGGGCGATCTTGGAACGCCGGCGCCGCACCGACCACAGGGTCCCCGTGGTGTCCCGCACCAGCGTGAGCGCCCGGGCCGCGATGTCATTCGCCTGGTGCTGAAAGGCCGAGTCGCCCACGACGCTCATGATCGAGTCGAGCGGCACCGTGCGGCGGGAGAACAGGCCGAGCTTGTACTTGGTCTCGAGCACCGCGTGCAGCGACGAGTCCAGGCGCGCGGGGGTGATGCGTCCGGAGATCACGGCTTGCGTCATCGCCGTCATCGCGGAGTCGGGGTCCGCGGGCATGAGGAGGAGGTCCGACCCCGCCAGGAAGGCGCGCACGGTCGCTTCCCCCGCGCCGTACTTGCTCACGATGGCCCCCATCGTCAGCGCGTCGGTGACGACCAGGCCCTTGAACTTGAGCGAGTCGCGCAGCATCCCGGTGAGCACGGCCTTGGACAGCGTGCCCGGGTCGTCCGAGCCCGTGATGGCGGGCAGCGCGATGTGCGCGCTCATCACCACCGCGACGCCCGCCGCTATCCCGGCGCGGAAGGGGATGAGCTCGAGGGAATCGAGTTGCCGGTAGCCGGCGCCGATGTACGGCAGGCCGATGTGCGAATCGATGCCGGTGTTCCCATGCCCGGGGAAATGCTTGAGCGTGGCGAGCATCCCGTTGTCCTGCACGCCATGCACGAAGGCGGAGACGAGCTTGGAGACCTGGGCCGGATCCTCGCCGAACGACCGCGTATTGATGATGGGGTTGAGCGGATTGTTGTTCAGGTCGGCGTCGGGGGCGAAATCCACGTGGATGCCCACGGCCCGGCCTTCGAGCGCCGCGGCACGGCCGATGGTATAGGCATCCTGAGGATTGCCGGTGGCGCCCGCGGCCATGATCGCCGGGAAGGAGGTGCCCCCCACGAGCCGCATGCCGGCGCCATATTCGAGGTCCGCGCCGATGAGGAGCGGAAGCCGGGACCGGCTCTGCAGGGCGTTGAGCTTGGCGGCGATGTCGAAGGGTGAGCCGACCGAAATGATGATGCCGCCGACGCGGAGGGAATCGACCCACCGGCTGGCGACCAGGAACGTCGAGTCGTCCCGGGCGGTGTAATTCCCGGGGAGCCACGGAACGATGAGCTGGCCGACCTTGTCGTGGATCGACATGGCGGCGATCAGCGAATCGGTGGGATCCTTGGGGGACGGGGCCGCCGGCGCCGGCACCGGTGTCTCCGCAACCGGCGGCCGGCTGGGCTGACAGGCGACGAGCAACAGCGGGGCGATCAGGTACAGGAGTCTATGCGCGCGCATCATCTCTCAATCGTCTTGAGTCTCGCCGCGGCCGGCCTCGGGTCGGCCCAGGTGCGGCCGGGCATCGAAGTAGTGCTCACCGATTCCGCCCATCTCATCAACGGGCGCCGTATCGGCCTGCTCTCCAACCAGACCGGCGTGGACCGGCAAGGCGCGCGGGACGTCGACGTCCTGCGGGCACATGGATTCCAGGTCGCCGCCCTCTTCGGTCCGGAACATGGCTTTCAGGGCAAGGAAGACAGGCCGGGCCTTCCCGACGCAGTCGACTCGGCCACGGGACTTCCAATCTATAGCCTCTACGGGGGCTCGGAGGCGAAGGCCCGCGCGGCCCTCGCGACCATCGACGTCCTGCTCATCGACCTCCAGGATGTCGGTGCCCGGTATTACACCTACCCGGCCAGTGCGACGTCATTGATGCGGGATGCGACGAAGCTCGGCAAGGCGGTCGTCGTCCTCGATCGCCCCGATCCCGTCGGAGGCGACCTGGTGCAGGGGAACGTACGGGTGAAAATCGGTGATCCCGACTCCGAGTTCGTCGGATTTCTTCCGGTGGCGATGCGGCACGGGATGACGCTGGGGGAATTGCTGAGGATGGCAAATGACCAGCTGGGCATCCACGCGCGCCTCACGGTCGTTCCCGCCGCGGGGTGGCGCCGGCGCATGCCGTACGATTCCACCGGGCTGCCGTGGATCAAACCGTCCCCCAACCTTCCCACCCTCGAGTCCGCCTATCATTATCCCGGGCTCTGCCTGTTCGAGGGCACCAATGTCTCGGTTGGGCGCGGGACGGACTTCGCCTTCCAGGTGATCGGCGCCTCCTGGATCGACCCCGTGAAGTTGCGGCAGGCGCTCGGCGGCGTCCGCGGAGTTGCGGTGGATACCATCACGTTCACCCCGGTCCACCCGACGGACGGGAAGGATGACGGGGTGCCATTGCGCGGGCTGCGGTTTCGCGTGACGGACCGGCGCTCCTATGACCCGACTCGCCTGGCGGTCCGTCTCCTGGTACTGCTGCATCGGGACTACCCGTCCCGGTTCGCCCTCCGCGCTGCCCAGTTCGACCGGCTGGCGGGCGCGGGCCTGCGGGCGCGCGTGGAGGCGGGGCAGTCGGCGGCGATGATCACGCGCCAGTGGGATCAGGGAGTCCGTCGGTTTGAAAGGGAGCGGGCCAAGTACTTGCTTTATTGAGGGTTCTGTCTCCTTCCCCTCCTTCCATCCCCCTCCGGCCTTCATTACCTTCCCCCCGGCCATGATCCTTATTCCCCAGTCGATCCGAGACGGATTCCTGAAAGCCGTCGGACCGATTGCCCGGGGTGCCATCCGGGCAGGCCTCACGCCCAACATCATCACCACCTGTGGAGCGGCCGTCGTCGTCGGCTCAGCCGTCGCGTACTGGCAGGATTTTCCGCGGTGGGGTGGGGCGCTGCTGTTGGCCAGCGGGCTCTTCGACATCCTCGACGGGCAGATGGCCCGGCTCGGGAATCTGTCCACCAAGTTCGGTGCGTTCTACGACTCGACACTGGACCGGGTGGGTGAGTCGGCGGTGTTTCTCGGGATCGCCATCTGGTTCATCCACGGCGGCGTGCCCGCCGCCCAGCGGGACCTCGCGGTGGGACTCGCCATCGTGGGTCTCGCGGCCAGCCTCCTGGTGTCGTACACGCGGGCTCGCGCCGAGGGACTCGGTCTCGAGGCGAAGGTGGGAATCGCGCAGCGGGCCGAGCGGTTTCTGGTGTTGGGAGCGCCGACGTTGTTCTTCGGAGCCGGGTCCGGCGGCCAGCTGATCTTCTGGATCATGGCGCTCCTGGCGGTGACGACCACGATCACGGTGATTCAGCGGGTGGTGCACGTGGCGCGGATCACGGATCCGCGAGGCTCGGGCTCCACGCCGCGCAAACGCGATACGCTCGCGGGGCATCCCGCGGCGCTGCGGAAAGGACAGTGACGGTGCCGGCAGGGGGGAAGCGCGAGATCGCGCCCGCGAAGGGCAAGCTGGGAGTGATGCTGGTGGGCCTCGGGGCCGTCTCGACCACGTTCATCGCGGGGGTCGAGAACATCCGGCAGGGTCACGCCCTGCCGATCGGGTCCCTCACGCAGATGGGGACGATCCGGCTCGGCAAGCGGACCGACAAGCGTGCCCCGAAGATCAAGGACTTTCTCCCGCTCGCGGACCTGAAGGACCTGGTGTTCACGGCGTGGGACCCGATCCCCGATGACGCGCACACGGCGGCGGTGAAGGCCGGTGTGCTGGAGCGGGACCACATCGAGCCGATCGCGGATTTCCTGAAATCGATCAAGCCGCTCCCGGCCGCCTTCGACCAGAACTACGTCAAGCGGCTCCACGGCACCAACGTGAAGCGCGGGAAGAGCAAGAAGGACCTGGCCGAGCAGCTGCGCGCCGACATCCGCGAGTTCAAGAAGTCGGGTGGCGTGTCACGCGTCGTGATCGTGTGGGCGGCGTCCACCGAGGTGTTCATCACCCCGGGCCCGGCGCATCAGACCCTGGCGGCGTTCGAGAAGGCGATGGAGCAGAACGATCCGGCCATCGCGCCGTCGATGCTCTATGCCTACGCGGCCCTGATGGAAAACGTGCCCTTCGCGAACGGCGCGCCCAATCTCTGCGTCGACGTGCCCGCGCTCGCCGCGCTCGCTGAAGAGCGGAAGATTCCCATCGGCGGCAAGGACTTCAAGACGGGCCAGACCATGATGAAGACCGTGCTGGCGCCGGCCTTCAAGGCGCGCATGCTGGGTCTCGCGGGCTGGTATTCGACGAACATCCTGGGGAATCGCGACGGGGAAGTGCTCGACGACCCGGAGTCGTTCAAGACGAAGGAAGAATCGAAGCTGGGCGTGCTCGAGTACATCCTCCAGCCCGACGCCTATCCCGAGCTCTATGGGAACGTCTTCCACAAGGTCCGCATCAACTACTATCCGCCCCGCGGCGACAACAAAGAAGGCTGGGACAACATCGACATCTTCGGGTGGCTGGGCTACCCGATGCAGATCAAGGTCGATTTCCTGTGCCGGGACTCGATTCTCGCCGCGCCCATCGTGCTCGACCTCGCGCTCTTCTTCGATCTGGCGCAGCGGGCGGGGCTGGGCGGCGTGCAGGAGTGGCTCTCCTTCTACTTCAAGAGCCCGCAGACCGCGCCGGGGCTGTACCCGGAGCACGATCTCTTCATCCAGCAGACGAAGCTGAAGAACACTCTCCGGTGGCTGATGGGTGAGGAGCAGATCACCCACCTGGGAGTCGAATACTACGAGTACGGGGACAAGTGAGCCGCCGTACCCAACCGCTTTCGCACACAGGAGATGACCGTCACATGACGTTCGAGCGCATTCGCCGAATGACGATCACCGCCCTTTTGGCGTTCGGAATGCTGCTGGCGTTCGCGCCGGCCCGCGCGCTGATGGCCCAGGGTCCCGCCGCCACGACGGCCGCACCGGCTCAGCATGAAGCGGGCGGCGAGGCCGCCATGATTCTCCCCAGCTTGAGTCAGGCCAACTTCCTGGGCGTCGACGGCCACTCGCTCCTCGTCTGGGGGCTGGTGGTCTGCGTGCTGGGTCTCGGGTTCGGGCTGATGATCTACACGCAGCTCAAGAACCTCCCGGTACACCAGTCGATGCGGGAGATTTCGGAGCTCATCTACGAAACCTGCAAGACCTACCTGATCACGCAGGGCAAGTTCCTGATGATCCTCTGGGTGTTCATCGGAGCCATCGCCGCGATCTACTTCGGCGGGCTCGCGACCACCGTGGACGCCAGTGGCGCCGTGGTCCACGGGTATCCCATGGGCACGGTCGTCATCATTCTCATCTTCAGCCTCATCGGGATCGCGGGGTCGTACGGCGTGGCCTGGTTCGGCATCCGGGTGAACACGTTCGCCAACTCGCGGACGGCGTTCGGCGCGCTGAGCGGGAAGGCGTTCCCCTGCCATGACATTCCGACCAAGGCGGGGATGAGCATCGGCATGCTCCTGGTGTCGGTGGAGCTGATCATGATGCTGATCATCCTCCTCTTCATCCCCGGCAATTACGCGGGTCCCTGCTTCATCGGGTTCGCGATCGGCGAGTCGCTGGGCGCGGCGGCCCTGCGCGTGGCGGGCGGCATCTTCACGAAGATCGCGGACATCGGTTCCGATCTCATGAAGATCGTGTTCAAGATCAAGGAAGATGACGCCCGGAACCCGGGCGTGATCGCGGACTGCACCGGCGACAACGCCGGCGATTCGGTCGGCCCCTCGGCGGACGGCTTCGAGACTTACGGCGTCACGGGCGTCGCGCTCATCACCTTCATTCTGCTGGCGGTGCACGATCCGCTGGTGCAGGTCCAGCTTCTCGTCTGGATCTTCGCGATGCGCATCATCATGATCGTGACCTCCGGTCTCTCGTACTTCATCAACGCCGCGATCACCAAGGCCAAGTACGCCACCGCGGCGAAGATGGACTTCGAGGCGCCGCTCACGATGCTGGTGTGGCTGACGTCGGTCATCTCGATCGTCGCGACGTTCATCGTGTCGAAGCTGATGATCCCGAACCTCGGGAACGACCCGACGCTGTGGTGGAAGCTCTCGCTGGTGATCACCTGCGGCACGCTCGCGGGCGCCATCATCCCGGAGCTGGTCAAGGTGTTCACCTCGATGAACTCGAAGCACGTCGCCGAGGTCGTCACGTCCTCCAAGCAGGGCGGGGCGTCGCTCAACATTCTCTCCGGTCTCGTGGCGGGTGACTTCTCGGCCTACTGGCTCGGCTTCGCGATGCTGGCCCTGATGGCGATCGCGTACGGCGTCTCGACGGTGGGAATGTCGGCGTTGATGGTGGCGCCGGCCGTGTTCGCGTTCGGCCTCGTGGCCTTCGGATTCCTGGGCATGGGCCCGGTGACCATCGCCGTCGACTCCTACGGCCCGGTGACCGACAACGCCCAGTCGGTGTTCGAGCTTTCGACCATCGAGCAGATCCCGGGTGTGCAGGCGCAGATCAAGAAGGATTTCGGCTTCGACGTGGACTTCGCGAAAGCGAAGGACAATCTCGAGGAGAACGACGGCGCGGGGAACACCTTCAAGGCCACCGCCAAGCCGGTGCTCATCGGCACCGCGGTCGTGGGCGCTACGACCATGATCTTCTCGATCATCGTGGCCCTCACCAACGGCCTGGATCCGCAGCTGGTGAACAACCTCTCGATCCTTCACCCGCCCTTCCTGCTCGGCCTCATCGCGGGCGGCGCGATGATCTACTGGTTCACGGGCGCATCCACCCAGGCCGTGACCACCGGCGCCTACCGCGCGGTGGAGTTCATCAAGGCGAACATCAAGCTCGAGGGCGCCACCAAGGCGTCGGTGGAAGACTCGAAGAAGGTGGTCGAGATCTGCACCCAGTACGCGCAGAAGGGCATGTTCATCATCTTCCTGGCGGTCTTCTTCGCCACGCTCGCCTTCGCCTTCATCGAACCCTATTTCTTCATCGGATATCTGATCTCCATCGCGCTCTTCGGTCTGTACCAGGCCATTTTCATGGCCAATGCCGGCGGCGCCTGGGACAACGCGAAGAAGATCGTCGAAACGGTGCTGAAGCAGAAAGGCACGCCGCTCCACGACGCCACCGTCGTGGGCGACACCGTCGGCGATCCGTTCAAGGACACGTCGTCCGTGGCCATGAACCCCATCATCAAGTTCACGACGCTGTTCGGTCTCCTCGCGGTGGAGCTGGCCGTCTCGCTCTCCGCCGAGCGTGGGACGGGCCTGACGGAAGCGATCGCGGCGGTGTTCTTCCTGCTCTCCGTGGTCTTCGTCTGGCGGTCGTTCTACAGCATGCGCATCGAGTCGCAGTAACCACGCATGACCGGGGTGCAGCTCGCCGTCACCATACTCGGCGGATGCGCCATCGGGTGGGTGCTGTGGTACTTCCTCGGATCACGGGCGGCCCCTGCGGCCGCCCGTGATGCCGATGGGGTGCAGGAGGTCCGCATCCTGGTGAAAGGCGGCTACTCGCCCGACACCATCCTCGTCCAGGCCGGCAAGCCCGTGCGCCTGGTCTTCTACCGCGACGAAACCGCCGACTGCTCCGAGCGCGTCGTCTTCGAGCACTTCGGCATCGATCAGGCCCTTCCGGCATTTCAGAACACGACCATCGAATTCACGCCTGGGGAACCCGGCGAGTTCCCCTTCCGTTGTGGGATGAGCATGCTGAAAGGCCGTCTGGTCGTCGAGCCGGCGGATGCCGAACGCCGCGCCGGACCTTCACCGCACCCCGCCCATGGCTAAAGCGCGGATCACCCTGCCCATCGAAGGCATGAGCTGCGCGTCCTGCGCCATCACGGTGCAGGAAGCGCTCGCCGCACAGCCGGGGGTCTCCGCCGCCAGCGTCAACTACGCCACCGGCCGCGCGTCCGTCGACTACGACGACGCGGGCGCCGGCATCGGGCAGATGGTGCGGGCCGTGCGGAACGCGGGATACGACTGCGGTCTCGCCAATGTCACCATCGCGATCGTGGATCTGCACTATGCGCCGAGTGTCGCACCGCTCGAAAAGGCGCTGGCGCAGGTCCCCGGCGTGGTGAAGGTCCTGGCGAACCAGGCGCTGGAGACCGCGTCGGTCGAATACGTTCCGGGTGTCACCTCGGCGCAGGATCTCGAGGGCGCGGTCCGGGCGGCCGGGTTTGCGGTGGCCGAGCCGATTCCCTCGGAGGATCCGGAGGAACGGGAGCGCGTGGCCCGCGCCTTCGAAGTCAGGGCACTGACCTGGAAGTTCGCGCTCGCCGCGGTGGTGGCCGTGATCGCGATGCTCGGCGGCATGATCCTCATGGCGGACCGGCCCCTCGACACCTTCCACCGGTTCGATCTGCTGGGCCGGGTCCTGATGCCCGTCTCCGAGCGGCTGCGCGACCTGGTGCAGGGGAGGTGGCCCCTCGATTCCGACTGGATCCGCCGCGTGTTGGGGCTGCTCACCATCCCCGTCATGGTCTGGTCGGGTGGACAGTTCTACCGGGCCACGTGGAGCGGAATCCGGCACCGGACCGCGGACATGAACACCCTGATCGCGGTGGGGACGGGCGCGGCCTTCCTCTACTCCGTCGTGGCCACGGTGATTCCCGGCGTGTTCCTCCAGGCCGGACTCCCCGCCGACGTCTACTACGAGGCGGTCTCCGCGATCATCGCGCTGATCCTCTTCGGACGGCTGCTGGAGGCGCGGGCCAAGGGTCAGACCTCCGCGGCCATCCGCAAACTGGCGGGATTGCGCCCGAAAACCGCGCGAGTGCGCCGGGGTACGGCGGAGTCCGACGTGCCGATCGAGGCGGTCGTCGTCGACGACTTCGTCATCATCCGCCCCGGGGAGCGGGTGCCGGTGGATGGGATCGTGACCGAGGGCGTTTCGTCGGTGGATGAGTCCATGCTGACCGGCGAGCCGCTGCCCGTGACGAAGAAGGTGGGAGACGAGATCGTCGGCGGGACGATGAACACGACCGGCAGCGTCGTCTTCCGTGCCACCCGGGTGGGCAAGGACGCCGCGCTCGGCCAGATCATCCGGATGGTCGAGGAGGCGCAAGGGTCGAAGGCCGCCATCCAGTCGCTGGCGGACCGCGTGGCCGGGGTCTTCGTCCCCGTGGTCATCGCCATCGCCATCGCCGCGTTCGTCGTCTGGTTCGACCTCGGGCCGTCGCCCGCCGTGCTCTTCGCGACCGTGGCCTTCGTCACCGTCCTCATCATCGCCTGTCCCTGTGCCCTCGGCCTCGCGACCCCGACCGCCATCCTGGTCGGGACCGGCCGCGCCGCCGAGCTCGGCATTCTGATCCGCGGCGGGCAGGCCATCGAGAATCTGTCGCGAGTGAAAGCGATCCTGCTCGACAAGACCGGAACCATCACGGAAGGCCATCCGGTGGTGACGCACATCCTCACCGCGAAGCGGAGTGACGGCGCCCCCGTCTCCCCGGCGGACGTCCTGAAGTGGGCCGCGTCGGTGGAGCAGCGCTCGGAGCACCCGCTGGCGCTCGCCATTCTGGATGCCGCCAAGGCCAAGGGCGTCAGCATGCTCGCGGTGGACAAGTTCGCGGCGATGGAAGGGCGCGGCGTCCGGGGCACCGTGGATCGCCGGATCGTCGAAGTGATCTCCCTGCGTCACGCGCGCGAGCGCTCGCTCGACCTGGGCGGGTTGGCGAATGACGCCGACCGGCTGGCCGGGGAAGGGCGTTCGCCGGTGATCGTCGTCGTGAACAATACGGTCTACGCGATCATCGCGATCGCGGATCCCATCAAGTCGGGTGCGCGAGACGCGGTGGCCGCGCTCCTCGCGCGCGGCGTCGAAGTGACGATGGTCTCCGGGGACTCGAAGCGCGCGGCCGAGGCGGTGGCGAAGGAAGTCGGCATCGACGACGTCGTGGCGGAGGTGCTGCCTTCACAGAAGGCTGATCTGGTACGGAAGTTCCAGCGGAAGGGCCGGAAGGTCGCGATGGTCGGGGACGGGATCAACGACGCCCCGGCCCTCGCGCAGGCTGACGTCGGAATCGCGATCGGCACCGGCGCGGACGTCGCAATGGAGGCATCGGACGTCACGCTGATTCGCGGGGACTTGCGGGCGGTGGACACGGCCCTGGCGCTGTCGCGGAAGACGCTGTCGACCATCCGCCGCAACCTGTTCTGGGCCTTCATCTATAATGTGGTCGGGATTCCGATCGCGGCCGGAATCCTGTATCCTGTGACCGGCCTGCTGTTGTCCCCCGTGATCGCCAGCGCGGCGATGGCGTGGTCGAGCCTCTCGGTGGTGTTGAGCAGTCTGACCCTGCGCCGGTTCGAACCGGCGGCCTGACCGGAGCGAATCGATGCGGTATTTCCACCGGACCCACTTGTCTCCTGATGAAGTGCTGGCGGCGGCTCAGTCGTACTTCGGCGGACGCCTGGCGCCCTCCGAGGAGACCAATCGGCGACGCTCGTTTGCGGGAGCCTTGGGGAAGGTGTCCGTCGCGGTGAAGGCGGAGGGGGGGCACTACACCTTCATCGACGTGACCACCGATCAGGTCGGTGAAGCGGAGCTCGACAAGGTCGCCAAGCGCTTTCTGGCGCTGGTGCACCAGAAGGCCGATCCCTCGCACCAGGTACGAGGCGCCTACTAGGCCGTCTCGGCTGCGACCGTGGCTCGATATCCGGCGCGCTTCACCGCGTCGATGAGCATTTCATTCGTCACCCCGTCCCCCGCTTCCACTTGAGCGGTGCCCCCGGGCAGGTCCACCTCGGCGCCGAATACGCCGTCTACGCCGCGCAGGGCCTTCTCGACTTTCGCTTGACAGTGCCCGCAAGTCATGCCGGACACCGATAGAGTCGTACTCAGCATGTCATCCTCCGCTTGATTTGAGCCTCCACCGTCCCCAACTTTCACGCCCACCATAATTTACGACACGTGCCCGGGTCTACGTCCGCATCCAAAGCGCCCCCAATTCCGGCGGGCTTGAGCCGAGATCAGCTACTCGAGATCTATCGGTTCTTGCGTCTTACCCGGACGCTCGAGGAGCGTCTCACCGCCCTCTATAGGCAAAGCAAAGTCATCGGCGGTTTGTTCCGGTCCCTGGGCCAGGAGGGGGAGTCGGTAGCGTCCGCCTACGCTCTGGAGCGGGGCCGGAACCGGGATTTCCTGTCCCCCCTGATTCGGAATCTGGGCTCCCTTCTGGTCATGGGGGGAAAGCCCGTGCAGATCCTGCGGCAGTACATGGCCAAGGATCAAAGTCCCACCCGCGGCCGCGAGCTGAACGTTCACTTCGGGGACCTGGAAATGGGATTCCTGGGCCAGATCTCGCACCTGGGAGACATGGTGCCGGTGATGGCGGGCATCACGCTCACGTTCAAGATGCGGCGGGAGCCCCGCGTGGGGCTCGTCTATATCGGAGATGGGGCGACGTCGACGGGCGCGTTTCACGAGGGACTGAATTTCGCGGCCGTCCAACGCTGTCCCTTGGTGGTCATCGGCGAATACAACGGCTACGCCTACTCGACCACCCCGGAGCGTCAGTTCGCGGTGAAGAACCTGGCGGACAAGGCGAAGGGATACGGAATCCCGGCGGTGACCGTCGACGGGAACGATGTGCTCGCGGTGTACGAAGCGACGAAGTACGCCGTCGACCGGGCACGGATGGGGAAGGGTGTGCACTTCGTCGAAGTGAAGACCTTCCGCATGAAGGGGCACGCCGAGCACGACGACCAGCATTACGTCGCGAAGGCCGATCTGGAGCGGTGGGCGAAGAACGATCCGATCGACCGCTATTGGAATCAGCTGCTCACCAGCGGGTGGGCCGAGGAGCAGGATCTGAAGGACATCGACAGCGATGTACGGGACGAGATCGATCAGGCGACCGATGCGTGCGTCAACGAGCCGTTGCCGCCGGCTGAGTCCGCCCTGACCGCCGTCTACGCCGACCCGCCGGCCGCGGAGCGGCTTTGGTACCGGGGGCTGAATGGCTGAGGTGACGTTCCTCGAAGGCCTGCGTCAGGGACTGCGCGAAGAGATGGAGCGCGATGAGCGCGTCTTCATCCTGGGCGAGGACGTCGGCGCGTACGGTGGAGCGTTCAAGGTCACCGAGGGGTTCCAGAAGCAATTCGGCGAATCCCGGGTGATCGATACACCCATTTCCGAGGCCGCCATCGTCGGTGCGGCGGCGGGCGCCGCACATTTGGGCATGCGCCCGGTGGCGGAGATGCAGTTCATCGACTTCATCTCCTGCGCCTACGACATGCTGACGAACTACGTCGCGACGGCGCGGTACCGGGCCGGGCTTCCGACGCCGATGGTCGTGCGCGGCCCCTGCGGCGGCTACGTCCGCGGCGGGCCCTTTCACTCGCAGAATCCCGAGGCGGCGTTTTTCCATACGCCGGGCCTCAAGATCGTGTATCCGTCCACCGTCCGGGACGCGAAAGGCCTGATCAAGGCGGCGATCCGGGATGACGATCCCGTGCTGTACCTGGAACACAAGTGGCTCTACCGCCGCATCAAGGACCAGATTCCGGAGGGCGAGGAGATCATCACGCCCATCGGATCGGCACGCATCGCGAGGGAAGGGAAGGACCTCTCGATCATCACCTACGGAGCGACCGTGTGGAAGTCGCTCGAAGCGGCCGAGGTGCTCGAGAAGGATGGCGTGTCCGTCGAGATTCTCGACTTGCGCACGCTCCTCCCGCTCGACGATGATGCCATTCTCAAGACGGTGAAGAAGACCAACAAGGTGTTGATCGTGCACGAGGATACCCGGACCGGAGGCCTGGCCGGCGAGATCACGGCGCGGATCAACGAAAAAGCGTTCGAGTGGCTGGATGGACCGATCATGCGGGTGACGGCGCACGACGTACCGATCCCGTATGCGCCGACCCTGGAAGACTTCGTGCTGCCGCAGACGGATGACATCGTCAAAGCGGCGCGCTGGCTCGCTGGTTACTAGGAGATTCGAGTATGGCTCGCGTTGACGTTCTGATGCCCCAGATGGGCGAATCCATCGCCGAGGGCACCCTGTCGAAGTGGCTCAAGAAGGTCGGCGACGACGTGAAGCGCGACGAGCCGCTCTTCGAGATCTCGACCGACAAGGTCGACGCCGAGATCCCGGCTCCGACGGCCGGGGTGCTGGCGGAGATCAAGGTGCAGCAGGGCCAGACGGTCCCGGTGCAGACCCTCGTGGCGGTGATCGAGACGGAGAAGGGGGCCGCGGCCTCCGCGCCCGCACCCGCTCCAGCCGCTCCCGCGCCGGCCGCCAAGGCGGCTCCCGCGCCGGCGCCCGCTCCAAAGGCTGCCCCGGCGCCTGCCGCCGCGGCTCCGATGGCCCCTCCAAGAGCCCCCGCCCCCGCCCCCGCTGCAGTCCCGGCGAATGGCGACGAGACGGCCGAAGACCGCCTGCGCCGCCGGTCGACGCCGCTGGTCCGGAAGATCGCGGCTGAACATCAGGTGGACATCTCAGGGATCTCGGGAACGGGGTACGCGGGCCGGGTCACCAAGCAGGACATCCTGGGCTACATCGAGCGCGGCGTTCCCGCCGGCGCGCCGTCGGCCCCACGCCTTCCGGCCTCCGCCCCCTCGGGCCCCATCGAGCACCCCGCCGTCGAGCCGTGGCCGGGCGACCGCGTCGAGCCCTGGTCCAAGATCCGGAAGATCACGGCCGATCACATGATCATGTCGAAGCGCGTGTCCGCGCACGTCGCCTCGTTCTTCGAAGTCGACTTTACCCGCGTGTCGCAGCTGCGCGCCAAGGCGAAGGCGTCGTATCAGGAGCGGGGCGTCAACCTGACGTTCCTGGCGTTCATCGCCAAGGCGGTGGCCGAGAATCTCCGGAAGCATCCCGTGGTCAACGCCGCCGTCTCCGGGGACAACACGATCTACCGGCGCGACATCAACCTCGGCATCGCCGTGGCGCTCGATTGGGGCCTCATCGTGCCGGTGGTGAAGCACGCGGATGAGCTGTCGCTGATGGGGATCGCGCGCGCGCTCAACGACCTCGGCGAGCGGGCCCGGACCAAGAGGCTGACGCCCGACGAGATTCAGCGCGGGACCTTCACGATCACGAACCCGGGCATCTTCGGGGACCTGATCGGCATCCCGATCATCAATCAGCCCCAGGTCGCCATCCTCGGCGTCGGAGCGATCGAGAAGAAGCCGAGGGTCATCACGCAGCCCGATGGCACCGACACCATCGCGATCCGCACCATGGGGATGCTCAGCATGTCCTACGATCACCGCGTGGTGGATGGTGCCGACGGCGACAAGTTCCTGGCGGACGTGAAGAAGATGCTCCAGGAGTTCCCGGAAGGAGCGGTCTGACCATGGCGAAAGTGCTGACCGCGGCGCGCGTCCGCGTGCCCGCGTCCAACGAGCGCGACTACCTGGCCACCCTGCGCGATCTCTGCCAGTTCGCGGACGCCCGGGGCCAGCGGATCTGGGTCTTCCGCAACGCCAAGGACCCTCAGCTGTTCATCGAATTCTCCGAAAGCCCGACGGAGATGAGTCACCGGGCGCAGGCGTCCCGCCTGCCGGAAGAGATCAAGCTCGAGAAGAAGCTGCAGAACCTGGTGACCTATGCGCCCGACGCCTGGGAGCTCTGGTCGGAAGTTCCCCTCACCGCCGCCGCGGAGGCGTGATGCCACAGGCCCGGGGCACGCTGACGGTCGACGGTGAAACGTGGGAGTACGCGCCGTCCGGCTACGACACCGTCTACACCAAGGATCAATTCGGGGTGGTCTTCCAGTGCGGCACCGGCTCCGCCCGGCGGCGCCGGTTCACGCGGTTCACGCCCATGGGAAGCCGGAATCCTGAGGCGGCCCTGAGCGAGCTCTCGGATCGCCAGCTGCTCGAGCTGTTCCGCCAGTCGCAGCCCGCGTGGACCGCCCCGGAGAGCGCGTACGGCGCACGTTGATCTGCATTGCCACTCCACCGCGTCGGATGGGGAGTGTTCTCCAGAGGAGGTGGCGGCGCGGGCCCACGAGGCGAACCTCGTCGCCATCGCCCTCACCGATCATGACACGCTCGACGGCGTAGGCGCCGCCACGGCGGCCGCCGCGCCGCTCGGCGTCCGGATCGTTCCCGGCTGCGAATTCAGCGTCAAGGCGCCCTGGGGTGAGATGCACCTCCTCGGGTACTTTCTCACGCCCGGGCACCAGGCGCTCGAGTCCTTTCTGGTCGAAACCAGAGAGGCCCGGAAGCGCCGCGGACACGAGATGGTCGAACGCCTCAAGCGTGCCGGCGTGCCCATCGATCTCGCCGACGTCGAGTCCGAAGTGAAAGACGGGGCGCTCGGGCGTCCGCACGTGGCGCGCGCGCTGATCCGGCGCGGGGCGGCCGACGACTTCAGCGACGCCTTCGCGCGTTTCCTGGGACGCGGCAAACCGGGCTACGTGCCCAAACCTCTCCCGAGCCTCGATACGGTCACGGGATTGATTCATCAAGTGGGTGGGGTGGCGGTCGCCGCGCATCTGGGCGAACACGGCACCGAACCGCAGCTGCGCCAGTTCCAGGCCGCGGGGCTCGACGGTGTGGAGATTCGCCATCCCCGGCATTCACCGGCGGCCGAGGCCAGGCTCGGGCGCCTGGCGGAGAAGCTGGGCCTGGCGGTGTCGGGCGGATCGGATTGGCATGGAGACGGAGACGAAGGCGCGTCGCATGCGCAGCTCGGCGGGATGGATGTGCCGCTGGAGTGGCTGGAAAGACTCGAGAACCGTCGAGGGAAGACGTCCAGGTAAGGCGTCGAGGGAAGACGTATGGCGAGCTTCGAGAAGAAGGTGGTGCTGGTCACTGGTGTCGGACGCCCCGGGCAGATCGGGCATGCCGTCGCCGGGGCGTTCGGACGAGCGGGCGCGAGCCTCGTGATCGCGGACCGCGAACC
>DASUBP010000291.1:0-11091 GCA_035763205.1 Gemmatimonadales bacterium
AAGGTGGATCTGCTCTCGGATTTCAAGCGAGACGTGTCCCGCCGCTACGATGCGCTCCTCGAGGAGAAGTTCTTTTCCAAGCGGGCCTACTTCCTGATCGATCGCGCGGGGGTCCTCCGCTGGACGCACACCGAAGCCGAGTTGGGGCACCGCCGGGAGGACGCCGAGCTCCTGGCGCAGATCGCGGCCCTCGTTTGACGCTCCTCAGTTGGGGAGGGGAATCAGGGTGGGCGTGGTCTTGAGGGGAACCGGGACGGCGAGCCCCAGCTGGCCCGAGGTGCCGTCACCCCAGCAATAGACGTGGCCGTCGGCGGTCATCGCGCAGACGTGGGAAGCGCCGGCCGCGATGGCGGTGAAGTATTGGCCGCCTCGCACCAGCGTGGGGGTTGACCGATCGGTTTGCGTGCTGTCGCCCACCTGGCCGTTGTCGTTTGCACCCCAGCAGTAGGCCGATCCGCTGATCGTCAAACCGCAAGTGAAATCACTCCCCAGCGTCAGGGCCGTGAACGTGGGGCCCGATACCGCCAGCGGAACGACGAGCGCGCTGTCCGTCGCGCCGGTGCCGGATTCTCCCCTCTGGTTGGATCCCCAGCAGTACGCGATCCCGGAGCTCAGGCCGCAGGTGTGGTTACCCCCTGCCGCCAGGAGGTCGAACGCAACCGACGTGCGCACCGAATCCGGCGTCGCCTGTCCGGCCGTGGAGGAGTCACCCAGCTGGCCGAATGCATTCACGCCCCAGCAGAGGACGGCTCCGGTACTGGTCTCGGCGCAAGTGTGTGAAGTGCCGGCGGCGATGGCCGTGAAGGCACGCCCGTCGGCCGTGAGCGTCGGGACGTTCCGGCTGGCGGTGTCGCCCACGCCCAGCTCGCCCGAGCTGTTGCGACCCCAGCACTCGGCCACATGGGTGGCCGTCAACGCGCACGTGTGATCTCCGCCGGCCGTCACGAGGACGAAATCGAATGGGGCGGTCGCCGTCGCGGGGAGCGAAGTTCCACCCGTCGTACCCAATCCCAGCTGACCGGCCGTATTGTCGCCCCAGCAGCGCATCTCGAAGTCCGTCCCGGAGCCGCACGTGTGTGCCTGTCCCGCGGCGACGGTTTGAAACACCGCGCCTGACGCGATGGCGGTTGGGGCGGGGCGTTCCAGCACTTGCGGTTTGACGCCGAGCTGTCCGTCGTTGTCGGCGCCCCAGCAATACACGCGGTGATTAGTGCCGATGGCGCAGCTGTGGGTGCCGCCCGAGGCGATGCTTTGGTAGACGGTACGGACGACGCGGATCCGGGTGGAGTCCTTGAGGCCGGCGACGCTCACCCGGACCATCGTGGTCCCGGCGTCGACGGCGATGGCACGCCCGTCGGGGTCGATCGCGACCACGTTCGAATCGTCCACCGACCACGTGACCGTCATCACCAACGGCTGGCCCGCACTGTCCTTCACGGTGGCCAGCATCTGCAGGGTATCGTCCGCGAACAGGTTCGCGGAGTCAGGACGGAGGGTCAGCGTCTTCGGTGTGCCGGTCGGTGCCGTGCCGACCGTCGGCGGGGGCGGCGTGAACGGCGAATCGCAGGCCGCGAGGATGACCAGGAGGACGATCGGGGACGGTCGCACAGGTACAGGGATATACCCCGCCGGCCTTGGGGGTGCCAACTGGCGCGGGGCCCGAGGCGGTCACTAGTTTCTTTCAATGTCCGCCGTCGCCCTCCGCGGAGTGACCAAGACCCTCGACTCCGCTTCTGCCCCCATCCTGCATCAGGTGTCGCTCGAGGTAGCCGATGGAGAGTTTCTGACTCTTCTGGGACCCTCCGGCGCCGGCAAGACGACACTGCTCCGCTGCGTCGCGGGGCTCGAGCAACCGACCGCCGGCGACGTGGTCATCGGCGATCAAGTCGTGACGCGGTCCCCTCCGGCGGCGCGAGACGTCGCGATGGTGTTCCAGGCACAGGCGCTCTACCCCCATCTGACGGTCCGGGGGAATCTCGCGTTCCCCCTGGAAGTCCGCGGGGCCAGCCGCGCCGTCATTGCGCGAAAAGTGCTGGCGCTGGCCGAGAATCTCGGACTCGAGCGGATGCTGGACCGGCGGCCCGGGAGTCTGTCCGGCGGTGAGCAGCAACGCGTGGCCCTGGCGCGGGCGCTGGTGCGCGATCCGAAGGTCCTCCTGCTCGACGAGCCGCTGGGGCACCTCGACCCGGTGTCACGGGCGGATCTCGCCGCCGCCATCGCTCGGTGGCACGCGGATCGTCCGGTGACGACGCTGCACGTGACGCAGGACCTGACCGAAGCCTTCACGCTGGCGCGGCGCGTGGCCGTGCTGGATGGCGGCCGAATCCGGCAGACCGGCACGCCCCGCGACGTCTATCTGTCTCCCGCCGACACGCAGGTGGCCCGGATGATGGGGCGGCCGGGGATGAACGTGTTGGGTGGGACGGCCCACCACCTCAAGGCGGGGACTGAAGTCCAGTGCGGGCCGTTGCTGATTCCCGTCCCACTGCGGGAATACGAGGGCCAGATCACGATCGGCATCCGTCCCGAAAACGTCTCGATCGGCCCCCCCGGGCGCGGGATGGGCGATGCGACGGCGCGACTGATCGAGCCATCGGGACCGGACACCCTGCTGCATCTCGACACCGGTGAGGGCGTGATCGTGGCCCGGATTCCGGGTTTCCTGGACGTGACGCCCGGGGCCTCGGTGGGAGTGACGTTCGACGTCACGCAGATCCACTTCTTCGACTCGTCCGGCAAGCGGCTCTCATGACGCGGATCACGCTGTTCCGCTGGGCGGCCGGGTGCGCCGCGGTGCTGTCCGTCGCGTCGGCATACCTCGCCACGACGGGGTCCCGTCGTCTGGCCGAGCGGCGGTATGCCGAGCGGACGGCGGCGAGTGCGGCCGCATACCTGGCCCGGGTGTCGACGCCGAAAGGCGTGCAGCCCGTGCCACTCGATCCCGCGGCCTTCCTCAGGAGAGTCCGGGTTCTCGCCACGCTCCCCGACTGGTCCCCGGACGTCGAGGTGTACTTCGGCACGGCGCCGCTGGTGCATCCCACCGAGCCCTCCCTGCCGCTCTCCACCATCGCCTTCCTGGCAAGCCAACACTCACCGGAATGGTTTTCGGGGGGGGCTTACGCGCCGATCCCCGGACCCACGCCCGGGCGGGTGGTCGGCGTGGTTCGCGTGCGCCCGCACCTCCCGGCGGATGCGACCGCACCCTGGCTGCTCGGGCTCCTGGGGCTGACGGCACTGCTTGGCGCCGTCGCCGCGACGCAGCTTCGGCGGCGCCGCTGGGCCCGCTGGCTTGGCGCCTACGCGCTCAGCGCCATCGGGTTCGGTGGCGTCGCCGCGAGTGCGGCCCACGCGGCCCTGCGGACGTCCACCATCCAGTGGCTGCAGGAAACGGCGGTCCTGATCGAGGATGCGGGGAGCCGGTTGCAGCACACGCCCACGTCGGCGCTGGCGGAAACGTTCAAGGCGATGGCCGCCGACGGGACGCTGACTCCGGACACGTCGTCCGATCCGGTACTGGAGCGCGCCCTGGCCGGAACGCGTCCGGGATCGCCGCTCCCGATCTGGTTGGGAGGCGGGCGTTGGCTCTCGCTCCAGCCGCCTCCGGAAGACTGGGTGGTGACGGCGCGTCACGCCGTTGCGGGTACCGCCGCGCTGGCGGGCACGATCCTGCTCATCGCACTCTCCTGGGGAGCGGGCGATCGTGCCCATCCGGGGCGGATCGAGGAGACGCTTTCCGCGTGGATGTTCCTCGCCCCCGCCGGCGCCCATCTCGCGGCGCTGACCATCGCGCCACTCGGCGTCCTGATCTGGGTGGCGGTGCATCACTGGGACCTTACCACCGGCGGGGGCTCGTTCGTCGGGGTCGCGAATCTCGCCGACGTGATCTCGCACGCGGACACCTGGGGCGCGCTCGGGCGCACCGCACTCTTCGCCTTGCACGCTCCGGTGGTGACCGCCATTGCGCTCTTTCTCGCGCTGATGGCCCGTCGAGCGCCGACCCCTTTGGTCCGGGTGCTGCTGGTGGTACCGCCGTTCGCGTCCGTCGCCGCGGCCGGACTCATCTGGAAAAACGGCCTCGGGGCGTGGGGACTCTTCTCGGATCCGTGGTCCGCGCTCTGGACGCTGGTCGGGATTGCGGCGGTACTGCAGATCGGATATCAGGTGCCGGCGTTCCTCGCGGGGCTCGACCGCATCCCGGGCGTGCTCTGGGACGCCGCGGTGCTCGACGGCGCCGGGGCGTGGACCCGGTTCCGCCGGATTACCGAGCCACTGCTCCGGCCCGTGACCTTCAGCATTCTGCTGACCGGAATCGTGGTGGCGGTGCAGGGATTCACGCTCGCGTTCGTCACCGGTCCCAACGCACCCGATCTTGCCGCCCTGCACCTCTATCAGGTCGGTTGGCGGCAGGGACGACTCGATCTCGCCGCGGCACTCGCGGTGCTCCTGGCCGTGGGACTCGCTGTATTCGCGGCCCTTCAGGTCCGGATCTGGGGCCGGGGGGTGATCGATGAGGCGTAACTGGGGCACCTGGGGCGCCACTCTGGTGGCCGGCCTGGCCGGTCTGGTGCTCGCGGTCCCCGTGTTGTACGAGGTATCGGTGTCCCTGATGACACCGGTCGAATCGCGGGCATTGCCTCCGGCCGTGGTGCCCCTCGATCCGCAATTCATGAACTACCTCACGGGGTGGAGTGGCTTGGGGGCCGGCGGACTGTTGTTCACGACGGCACTCCTCGCGGTGCTCGCGGCCGCGCTCCAGATCCTGACCGGTGCCGCGGCCGCGTTCGCGTTAGCGCGGCTGCGGTTCCCGGGACGGCGAACGATGGTACGTGGAGTGATCGTGCTCGCGGCGATTCCGTCGATCGTCCTGCTGGTGCCGCGGTGGGTCATGGTGGATGCGTGGGGATGGTCCGATGAGTTCACCGGCCTCGCGGCACCGGCACTCGTGTCCGCGGGGGCGATTCTGTTCCTTTATCAGGTGTTCCGGGCGCTCCCCCGGGGGCCCGAAGAGGCGGCGCGACTCGACGGCGCCGGGCACTGGCGCGTGTTCTCCCGCGTCGTCGTCCCGCAGGCGCGCCCCGCCCTCGCGGTCGTCGCGGGCTTCGCCATTCTCGCGCAGTGGCGGGGGTTGCTCTGGCCGTTGGTGGTGTCGCACCGCGCCGGGCCCGAGGTCGTGGAGCAGGGGTTCGCGCGCCGGCTGGTGGAGGGTGCGTCCGGCATGAGCGTGCCGGAGTTGTTGGCGGTCGGGGTCACCATCGCGGTCCCCGCCATGGCGATCGCGGCTTGTGTGGCCCTATCGCGCGCCCGGGCGGGCACCGCGGCGCGACGGACGGCGCTGACGAGCGGCTCGCGTGAACGACAGGTTCCAGCTGAAATCTCCGCGCTCACCCCCGGGCCATTCGAGCACCAGATACTCTGAGTCGAGCACCCGCACCGTTCCAGGCCGGTCACCCGTGAGCGCATCCGCCGTCCATCCCCGGGCGGCGATCGTGACGCCGTAGGGGCGCCCGTCGAGCTTCACCGCGCGCCCACTCAACGTCTGCGCCTTGCCATCCCAGTGCTCATCCTGAAGATCGACGCACCCCTGTGCCACGTGGCGAGTGGTCCCGATGACCAGCGGGCGATCGGCGCGCGAGCGCAATCCCAGCACCAGGCAATCGTGGGCCTCGAGGGTGACGTGCAGAGGATCAGTGGCCGGCAAGGGCGAGTCGTTCCAGACGTCGTACCCCGTGTAGGCCCCGGGCGCGAGGCCGAGGTCGGCAAGGCGAACCGCGCGGTCGACTTTCTGGTCCGTCCAGTTGGCCAGCATCACCGTGGACCACTCGCCTGAGCGCGCCACCCAGACCGAAGAGCCGTTCAGGGCATCGACGGGGCGTCCGGCGACCGGCGCCGGAGGCACGGCGCGCCGCACGAGGTCGACCTGGGCGTCGGGAATGTCCAGAACGTCGGCGGTGAAGGTCGTGGCGGCCCCGGTCACGGCGGCGAGACTCAGCTGGGTCCGCGTTTCCACGAGGGACAGGGGATACCCCAGCGTAATCGCGCCGGGGTCGTTCAGCCACCAGGCGCGGTGATAGTAGCTCCGCAGCCCGGCATTGTTCGCCATCACGGTGACGGCCTTCCAGCCCGGCGCCGGGTCGGATCCCACGCGGACAACGTCCAGCGTCCCGGTTTGCGGAACGACAGACGCGCTCCAGATCGTGGCTGAACCCGCGCCCTCGTGAATCGCGGCCAGCCCGGCGCGGAGGCTCTCGAGGTTGGGCAGCTCCGCGTCGAGGCCATGGAGGATCAACGCGTCGTATCCCCAGTCCTTTACGGCGACCCGTGCGCCCTCGCGCAGCTGGTCGATCGACGGGGCGGCGCCGGTGAAGGGCGCCCACGATCCCGCCGCCAAGAGCCCGGCGGCATGAATCTGATCGGTGCACCAACGATGACCGCGCGGGGACCCGTCGCCCGGGCCGTACGCGACGTACCTGGCGAAGCGCGGGTCGAACAGATTTGCCGAGCGGCCCAGGATGTCGACAAGGTCGTCCCCGCGGCCCTGTGAGCCCGAGAGCCAGAGCCCGGCGGGCGGCTCGAGGGTCGCCAGGAAGTCCCGATCTCCGGCCGGAGGCGCGCAGGCCGCGGTCAGAGCAGCCACGCCATCGCCATGCGGGTGGTAGCAGATCGTGACGGTCTGGGCGTCGCCGGCCGTCGACACGGGGCGGGCGGGGGCCCAGAGACTGTCCAGCGACAGTTGGTCGCCATTTGTGGACGCCCGAAAGACGCCCGCGCCGGTGGGATCCTGGATGAGGCCCAACGCGCGCACGCCGTTCGACGTCCGGCGGGTCAGCGCCAGCGACCCGTTCGACCGTATCTCGGAGTGCGGTTGCACCACATCGGGCGTCCGTTCGTCGACCTGGGCGAGCAAGTCGCCGGGCCCGGGGAGCGCGTGGTCGACGGGGAAGGAGGCCCAGGCGACTCCACCGACCACCGGAAGGCTCGTGTCCGGGTAGATTCGGATGCTGATCCGGACTCGCGGCGCGGCCGCCGAGGGCTCCATCAGGAAGGTGGCCTCGACGAAAATCCCGGCACCGCGGCCGCGGATCACCGTGGACTCCCCCTGGACGGGGTTGCCGGCCTGCAGGGAAACGTCGTCCAGGTCTCCGAGAGTCAGAATCCGGTCACTGAGGTGGACACCGGCGGGAGTGAAGGGCAGAAGGGGAACGGCGGGGCCTTCCCCACGGTACCACAACGACCATCGGTGCCGGTTGTCGAACTCGAAAGACAGACGGCCGGGCGTCTCTTCGAATGTCCATCCGGTGGATGGACGCAGCGGAACCAGCAACGATCCGGAGGCAGCTCCGGACAGGAGGACGAAGGTGCGGCGGTTCATGGCGGCAATGTTCTCTGTCGGCGCTCTTTTGTCTACGCCATTGGCGTCTCAGTCGTGGCTCTCGCTCGGTCTGGCGGCCACCCTGGGCGGCGGGTGGCAGATCGAAGGTGGCGATATCGGGTTGACGCAGCACACGAAATTCGGTCCCTTCCGCGGCGTCGGGGAAACCCTGCGGCTCGGATCGTTCGTGGACGAGGGTGCCATCATCGGGGGTGCCCGCGGGATCGTCGGCGGCCTCGCCCTCTCCGCGCGCACCGGCATGCTGCCGATCGCCAGCATGGGGAGTGAGACCAACACCAGCACGCTGGGGGCGGACCTGACCCTCGAGGCGGCCGGCACACTGGGCTCGAACTCGCCCTTTCCACAGGGGAGCGCCTGGGTCTCCTTGTCCGTGCTCCCCGGACTTCGCTTCGGCACGAACGACGGTGCGAGCTACGTCATCGTCGTGGGCCCCACGGTCTTCTGGGGACGGGGCCACGCCGACGTCCACACATTTCTGGGCATCCGCTTCGAGACCCCGCTGGCGAGGGGCGGAACGCGGTCCTAGCTTAGCGGCCTGATGGCCGCACCCATTCCCCTCACACAGCTCCCCGGCCTCCAGGTCATCGCCGAGATCTCGGCGATGCTGGGGAGCGGGCTGGACACCGACGACACGATCACGTCGGTTCTCACCGTGCTCAGGTCCCGGCTCAGCATCCAGGTGTGCCGCCTGTGGCTGCGGGGGCCAGACGGTGTTTCGTACGCCACGAGTCCCGGGTCCACGGAGCTCCTGCCCGGGGAGCGCGAGAGCAATCCGGTCGAGAACTGGATCAAGGGTGGCCCCACGCGTACCCCGCGGGGGCTCGGCACGCTGGTGCGGCTGCCGCTGCTGCACGATGAGGTGCCCTTCGGGGCCCTCGAAGCCGTGGTGCCCACGGGACCCACCGAGCACATGGCGCACGCGGTGCTCAGTGTGGTGGCCGGGATTCTCGCGCCCTTGCTCGCCGCCACCGAGCTCTCGCAGGACCTCGCCTCCGAGGTCGCCGCACGGACCCGGGAGCTCGAGGCCCAGCGCAATTTCGCGGCGCGAATCATCGATTCACTCCCGGTGGGACTCTACGTGATCGATGCGGACTACACGATCCGCGCCTGGAACCGGAAGCGGGAAAGCGGCACGCAGGGTGTCGCGCGGGAGGACGCGGTGGGGCGCCTGGTCTTCGATGTCCTGGACCGCCAGCCGCGCGACCTCCTGAAGCGGGAGTTCGACCGGGTGTTCGAAACCGGGGAAATCCAGCAGGTCGAAATGGAGTCGCAGGCCACGCGGGACGCACGGTATTACCGGATCACGAAGATTCCCATGCGCATCGCTTCCGATGACCACATCACCCACGTCATCACCATCGGTGAGGACGTGACCGAGTGGCGGGAAGCACAGCATCGTCTGGCACAGACCGAGAAGCTCGCGGCCATCGGCCAACTGGCCGCCGGCGTGATGCACGAGATCAATAATCCGCTGGCCACGATTCTGGCGTGCGCGGAAGCGCTCAAGCTCCGGGACGACGGATCGTCGCGCGGGGACGAGTATCTCGAGATCATCGACAAGGAAGTGCAGCGCTGCCGCCGGATCATCGACCGGTTGCTCGACTTCTCCCGTCCGCGAACCGCCGAAAAGCGCGTGGTGGACATCAACGACGTCATCGAGCAGACCCTGTTCCTCCTCAAGCACCACGAGCGTTTCAAGCGGATGGTGGTCAACCGGGAGTTCACCGAGGGCTTGCCGACGTTTCCGGCGGACCCGGAACGCCTGATCCAGAGTTTCATGGCCCTGTTGCTCAACGCCATGGACGCCATGAACCAGCGCGGGTCCTTGACCGTCCGGTCCCGCATGAACCCGGACCGCCACGACGAGATCGTGGTCGAATTCATCGATCGCGGCGTGGGGATCAAGAAGGAAGAGATCTCCAAGATCTTCGAGCCCTTCTTCACGACCAAGCCCCAGGGGCGAGGCACCGGCCTCGGGCTCTCGATCTGCTACGGCATCATCGCCGACCACCGCGGCCGGATCGAAGTGGAAAGCCAGATCGGCGTCGGCTCCACCTTCAAAGTGTTCCTGCCCATCGCATGAAAGTCCTGGTCGTCGAGGACGACAAGACCGTCGGCCAGTACGTGAAGCGCGGACTGGGCGAGGCGGGATACCAGACCGATCTCGTCGCCGACGGAGAAGAGGGGCTCCGGCTCGGGTCGAGTGGCCACTACGACCTGATCGTGCTCGATCTGCGGCTGCCGAAGCTCACCGGGCCCGAAGTGCTCCGCACGCTGCGCGACCGCGGGTTGTCGGTGCCGGTGCTGGTACTCACCGCCCAGGATGCCGTCGACCAC
Source organism: Gemmatimonadales bacterium (assembly GCA_035763205.1). Classification (GTDB taxonomy): domain Bacteria; phylum Gemmatimonadota; class Gemmatimonadetes; order Gemmatimonadales; family GWC2-71-9; genus 40CM-2-70-7. Next base: position 9,728 of record DASUBP010000291.1, read on the forward strand.
AAGGTCCAGGCGCTGCGGGCCGGTGCCGACGACTACGTCACCAAGCCCTTCGCGCTCGAAGAGCTCCTCGCGCGAGTCGAAGCGCTGGGCCGGCGCCCCAAGGAGATCGCTTCGCCTTCGCTCAAGGTCGCCGACCTTGTCCTGGATACCGGCGCGCGGGAAGTGAAGCGGGCCGGAAAACCCATCGAGCTGACACCCAAGGAGTACTCGGTCCTCGAGTACCTGGTGCGGCACCAGGGGCGGGTGATGTCCCGGACCCTCATCACCGAGTACGCGTGGGATTACCATTTCGATCCCGGCACCAACATCGTGGACGTCGTGATCACCCGCCTCCGGAAGAAGATCGATCAGGGCCGGGAGCCCAAGCTGATCCATACCGTCCGCGGCGTCGGCTACGTGGTGAAGACGTAAGTGCAGACCATCCGGGGCCGGCTCACCGCCTGGTATGCGACGGCGATGGCGCTGACCCTCACGGCCTTCGCCAGCATCGTCTACGTCCAGGGGCGGAGCGCTTCGTACCAGGAGCTGGACCAGCGCATCCGCACCGAAGCCGATCAGACCAACGGCATTCTCTCCGAGATCTACGGCTCCGGCGGTCAGCTCCTCCAGCGCGGGCCGAACGGCGGGTTCGTGCTCGTACCGCAGGTCGCCGCTACGCTGGAACCGGTGCCGGGCTTCCTCCTCATCACCGCCTCGGACTCCGCCGGAATTCTCTTCGCCTCGGCCGACGTGCGCGCCGGCACCTTCGCCACCCTCGAACAGATCCATCGGCTCGCGCGGACCGACACCGCCAATCACGCGGTGCGCACGGCGCGGATCGACCCCGATGGTCCCACGATCCGGTATGTGGTCCGCTCCGCGGAAGGAGGGCCGAGGTTCGGGACCGTGCTGGCGGGCGCGGACGTCGCGCCGACCGAGCTGGGTGTGCAACAGCTCCTCACGCCGATCGCACTGGTATTTCCGTTCAGCCTGCTGGTGGCGTGGCTGCTCGGGTCCTGGATCGCGCGGCGCGCGCTCGAGCCTCTGGACCAGATCATCACGGAAGTGGAGGAGATCTCGGACGGGCGGTCGCTGCACCGGCGGCTGGCGCAACCGATGGTCCGGGATGAATTCGGCCGGCTGGCGGAAACCCTGAATCAGATGATGGGCCGTCTCGAGCGGAGCTTCGTGGCCCTGCGTCGTTTCACCGCCGACGCGAGCCATGAGCTGAAGACGCCCCTCACCGTGCTCCGGGCCGGGGTCGAGCGGGCGGTGACCACGCCCAACCTTCCGCAGGAAACGCTGGTCGTCCTGGAAGAGACGCTGCAGGAAGTGAACCGGATGACCGAGTTGGTGGATGCGCTGCTCACGCTCGCCCGGGCCGA
>DASUBP010000292.1:0-15070 GCA_035763205.1 Gemmatimonadales bacterium
GGGTCGTTCCATACCAGGCAGATGATCGCCTACGGCACCCAGGTCGTGGCCGGGGTCACCCCGGGCAAGGGCGGCCAGCGGTTCGAGGAGAAGGTGCCGGTGTTCAATACCGTCGCCGAAGCCGTTCTCGCCACCAAGCCCAACGTCAGCGTGATCTACGTACCGGCCGCCGTCGCGGCATCCGCCGTATTCGAAGCGGCCGACGCGGGGATCCCGCTGATCGTCTGCATCACCGAAGGACTGCCCGTTCTGGATATGACGAAGGTCATGCCGTACATCCGCGAGCGCGGGATCCGGCTCATCGGACCGAACTGCCCCGGACTCATTTCGCCGGGACAGAGCAAGGTCGGCATCATCCCCGGGAACATTTGCACGCCCGGCAAGATCGGCGTCGTCTCCCGGTCCGGCACCCTGACCTACGAGATCATCCACCAGCTCACCGGCAATGGCTACGGACAGTCGTCCTGTGTCGGCATCGGGGGGGATCCCATCATCGGCACGAACTTCATCGACTGCCTCCAGGCCTTCGAGGCCGACCCGGCCACCGACGCGATCGTCATGATCGGCGAGATCGGCGGCACCGATGAACAGCAGGCGGCCGACTTCGTGAAGGCGAAGATGAGGAAGCCGGTGGTCGGGTTCATCGCCGGGCAGACGGCCCCGCCGGGACGGCGGATGGGCCACGCGGGCGCCATCATCTCCGGCGCGTCGGGCACTGCCGCCGACAAGATGAAGTCCCTCGCAGACGCAGGGATCTCGGTCATGAAGCGCCCCGCCGATGTGGTGCCTCTGTTGAAGGAACGGATGTGAAGCTTCGGGATCTCTTGATTCCGGCCCACGTGGCGGTGCCGCTGCAGGCGCGCACCGTCCGTGAGGCCACCCACCGCCTCGCGGAGCAGCTCATCCAGGCGGGGGCAGTGGGAGATCCCGAGAAGCTGCTCGCGGTGATCGACGAGGCGTGGCCTGAAGAGATGGTGTCGGTGGGAGAGCACGCGTTTCTCCCGCATTTCCGGACCGACGCGACCCCTCAGCTCGTGGCCGCCCTTGGCGTCGCCCCGAAGCCCATTGCGTGGGAGAAAGACCCCAACCGCACCGCACGGGTGGTGATCCTCGTGATCGCTCCACCCAAGGAAGCGGCGTCCTATCTGCAGTTGGTGGGAGCCTTGGCGCGCGCGCTCTCCGACCACGAGACGGTCGAGAGGTTGCTGGGAGCGCGGACGCCGGCCGACGTGGTGGCCGTAGCCGGGCTCGATGCGGTGGAGTTGACCGGCGATCTCACCGTCCGGGACGTGATGACGGAGCATGTCGTGACCATCGATCCCGAGCGGACGCTGGGAGAGGCGGCGCACCTGATGCTGGAGCGGGACATCCGCGCGCTGCCCGTGGTGAACGAAGGGGGCTCATTGGTGGGCATCGTCACCCACAAGGAGCTGCTCAAGTTTCTGCTCCCGGACTACGTACAACGGGCCAAGACGGGTGCCTTCAGAGCCCCTACCCGCAACCAGATTCTCCAGGGCACCACCGATCCGAAGCAGATCCTGGTCCGCGAGGTGATGGCCCGGACGGTCCTGTGCGTCTCGCATGATCAGCGCCTCTCGGACGTCGCCAATCTCATGAACAACAAGGATGTCGACCGCTTTCCCGTGGTTCGGGAAGGCACGGTCGTCGGATTCCTGACCCGCGCCGACATGATTCGGCGCCTGCTAACGCCGTGAGGCGTGCTGACGGCTGACGGCTGACAGCTGATGGCCATCAGCCGTCAGCAAACAACACTCTGAAAGGGAAGACGTGCTCACGTTAGCGATCATCAAACCCGACGCCGTGGCTGCTGGTAACGCCGGAAACGTCCTCGCCCACCTCGAAAAGCAGGGCTTCAAGGTCAGGGGCGCGAAGATGGTGCGGCTCTCCACCCCCCAGGCCGAGGCCTTCTATGCCGTCCACAAGGACCGGCCCTTCTTCCGTTCGCTGGTCACCTTCATGACCTCCGGCCCGTGCATCCCCCTGGCCTTGGAGCGGGACTCAGCCGTGACGCACCTCCGCGAGGTCATTGGAGCCACAGATCCCGCTGAAGCCAAGCCGGGTACGGTCCGGAAGCTCTTCGCCCAGTCGAAGGAGAAGAACGCGATTCACGCCTCCGATTCTCCCGAAAATGCGACTCGCGAGGTGGGATTCTTCTTCACCGAGGGCGAATTGGCGGGGCTGTAAGAGTTCGCTTGACGCAAGTGCCACAAGGGTTTAGCTTCGCTGTCCATGCTGCAAGTCGACCCCAAGGAGCTCGCCCGCGGTCCAGTCGACACCCCGGGAGAGATCGCCGGGGACGACCCCGCGTTCGCCGGGCTGGGCCTCCAGCTCGTGGCACCGGTACGGGTGGCCGGGCGTTTGCAGGAGGCAGGAGAAGGGCGATTCTACTGGCAGGGGTCGTTCCGGACGGAAGTGTCCGGGGAGTGCCGGCGGTGTCTCGCCCCGGTAACCGTGCCGATAGCGGGCGAGGTCGGGGCGCTTTTTTCACAAGAGACTGACGCCGAAGACGATCCCGACTGTTACGCGGTACCACCAGACGCCAGAGTCATCGATGTGACCCCCGCGGTGCGTGAGGAGCTGGCGCTCACGGCACCTGAGTTTCTGTTGTGTCGAGAAGACTGCAAGGGGCTCTGCCCCCGCTGCGGTCGCGACCTGAACATGGGACCCTGTGATTGTCCCCCCGTGACCGATCCCCGCTGGACGGGGCTGGCCGGGCTGAAGGACAAGCTGTCCCAGTAACCTGAGCCCGAGAGGCGTATGGCTGTCCCGAAGCGCAGAACGTCCAAGCGCAAGAAGCGCGCGCGGCGCACGCACTACAAGGCCGCGATGCCCACCCTCCAGCCGTGTCCCAAGTGCGGGGATCTGCGGCAGCCGCACCGGGTGTGTCCGACCTGCGGCTACTACAACGGCGAGCAGCGGGTCGAGGTAGAGGACGCCTGAGGTGATCCGGGTCGCGCTGGACGCCATGGGGAGTGACAATGCTCCCCAGGTGGAAATCGAGGGTGCCGCGCAGGCCCTGCGCGAGCTCCCGCCGACGTTCCGCGTTCAGCTGGTAGGCCGTACCGCCGACATCGAGGCCGGATTGCTGGAGGCCGGTGTCTCCGACCGGTCGCGTCTCGAAATCGTGGAGGCGCCCGAGGTCGTGGGGATGGGAGAAAAACCGCTGCAGGCCATTCGCGGGAAACCCAACTCCTCGATCGCGGTGGGCCTGGGCCTGCAGAAGAAGAACGCTTCCGATGCCTTCATCTCCGCCGGCAACACCGGCGCGGTGATGGCCGCGAGCACGTTGCTGCTCCGCCTCCACCCAGGCGTCGAGCGGCCCGCCATCGGCACCGTCTTTCCGACCGCCCAGCAGCCCGTGCTGCTGCTGGATGCCGGTGCCAACGTGGACTGCGACCCGCGTGAGCTCCTCGGGTTCGCACAGCTCGGGGCCGTGTACGCCCGCGACGTGCTGGGGCGCACCCATCCCTCCGTCGGCCTCCTCAACATCGGAGAGGAAGACGAGAAGGGGAACGCGGTGGTGAAGGAGGCGCATCAGCTCTTCAAGGCCGCGACCAACTTCCAGTACGTCGGCAACGTCGAAGGCCGGGACATTCCGGCCGGCGAATGCCGGGGTGCTCCGCTGGACGTGGTGGTCTGCGACGGATTCGTCGGGAATATCGTCCTGAAGTTCTACGAATCGGCGGCCCGGGTCTTCGTCTCGCTCCTGAAACAGGAGATCCCGGACATCCTCAAGCGGCCGGAGATGGGGAAAGTCCTCAAGGTGCTCGATTACTCCACGTACGGCGGGGCTCCGCTCCTCGGCGTCAAGGGCGTGTCGATCATCTGTCACGGCTCCTCTCAGCCCAAGGCCATCCGGAACGCGATCCGCGTCGCCGTCCAGATGGTCGAGAACGACATGAACCGCCACATCGACGCCGAGCTCACCCAGGGCACCGGCAACGCCGTCGCATGAAGCGCCCCTTCTCGCAGCTCTCCGGTACCGGGAGCTACCTGCCCGCGAGGGTCATGACCAATGACGAGTTCTCGAAGATCCTCGACACGTCGGATCAGTGGATCCGGGAGCGTACGGGCATCCGGGAACGCCGGATCTCGACCAAGGAAGAGTCCAACGCCTGCATGGGGAAGAAGGCGGCGGAGATCGTCCTGAAGGAAAACGGTCTCACGGCCCTCGATATCGACGCCATCGTCTACGCCACGGCGTCTCCCGACCGCCTCCTCCCGTCCGCCGCCTGCGACGTCCAGGCCCTCCTCGGGGCCAAGAACGCCGCGGCCTTCGACATCGGCGCGGCGTGCTCCGGTTTCCTCTACGCGTTGAACGCCGCCGATGGCCTCGTCGCGTCCGGACAGGCCGAGCGGGTATTGGTGATCGCGTGTGAGAAGCTGACCAGCATCATGGACTGGACCGACCGGTCCACCGCCGTGCTGTTTGGCGACGGCGCCGGCGCCACGCTGATGACGAAGAGCGACGGCAAGCGCGGCATCCTGTCGAACTACATGAAGTCGGATGGGACCCTGGCCGAGCTGCTCTATCGCCCCGGTGGCGGCGCGGCGCACCCCCCCAGCCCCGAGATGATCGCCGATCACTCGTACTTCATCCGGATGGCGGGGCGCGAGGTGTACAAGGCCGCGGTGCTGTCGATGGCGGACGCCTGTGATCAGGCCCTCCATCGCGCCGGCCTGTCGGGGAAGGACCTCGATCTCCTCATCCCGCACCAGGCGAACATCCGCATCATCGAGTCCACGGCCAAGCACGCCGGCATTCCGATGGACAAGGTCTACGTGAACGTGGACCGCATGGGCAACACGTCGGCCGCCTCGGTCGCGATCGCGCTGGACGAAGCCGTGAGGACCGGCCGGCTCCAGCCCGGCATGACCGCGATGTTCGTGGCGTTCGGCGCGGGCTTCACCTGGGCGAGCATGGTTGTGAAGTGGTAAGCACCATCTGGCTCTGCCCGGGCCAGGGCGCGCAGAAGGTGGGGATGGGAAAGGATCTCGCGGAGCGGTTTCCGATCGCGCGGCAGACCTTTCAGGCCATCGACGACGCGCTGGGCGTCGGGCTCTCGAAGATCATGTTCGAGGGACCCGAGGAGCAGCTCACGGCCACCAGCAATACCCAGCCCGCCATCCTCGCGCATTCCGCCGCCGTCTTCGCCATCGTCGGCTCCAAGGTCAGCACGGTCGCCGGCGCCGCGGGGCACTCCCTCGGGGAATACTCGGCCTACGTCGCCACCGGCGCGCTCACTGCGCCCGAGGCCGCGAAGCTGGTCCGGCGCCGCGGCGAGCTGATGCAGCTGGCGGGCGAGGCGCGCCCCGGCACCATGGCCGCGGTGCTCGGACTGGCCACGGCGGACGTGGAAGCCGCGTGCAAGGAAGCGTCGCAAGCCGGTTCGATCGCCGTCGCCGCCAATCTCAATGGGCCGGATCAAACGGTGATCTCCGGTGATCCCGCCGCGATCGAACGCGCGGGCGCCATCTGCAAGACCAAGGGCGCCAAGCGCGTGCTGCCGCTCAAAGTGTCGGGCGCGTTTCATTCCCCCCTGATGGCACCGGCCGCCGACAAGTTGCGCCTCGCGCTCGACAAGGCGCCCTTCGGGGATCCGAAGGCTCCCGTCATCGCCAACGCCACGGCCGAGCCGGTTCGCGACGCCGCGCGCGCTCGGCGCCTGCTCACCGATCAGCTGACGGCGCCGGTGCGCTGGGTCGCCTGCATGGAGAAAGCGGCCACGCTGGGGGAGGGACTGCGGTTCCTCGAAATCGGGCCAGGCGCGGTGCTCGCGGGGCTCCTCAAGCGGATCGTGCCCGGCGCGACGGTGACGAGCCTGGGAACCGCGGACGAAGTGACGAAGTTCATGGAGGGCAATTGAATTCCCAGACTGAAGTCTGGGCCCGGCAGGGCGAGGCCCTTAAGGGCAGCGTGGTGTCGGGCCCACGCTTGAGCGTGGGAACGACATGACCGGGATCAGTGGCAAGGTCGTGCTCGTCACCGGCGGCACCCGCGGCATCGGCTACGCGATCGCCAAAGCCCTGGTCGCCGCGGGCGCGAAGGTCGCGATCTGCGGCCGGGACGGGGCCAAGGCGGCAGCGGCGGCGGCCGGACTGGGCGGCACCGCGAAGGGATATGCCTGCGACGTCGCCGACCAGACCCAGGTCGAGACGCTGATCGAGAGCGTCGAGAAGGACCTCGGTCCCATTGACGTGCTCGTGAACAACGCCGGGATTACGAAGGACAACTTGCTGTTCCGGATCGGCGCCGAGGATTGGGACAGCGTGCTGGACACGAACCTCAAGGCCGCGTTTCTGCTCACGAAGCTCACGGCCCGGGGCATGATCAAACGCCGCTGGGGGCGCATCATCAATATCTCCAGCGTGGTGGGACTCACCGGCAACAAGGGCCAGGCGAACTACGCGGCCTCGAAGGCCGGATTGATCGGCTTCACCAAGAGCGTGGCGAAGGAGCTGGCATCGCGTAACGTTCTCGTGAATGCCGTCGCTCCGGGATACATCGCGACCGAGATGACGGAAGCCATCTCGGACGAGATGAAGCAGGCCCTCCAGGCGGCCATTCCGCTGGGAAGGCTGGGGCAGGGCGAGGATATCGCACACGCCGTGCTCTTTCTCGCTTCCGATCTGGCGAGCTACATTACAGGACAGGTGTTGGTCGTCGACGGCGGGATGGTAATGTGATCCCGCGAGAGTCCACCCCTCTGCACTAGGATCAACCATGGCCATGGACATGAAGCAGCTGGAGGAGAAGGTCAAGGACATCATTGTTGAGGAGCTCGGGGTCGAGCGCGACAAGCTCACCAACAATGCCAGCTTCATGGAGGACCTGGGCGCCGACAGCTTGGACACGGTCGAGCTGGTGATGGCCTTCGAAAAGGAATTCGACATCGACATTCCCGACGAGGAAGCCGAAAAGCTGAAGACCGTCGGGGCGGCGATGCAGTATCTCCACGAGAAGATGGGGAAGTAGGTGCGGCGACGCGTGGCGGTCACGGGCCTCGGGCTCGTGACCCCGCTGGGCAACACCGTGCCGGAGACGTGGGACGCGCTGGTGGCCGGAAAGTCCGGCGCCGGCCCCATCACGCGCTTCGATCCCACGAAGTTGCCGGTCAAGTTCGCCCACGAGGTGAAGAACTGGGACCCGTCACTCTACCTCGAGAAGAAAGAGGCGCGGCGGTATGACCTCTTCGCCCAGTTCGCGATGGGCGCCGCCGTGCAGGCCGTGCGGGATTCCTGCCTCGAAGAGCGCTGGAAGGAGCTGGACCTCCGCCGCGTCGGTGTGATCATCGGCACGGGCACGGGCGGTATCGCGACCTTCGAGGAGCAGTGCCAGATATATCTGGAGAAGGGTCCGTCCCGGGTGTCCCCCTTCTTCGTTCCGATGTTCATGGGGAACGTCGCGTCCGCCGTGGTGTCCATGCGGTACGGCGCGAAGGGGCCGAACTACTGCACCGTCTCCGCGTGCGCGACCTCCGCGCATGCCCTGGGGGACGCGTGCCGGCTCATCCAGCACGACGAAGCGGATATCATGATCTCGGGCGGCTCGGAGGCGGCCATCACGCCGCTCGCCGTCGCCAGCTTCGCGAACATGAAGGCGTTGTCCGAGCGCAATGACGATCCCACCACCGCCAGCCGCCCGTTCGACAAGGACCGCGACGGGTTCGTGATGGGCGACGGCGCCGCCTGCGTCATCCTCGAGGAGTGGGAGCACGCCAGGAAACGGGGCGCGACGATCTACGCCGAGATGGTCGGCTACGGCATGACGGCCGACGCGTACCACATCACGGCCCCCTCACCCGACGGCGAGGGCGCCCAGCGGGCGATGCAGCTGTGCATGCAGGATGGCGGCATCAGGGCGGAGCAAGTCGGTTACATCAACGCCCACGGCACGTCGACTCCGCACGGCGACGCCGCGGAAACCGCGGCCGTCAAGAGCGTGTTCGGTGCACAAGCGAAGAATCTGATCTTCGGGTCCACCAAGTCGATGACCGGCCACCTCCTCGGCGCGGCGGGTGCGCTCGAGTTCGCCGCCTGCGCCCTCGCGATCAGGCACGGTGTGGTGCCGCCGACCATCAACCAGTTCACCCCCGATCCGGCCTGTGACCTGAATTCCGCGCCGAATCACGCGGTCAAGCGCCAGTTGGAAGTCGCGTTGTCCAACAGCTTCGGCTTTGGGGGGCACAACGTGACGTTGGGGCTGAAGCGAGCCGAGTCGTGATCCCCGGAGGACCACGGGACGCGCGGCTCGACGCAATCGCCGCGAAGGTGGACCGGAGCGAGCGCCTCGACCGCGAAGACGCCCTCACGCTGTTTGAATCGCACGACCTCCTCACCATCGGCCGGCTCGCCGACCAGGTGAACCGGCGACGGAACGGGTCGCGCGTCTACTTCGCCGCCAATCAGCACCTCAACCCCACCAACGTCTGCATCCTCCGCAACACCTGCGTCTTCTGCTCGTTCGCCCGGATGCCGAAGGAGGAGGGGTCGTACACCCGCGAGCTCGATCAGGTGTTCGCGGAAGCTGACGCCGCCCGGGACAACCCGACCCGCGAGTTCCACATCGTCGGTGGTCTGCACCCCAAGCTCTCGCTGTCGTACTACGAAGACCTGTTCCGGGGCCTGAAAGAGCGGCATCCGGACGTCCAGATCAAGGCGCTGACCGCGGTCGAGGTCGCGCATCTGGCGAGGATCGAGGGCATCTCCGTGCGCGACGTGCTGGTGCGGATGAAAGCCGCCGGGGTTACCAGTCTCCCGGGTGGAGGGGCGGAGGTGTTCTCACCCGGCGCGCGCGCGACCATCGCGGACAAGAAGCTGTCGGGAGAGGAGTGGCTCGCGGTCCACCGCGTCGCCCACGGCCTGGGGATCCCGTCCAACTGCACCATGCTCTACGGCCACGTCGAGACGCTCGCCGACCGGGTGGATCATCTCCTGGCGCTGCGAGGCCTCCAGGACGAGACGAAGGGATTCCTGACGTACATCCCGCTCGCCTATCACCCCGACCACAACGAGCTGGGTGAGGCGCTGGGCCGCACCGGCACCGCCACGTCCGGCTTCGATGATCTCAAGAACATCGCCGTCGGGCGCCTCGTGCTGGACAACATCCCGCACGTGAAGACCCACTGGCCCATGGTCACCCCGTTCATCTCCCAGATCGCGCTCGGCTTCGGCTGCGACGATCTGGAGGGTACCGTGGTGTTCGAGCGCGTCTACCACGAGGCCGGTGCCGGGACGCCCATGTGGATGAGCTACGATCAGATCGTGGGACTCATCCGCGGGGCGGGGAAGGAGCCGGTGGAGCGCAACTCCCTGTACGAGACGGTCCGCACGTTCGAGAACTGGGTGCCGGGTCAGTCGTCCGCGCGCCCCCAGGGCCCCCAGGGCCCGACGTTCGAGCTCGCGCACCGGGCCAATGCCAGCGCCCGGCCGAATCGCAAGCCGTTGCCGGTGTTGTCGCCCACGGGAGATGGAGTGGAATGAGACTCGGCCGGATCGGCTACATCAATTGTTATCCGGTATACGGGGCCATCGACCGCGGTGTCGTCAAAGTCTCCGCGGAGCTGGTCACCGGCACCCCCGCCGAGCTGAATGATCTGCTCGTAGCAGGGGAGCTGGACGTATCGGTGATCAGCGCGGTGGAATACGCCCGGCACTCGCGGGACCTCGTCCTCCTGCCGGACGTGGCGATCTCATCGGATGGGCCGGTGCGGAGCGTGATGCTCTTCAGCCGCGTCCCCGCCACCGCCCTGAATGACGTCCCCGTGCTGCTTTCCGCCTCGTCCCGCACCTCCGTCGGGTTGCTCGAGCTGCTCTGCCGCGACGTCTGGAAGGTGCGGCCACGATTCGCACAGGTACGGGCGGAAGCGGCCGATCTCACCGCGCTCGCGGGATTGCCGCATCAGGCGGTGCTCGTGATCGGCGACCCGGCGCTGCTGCTGGGGTCGCGGGATGCGTACCCGCACGTCTACGATCTCGGCACGGAATGGCGCCGCTGGACGGGCTTGCCGTTCGTGTTCGCGGTGTGGGCGGCGCGGCGGACCGGGGAGCCCCGGGCGGCCATCGCTCGCGTCCACGCCCAGATCCTCAAGTCGCGCGACTGGGGACTCGCCAACCTGGACGAACTGGCCCGCTCGGCGAGCGCCGCCACCAAGGTCCCGGAAGGAGAGTGCCGCAGTTACTTCTCGGGCCTCGATTACGCGCTGACGGACCGGCACCTGGCCGGTCTGACCCTCTTTTTCCGGAAACTGGTGACCCACGGCCTCGCGCCCGAAGGCTCACTCCAGTTTCTGCACGTGGCCTGACATGGTCGATCGCACGTCATCCGAATTCCGCTCGTTCGTGGACCTCTATCGTGATGCGCCGCTCCTCGAGCTGGGGGCCCAGGCCGACGCCACCCGGTGGCAGCTCCATCCCGAGAGCGTGGTCACGTACATCATCGATCGGAACATCAACTACACGAACGTCTGTGTCGCCGACTGCAAGTTCTGCGCGTTCTACCGCCGTCCGAAACACCCCGAGGGGTATCTGCTGTCCTACGAGGAGATCGGACGGAAGATCGAAGAGCTGAAGGCGCTGGGCGGCGTACAGATCCTGATGCAGGGCGGACACAACCCCTACATCCCGTTCGAATGGTATTTGGACCTCCTGCGGTACATCAAGCGGAACCATCCGATTCACATTCACGGATTCTCGCCATCGGAGGTCGATTTCTTCGCGACCCGCTTCGGGCTGAGCATCGAAGAAGTCATTCGTGAGCTCGTGAAGGCGGGCCTCGACTCCATTCCGGGCGGTGGCGGGGAGATCCTGGTGCAGAGCATCCGGGACCAGGTCGCCAAGAAGAAGGCTGGCGCCGACCGCTGGCTCGAGGTCATGGCCATCGCCCACCGGATGGGGCTCAAGACCAGCGTGACGATGATGTACGGCCTGGGCGAGACGCTCGAGGACCGCATGGAGCACCTCTTCCGGGTCCGCGACGTCCAGCGTGAGACCGGCGGGTTCACGGCCTTCATCTGCTGGCCGCTCCAGCCCGAGCACAGTCAGCTGGAGCACCTCGGGAAGACCGACGCCGTGACGTATCTCCGCACGCAGGCGATCGCCCGCCTCGTGCTGGACAACGTGCCGAACATCCAGGCGTCGTGGGTGACGATGGGGTTCAAGGTGGGACAGGTGGCCCTACGGTTCGGCGCCAACGACTTCGGTTCGCTGATGATGGAAGAGAACGTCGTGTCGGCCGCGGGCACGACCTATCGCACCACCCTCGGAGAAATGCAGCGGCTCATCGCCGACGCCGGGTACGCGCCCAAGAAGCGTCGGCAGGACTACTCGCTGATGCCGGAGGCCGCGTAATGCCGGAAGTACTGATCGTCGTGGGGTCCGAGAGTGACAAGCCGCGCATCGAGCCGGCGTTCGACATTCTCACCAAGGCCGGCGTGACTTTCGAGTTTCACGCCTCATCCGCCCACCGCCAACCCGACCAGACCGGCGCCCTCATCAAGGGCGCCAAGGCCGCGGGGGCCAAAGTCGTCATCGCCGGAGCGGGCCTGTCGGCGGCACTCCCCGGGTTCGCCGCCTCGATGACCGACCTGCCGGTGATCGGCGTCCCGTTCGCGGTAGGCCCGCTGAACGGCCTCGACGCTTTGCTCGCGACCGTGCAGGTGCCTCCGGGGGTGCCGGTCGCCACGGTCGGGATCGACAACGCCAAGAACGCGGCTCACCTGGCACTCCGGATTCTCGGCAAGAAATAGATGCGCGTCGGGATCGGGTACGATTCCCACCGCTTCGCCCCCGGCCGGCCGCTGATCCTCGGCGGCGTCACCATTCCGCACTCCCTGGGGCTCACCGGACACTCGGACGCCGACGCCGTCTGCCACGCCTTGACCGACGCGATCCTGGGCGCCGCCGGGCTTGGGGACATCGGCCAGATGTTTCCGGACACCGATCCGCGATGGAAGGGCGCCGACTCCGTCAAACTCCTGACCCAGGCGAACCTGGCGGTAGTGGAGGCCGGGTATCACTTCGGGCAGGCGGATATCACGGTGATCGCCGAGGCACCCCGGATGGCGCCGCACATCCCCGGCATGCAGCAGCGCCTGGCCGATGCCCTGGTGGTCAGCCCCTCCACCATCTCGATCAAGGCCAAGACCAACGAGGGCATGGGGTGGATCGGCCGCGGGGAGGGCATCGCCGCGATCGCCGTCGCCACCCTCGCCTAGCGCGGTTTGGTCGCGGTCACCATCGCCGAATCCCCGCACACGGTGGTGAAGTCGCTTCGCGACAGCAGATAGACCCAGCCCCGGGCCTCGGTCCGGCCGGCGTTGATGGGCAGCACGAAGGCCAGGGCCCCGCAATCGTAGCTCGCTTTGATCGACGTAAACGCCACCAGGGTGTCCCCACCGTGCACCAGGACGTTATTGGTCGCCAGGGTGGTATCGATCCGGCTCGAGAACGTGACGACCTGGAGGCTGTCGAACACGAAGACGATATTCAGACCGGGATCAGCCCGGTCGTCGAGCAGGGGCAGCATCCCGACGGGGCCTTCATCGGCTTGCTGCAGGGTCACCGTAAAGGTTCGGGGCACGATCCGGGGCATCCCGGACAGAGAGTCCATGGTAAACGTCCAAGTCCCGAGCACGGTCGGCGCGGGAGCGGTGGCGCTGTGACAGGCGGCGGCCAACGTCGCGGCGGCCATGAGGCCAAGCGGAACTCGCATGGGAGCTTTCTCGTTGAGTGGAAGGCGCATCCTAGGGTGCGACCGTCACCGCGCCGTCACCCTTGTCGCATTCGGGAGGAGGTATCATGACCGGCTCCGCTGCCCGTGACGAATCGGGGATTCGTTTCCCGCCCCCGCTCATCTACGCCTTGTTCTTCCTGACCGGTTACGGGTTGCACCGGCTCGAGCCGGTCACCCTGTTCGCCGGACAGCGGTGGCCCTGGCTCGCCGGCCTGGTCTTGATCGCTCTGGGGGTGGTCGTCGCGATCACGGCGGCACTCACGTTCCGCATGGCCGGCACCCATGTGAATCCGACCAAGCCCGCCACCACGGTCGTGGCTCACGGGCCCTTCCGGTTCACACGGAATCCCATGTACCTCAGCATGGCGGTGATCTATCTGGGTGGGGTGTTGATGCTCGACTCGGTGTGGCCCCTGGTACTGTTTCCGGTGACGATCTGGGTCATCCGAACCCGGATCATCGCGCTCGAAGAGGCGTACCTGGAGGCGAAGTTCGGCCCGATATACCTCGACTACAAGAAGAAGGTGCGGCGGTGGCTCTAGCGACTTTGGCAGGCGGATGCTTCTGGTGCCTCGAGGCGGTCTTTCAGCAGCTGAAGGGTGTGTCCCGGGTGGCGTCGGGCTATGCGGGGGGAAAACGTCCCAACCCCACCTACGAACAGGTGTGCACCGGAACGACTGGCCACGCCGAGGTGGTGCAGGTCGAATTCGACCCGGCGGTGGTCAGCTATCGGGACCTGTTGGACGTGTTCTTCACCATCCACGATCCCACGACGCTGAACCAGCAGGGTGCCGACGTGGGTACCCAGTACCGCTCGGCCATTTTCTTCCACTCTCCCGAGCAGCAGCGCGACGCGAATGACGCGATCGCCGAGGCGCAAAAGACGTGGGACGACCCCATCGTCACGGAGATCGTCCCACTCACCCAGTTCTATCCGGCCGAGGAGTACCACAAGGACTACTACGTCCGGAATCCGAACCAGGGCTACTGCCGGGTGGTCATCGCCCCGAAGGTGGCGAAGGCCCGGCAGCACTTCTTCGAGAAGCTCAAGGCCTGACCCCCTATTTGTGAATCGTCACGGTTCCTTCAAGCGTCGGCGTGCAGTACCCCCCTGGGACAGTGTCCGAATTGAAGAGTGCTATCGATGCGCTCGTCAGCGTATCCAGCCCTGAGTTCTTCGTCCCCTGGAAGCTGACGAAATTGCAGACAGCCGTCCGGTTCTGAGCCGTGGGGTATTCGGCGAACCCGAACACGGTCGTATCCTGGGACGTCAGGACAGCAGCTCCGCTGTCGAAGGTCACCGGAACGTCGCCCCATCCGATCGCCGCCATGGTCACATGATAGGATGTCGCATTCACTTGCGTCACCGTAACGGTGAGCGTTTCGGGTGTGACGTGCGTGGCGATGAGCCCTTGGAGCGCCACGTGCCAGGTCCCGGCAAGGCTCGGCTTGGGGCTCGTAGAGGAGGAACAGGCTGCCAGAAATCCAACCAGTACTCCGCAGGATAACCACGATTGCCGCATGAAGCCCTCCTGGACCCGAGGTGGATGGGGGACCGTCAAACCCGCACTTTATCCCCCATGCGTCGGCCAACCGTTACTTGTCGGGTAACGGCCCGCGCCCTACCTTCGTCTCGTCCATGCTCCGCCTTCGGTTGTTCGGTCCCCTCGAGCTTTCGGCCTCCGATGGCCGGGATCTCCGGCCCCTCCTCGCACAACCGAAGCGAGTCGCCGTGCTCGCCTGCATCGCGGCACGCCCAGCGGGCGAATTTGTGCGCCGCGACTCCCTCCTCGGCCTCTTCTGGCCCGAGCTCGATCAGGCAGCCGCCCGACGCTCCCTCCGCCAGGCCCTTCATCTATTACGGACCCACCTGGGACCTGATGCACTCGTCTCCCGGGGGGACGAAGACCTGGCGGTAAATCCCGATCAGCTGAGCGTCGATGTGCCGGACTTCCTCGCCGCCGCCGGATTCCGGCGAGGGGAGGCGCTCGAGCTGTACCGGGGAGACTTCCTGGCCGGCTTCTTCTTGAGCGGGGGGTCGGTCGAGTTCGAACGGTGGCTCGAGGAGACGCGGAGCTCACTCCGGGACACGGCGGCCCGCCTCTCTTCGGTGCTGGCGCGGGAGTCCGAAGGCACCGGCGACCGGGAACAGGCGGTCGCCTGGGCCCGGCGGGCGCTCTCCTACGAGCCCGAAAGTGAGTCGGCGCTCCGGCGACTCATGGAAACGCTGGACCGTGCGGGGGACCGAGCGGGCGCGATTCGGGCCTACGAAGGGTTTACCCGGCGGTTGGCGCAGGATCTCGACCAACAACCCTC
>DASUBP010000293.1:0-3249 GCA_035763205.1 Gemmatimonadales bacterium
TGGGCGGTGGTTCCGGATACTCGCCCGCACGCTGCTCGCGCTGCTCCTCGTCATCATCCTCTCGGCCCTGAACCGGATGCGCCTCTACGTCGCCGCGTACGGCCTCTCCGAGATCAGGCTCTACGCCACCGCGGCCATGGCGTACGTGACCTTCCTGGCCTCCTGGCTCGGCGCGCGGCTCATCCGAACCCGAAGACGGCGTTTCGCTCCGGGAGCCCTGGTAGCCGGCTATGTCGCTCTCACCGGACTGCACGTGACCAACCCTGACGCGCTCATCGTCCGCGTGAACATGAGCCGGGCCACGACGCGAGCCTTCGATGCCCGGTACGCCGCGTCTCTCTCCGCCGACGCGATTCCCGCTCTCGTCGCCGGACTGCCGAAGCTCGATCCCGTCACCCGATGCCAGGCCGAGCAGAGTCTGCGTCG
Source organism: Gemmatimonadales bacterium (assembly GCA_035763205.1). Taxonomy (GTDB): domain Bacteria; phylum Gemmatimonadota; class Gemmatimonadetes; order Gemmatimonadales; family GWC2-71-9; genus 40CM-2-70-7. Next base: position 427 of record DASUBP010000293.1, read on the forward strand.
CCGCTGGCTCCGGATCGATGAATCGAAGCACGACTGGCGCAGTGACAATTGGGCCAGCCTGAGCGAACTCAAGCTTGCCCGGCACTGGGCGAGCATCCCCTTCGTCCGCTGTCCCACCCCGGAGGCCAAATGATCACGGATGGACTCACTCCCCTCGGCGTTCTCCTGCTCCTCGGTTTGGTCGGCGGGGCGCTCGCGCTCGGCGTCGGCATCGTCGCCGCACTGCTCATGGACCGCGGCGTCTGGGTGAAGCGGTTCGTGATCACGGGCGTAGCGGGGGTCGCGCTGTACGTCGTGCTGCTGTTCGGCCTGTCGCTCACCAGCCGCACCCGGATTCTCGCACTCACCCAGGGCAAGCATATCTGCGAGATCGACTGCCATTCGGAGTACTCTGTTGTCGCGGTTCGCACGGACAAGCACTTCGGCGGGCGCACCGCCCAGGGGACCTTCTACATCGTGACCATGAAGGTTCTCTTCGATTCGACTACGACTTCGGCGCGGCGTGGCAGAGCGCCCCTCGAAATCGGGCCACGGACTGTGTACGTGCTCGACGCGCAGGGCCACGAGTATCCGCCTCAGCCCGACGGAGCCTCGGACTCGCTGCGCCATCCCATCGTGCCCGGACAGTCGTATACGACTGACCTGGTCTTCGACCTCCCGGCCGCGATTTCGAATCCGATGCTGTTCGTGGGTGCCACGGCAGGAGCTCCGGACCGCATCCTGATCGGATCGGAGAACAGCGTGCTGCACAAGAAGACTCTGTTCGCGTTGAGCTAGGTCTCGTAGCGCATCTCGTTCGTTTGCTTGAAGCCGAGCTTCTCGTAGAGCGACCGGCCCTCGGCTGACGCGTGGAGCACGACGTTGTCGACGCCGCGCTCCTTGGCGAACCGCAAAATCGCACGCATCAGGAGCTGGGCGACCCCGCGCCGTCGCCACGCCTGCTCGGTGTAGACGTTCACGATGAGCCCCTGCGGCCCGGGATCTACGGCGGCGCGGTCGAGCCGGAGGCGGGGGATCGACTCCCGCAGCTGGATGCCGGCTCCGCCGATGATCTCCCCGGGTCGGCCCTCGGGGGTGGCCAGCCAGCCGACGTAACTCCCCTGGGGAATCGCCCGGCGGAAGTAGGCCTCCGCCGCCCGTTCGAGCGGGGGACCCTGCTCCGCCGGCAGAGTCCCCATGTCCCGGAACATGGCGACGCGATGTCGGGCGACTACCCGCGCGTCCGCCTCGGTGGCCAGTCTGATCGCGATCCCCTCGGACATCTCCCGCTCCGGTGCATCACGGTGTTCCCTCCCGGCGGAGGGCGCTATGGTGACGGCCGTAGCGGAAGTATATCACGAGCCCGATCGCCAACCACACGACCAGGCGCAGCCAGGTGTCGACGCCCAGCGTGAGCATGAGGCCGAGGCAGGCCAACGCGCCGAGGATGGGGACCAGCGGGACCAGGGGCGTCTTGAAGGGCCGCTCGAGATCGGGACGGGTTTTCCGGAGTACCCACACGCCCATGCACACGAGCACGAAGGCCAGGAGAGTGCCGATGTTCACGAGCTTGCCGAGAATCTGGATCGGGAAGAGGCCGGCGAAGAGCGCGACGGCAATGCCGGTGAGCGCTGTAGAGATGTAGGGCGTCCTGAACTTCGGGTGGACCCGGCCCGCCCATTCGGGGATCAGGCCGTCGCGCGACATGGCGTACAGCACGCGCGACTGCCCCAAAAGCATCACCAGCATCGTCGAGCCGAGTCCCAGAATGGCACCGAAGGTGATGGCGTACCGGAACCAGCCGAACTCCTTGATGCTGTCCACCACCATGATGACCGGAGACGGGACGTTCAGGTCCTGATAGGGCGCCAGACCCGTGAGCACCGTCGAAACCAGCACGTACAGGACCGTGCAGATGACGAGTGAGCCGAGAATGCTGACGGGCATGTCCTTCTGCGGGTTCCGCGCCTCTTGCGCCGCCGTGCTCACGGAATCGAAGCCGATATAGGCGAAGAACATCAGCCCCGCCCCGCGCAGGATGCCCGACCAGCCGCCGAACTGTCCGTTGTTCTCAGGGATGAACGGATGCCAGTTGGCGCTCTTGACGTAGAGGAACCCGAACCCGACGAACAGGGCCAGCACCCCCACTTTGATGATGACGATCGTGGTGTTGAAGCTCGCGGATTCCCGGATGCCGATGATGAGAATCGCGGTGATGGCGAGGATCGAGAGGGCCGCCGGGAGGTTGAACACCGCGCCCGTCAGGTGCCACCCCACCTGCGTACACCCGGTCGCCATCCCCTGCGCCACCTGCGCCGCAGTGCAGGCGATGAACGGTGGGTTCATGACGGCGGCGGGCGGCGTGATGCCGAACAGCCCGAGCATCGAGCCGAGGGTCGACGACCAGCCGACGGCGACCGTGGCGGCGCCCATGGCGTATTCGAGGATCAAATCCCAGCCGATGATCCACGCGATGAGCTCACCCAGGGTCGCGTAGGAGTACGTGTAGGCGCTCCCGGCCACCGGTACCGCGCTCGCCATCTCCGCGTAACAGAGCCCCGCGAAGCCGCAGGCGATGGCGGCGATCACCATCGAGATCGGGACGGCCGGCCCGGCGTACTGCGCGGCCGCCATCCCCGTGAAGACGAAGATTCCCGTGCCGACGATCGCCCCGATGCCGAGGGTGGTGAGGTTGAGCGGTCCGAGGGTGCGGCGGAGCCCACCCCCCTCCTGACCGGCGGCGGCGCGGAGCCGCTCGAGGGGCTGGGTGGCGAACAAACCGGCGGGCATCGGGCCTCCTGTTTTGGAATGCATAATTGGATACAATTATGCTTAACATACGTC
>DASUBP010000294.1:0-2454 GCA_035763205.1 Gemmatimonadales bacterium
GCAGTGCGCGCGGCGCGAACGACCTCCCCGATGATCCGCATCAGCTTGGGGTCGCGATTTTGCGCCAGCTCCCGGTGGGGTCGTACGTACCGGATCCCCTCCGGGCGCAGCTCCGAATGCTGGGGGCGGTGGCGGGTGGGACGTACGTCCTCGCGCCGGCCTCCTTGTTCTTCAAAGTGGATACAACGAAAAGCCGAGAGCCGGGAGCCGGGAGCCGTCGCATGGGAACTGCGGAGCTGACGATGGTGCTGGTGGATGTGCGTCTCGGGCAAGTGTCCTGGCGGTCGGTTGCGCGAGGGAATGGGGAAGATCCCTGGAGCGCCGTCAACGCCGCGCTGAAGACACTCACCCCCGGCCTGCCGTGACGCGCGAGGCTACGCTGATTCCGGGTGACGGCATCGGTCCCGAAATCACCGCTGCCACCCTCGAAGTCCTCAACGCGCTGGGGATGAAGTTCGACTGGGACGAGCAATACGGCGGGATGTCCGCCGTCGAGAAGGCCGGCACGCCGCTCCCCAACGCGACCCTCGATTCCATCCGCCGCACCCGCCTGGCCCTCAAGGGCCCGCTCACGACACCCGTCGGCGGTGGATACCGGTCGGTGAACGTCGCGCTCCGGCAGGAATTCGACCTCTACGCGAACGTCCGCCCGACGAAGACCATCGTGCCCGGGGGCCGTTACCCCCACGTCGACCTCGTCATCATCCGTGAGAACACCGAGGGCATGTACGTCGGGCTCGATCACGTCTTCCGGGTGGCCGACGATCCGAAGGCCGTGGCGCAGGCCATGTCGGTCATGACGCGCGACGGCTGCATGCGGATCTGCCGGTATGCGTTCGAGTACGCCAAAAAGAATGGCCGGAAGAAGGTCACCATCGTCCACAAGGCGAACATCCTCAAAGCCACCTCCGCGCTCTTCCTCGAGAGCGGCCGGCGCGTGGCCAAGGAGTACGAGGGAGTGATCGCGTCGGACGACAAGATCGTGGACAACACGGCGATGCAGTTGGTGATCAATCCGGAGCAGTTCGACGTCATCGTGACCACGAATCTGTTCGGCGACATTTTGTCCGATGAAGCGTCGGGACTGGTCGGCGGTCTGGGGCTCGCGCCCGGCGCTAACATCGGCACCACCGCGTCGATCTTCGAAGCGGTCCACGGCTCGGCGCCCGATATCGCGGGGAAGGGGATCGCGAATCCGTCAGCGCAGATGCTCGCCGCGGCCATGCTGCTCGACCACGTGGGTGAGCAGAAAGCGGCCACCAAACTGCGGCACGCGATCGAGACCGCAATCGTGAAGGACAACGTCCGCACCAAGGATCTGGGGGGCAGTGCTTCAACATCCGAGTTTGCCCGGGCTGTCGCCCGGCGGGTATAGCCACCTCTGTAAAGGCTGCGACCGCATGATCGCCGGCCTCGCCGTCGGCGAGCTGTGCCAGGAGTGCACCATCCGGGTACGGCGGCGGGCGGGCCGGATCGCCCGATGGGCCGCCATCCTAACTACAACTCCCTTGGCCATTTACGTGACACTTACCCTGCCTCCGCAAGTCACGCCCCGAATGACCTACGTTGGGGTTGTGCTCGCCTGGTACGCTTTGACGTTTCTCATAGTCAAACGAACCGCCTGGGAGTGGCTGAAATGAAAAGGACAGGGATCAGGGGTCAGGGGTCAGGGGTCAGCCTACTGCTGTTCCTGCTGGCCACTCCGCTGGTGGCCCAAACGTCATTGTCCATCTACAGCGATGGGCGGGTGGTGGTACGGAAGACCATCCCGCAGAAACTCCAGCGAGGGACGAACATTTTCTCGCTCGATCTCCCGGGCCTCGATCCGGCGACGCTCTTTTCGCCGGATTCGAACGTCGCCGTGACGAGTGCGGTGCTGCGGCCGGCGACCGATATGGAATCGGCACTCCGGGCGTCGATCGGGCGGACGCTTTCATTCGTGCAGGGGAAGGGGGACACAATTCAGGCGACGGTCCTGAGCGTGAACCCGCCACAGACCAAGCTCTCCAACGGCATGGTGATGTTCTCGTTCCCCAACGGGACGCCGCTCTTTCCCGCCGAGGCGAGCTTGATCCGCTCGAAGGCCGAGGCGGTGGTCACCCTCGACGCGAGCCGGGCGCGGGATGCGACGGACCTCGCGTACTTGAGTCAGGGTGTGACCTGGGAGGCCGTGTACCAGGCCGTGGTCAACGGCTCCGGGTCGGCGCTCGTGACGGGCGCGGCGACGATCAATTCTTCCACCATCAAGGTGGACAGCGCGGCGGTCCAGCTGGTGGCCGGCTCGGTGAACGTTGATGCCGCGGTCGCAATGGCACGGCGGTCACCGATGGCTGCTGGTGTGGCCCTCCGCGAGGAAGCCAAGAGCGGGTACGCCACGGAAGAAACGGTGGGCGAAACGCACGTGTATGAGCTTCCGGGACTCGTGTCCTTCGACCTCGGCGCGCCCCTCACCAC
>DASUBP010000295.1:0-15113 GCA_035763205.1 Gemmatimonadales bacterium
CTCCCGCCACCCCCGCCGATGGCGACCTCCCTCCAGTTCACCGCCCAGCCGCAGTCGGCGCAAACGGGCGGGTCGCTCGGCACGTTCACCGTGGCCGCCGTCGATTCGGCGGGCACGGTCGTGACGGACTTCAACGGCACCGTGACGCTCGCCATCGGGACCAACCCGGGTGGCGGGACACTCTCCGGCACCGCGTCGGTGGCGCTCGGCAACGGGGTTGCGACATTCTCCGGCTTGAGCATCGACAAGGCAGGGAACGGGTACACGCTGACCGCGTCGACCTCGGGCCTGAAGAGCGCGGCCAGCTCGCCCTTCAACGTGACCACGCCACCGCCGACTACGGGTAGCCTGACGGTGACGACGGCCACGACGGGGTCGAACCTTCCGACGAGCGGCTATACGATCAGCCTCGACGGTGGCTCCGGGCAGGCGATCGGGATCAACGGTAGTCTGACCCTGAACAACCTGACGGCGGGGAGCCACACCGTGACGATCAGCGGGCTGGCATCGAATTGCACGGTCGGTGGCGGCACGTCGCAGGCGGTGACCGTGCCGGCGGGTGGATCGACGTCCGCATCCTTCGCGATCACCTGCGTGGCGCCGCCACCGACCAACCATCCGCCGGTGGTGAATGCGGGTGGGAACCAGTCGGCCGTCGAAGCGGTGCTGTATCAGCTCAACGCCTCGTTCACGGATGTCGACGGAGATGGTCCTTGGACCTACGACGTCAACTGGGGAGACGGGACGTCTTCGTCGGGGACGCTCTCGGCACAGGGAGCAATCGGGCCGAGTCACACCTACGTGCTACCGAGCGACTATACGATCACGGTGACGGTGACTGACGCCCACGGTGCGTCGGGTGCCGATTCGAAAACCCTGCACGTCACTCTTTAGACCGCACGCTCCACTGCCACATGCCGGACATGGTTTTGGTGGACACCGGGTGGCCCAGGAGCCGCGCGAGCGTCACGATCTGGCCGCGATGGTGCGCGTCGTGGCTCATGTAGTAGGCGAGAAACATCGCCGCATTGCCCCCGGAAAAGCCGTCCACCCGCCCATTCCCCTTCAGACACTGCGTCACGATCCGTAGCACCGCCTTTCGTTTGGCACCCAGGACCTTCACGGCCTGCTTCTGCGTGACGGAGAAGCGATCGAGCTCGGGGGGCACGGGGACCTTTGGAGCGGCGCGGCGAAGATAGATCAACCCGCAGTTGTGCACGTGGGCGACCAGCGCGGCGATGGTACGGACCTTCGGGCCCGGCACCTTGGCGCGCCACAGGGAGGGGTGGAGATGCTCCACCAGGTACTGGTTGATGCGGGCGCTCGCCGAGTAGGCGGAGAGCAGGGTGGCGGTGGGGTCGATCGGCATGGGGTCCTCGACTGGGGATGCCCCAATCTTACGGTGAGAACATGGCTTGCGCGCCTTCGGCGCAGATCACGATTTCGAAAAAGCAGGTCCTTCGCGCCTTCGGCGCAGCTCACAATGTCGAAAAGCAGGTCCTTCGCGCCTTCGGCGCTCAGGATGACAAGCCATCGGTTTCATGAGCAAGAGTGGGAAGGGAGACAGGTCCTGCAAGCAGGACCTGTCTCCCTTCCCACTCCTTTACCACGCAAGGCGCACGCATTGTCATCCTGAGCGAGCGCGCGAACGCGCGCGACGCGAAGGACCTGCTTGCCCTGCATTGTCGCTGCACAGCTGCGCCACGAAGCGCTCGCCCTGAGCGAAGCGAGGGACCCGCTTCTTGATGGGTGAGTCGCGCCTAGGTCTCGGGCACGAGCCCCATCTCGTCCAGGAACTGATTGCCTCCGGCAGGCATCCCGAATCGCTGGTCGGCCCGGGTGAGGATCAATCGGTCCTTCGCCCGGGTCATGCCGACGTACAACAAGCGCCGGCCTTCCTGAATCTCGTCCTCCACCTGGTCGCGCATGGTCCGGTACCCCGGAATCTGAAAGTCCTCCGCCCCCACGATGTAGACCCGTGAGAACTCGAGCCCCTTGGTGGAATGGAGCGTGAGCAGGGTGACGCGTTGGGGGTCGGTGCTCACTCCGTCCCGCGACGACAGTGCCACGCGCTCGAGGAGCTTCGTGATCCCCTCGGCGATCGGCAGGGCGGCATCTTCTCCCATGAGTGCCCGGAGGCGGGCCACCGCCCGCGGCTGGGCCAGCTCGGGGTCGTAGTCTCCCTGCAGGCGGGCCCGCAGTGCCGCGCCTCCCAGCCCCTTCACGACCTCATCCACCGGCGGTCCCAGGCGGGTCCGTTCGTGATCCACTTCGTAGTACTCGAGCGCGTCCGAGAACCGGCCGAGGGCGCGGAACCGTCCGATGTCGAAGAGCGTCTTGCCTTCGCCGGCCGCACGGGCCGCCGGCTCGAAGGTGAGCGCCACGGCCAGATGCCCCAGGATTTCGACGAGGACGGCTTTGCGCGCGCGGAGCAAGCGAAGGCGGGTGAGGTGCTGAAACACGGAGGCCAATGCCAGCGCGTCATCGAGCGCGTGATGCGCATCGCCGGAATCGACGTTGAAGCGGGCCGACAGGTCGGTCAGCTTGGCGCTTTCCTTGAACAGGGAGCGCGCGAGGGGCAGGGTGTCGAAGAAGACCATGTCGCTGGTCTGCTCTTCGCCCGCGAGCCGGCGCAGGATGGGCACGTCGTACTGCAGTCCATTGTGCGCGACCATCAGATCATTTCCGACAAACTCCTTGAAGTCGGGCCATACCTCGGCGAAGGAGGGCGCATCGGCGAGATCGGCATCCGAGTAGCCATGCACCTTGGTCGCGGACGACGGAACGCCATGCTCGGGCCGGACGAGTCTGGAGAACTTTTCCACGACTTGCCCCCTGACGACGCGCACCGCCGCCAGGTCGACAATCTCGGCGGTATCCGGATCCGTGCCGGTCGTTTCCGTGTCGAAGGTGACGAAGCGATCGAACGATTCGGTGCTCTCGGCGGCATGCGCAAGCTGGAGGGCTTTGAATACGGTCAGGGCGAGCCCAGAGGAGCCCGCGCTGTCCGGACCGATGAGGACGTCATCGGGCCCGGCCCGCCGGTTCGCGTCGGGTGTTCCGACGTTCCGAAGCCCGGCGGCGACCAGCATCGCCCGCAAGGCGAGGCCCAACCCGTTCATGGGTTCGACGACCGCTTCGCCGGTTCCTGCCATGACCCGCTTGAGGCCCTCGGCGAGGCGCACGGCCTCCGGGAGGTCCGCGGGGTCGGTCAGGTCGTCGTGACGCTCTTCCAGCACGTTCCGGTAGGGCGTGAGGCGTTCGGAGAGGAGCTCGTCCACGAGCCCGCCCAGCGTGCGTTCGGAGCGGCTCAGCGCCTCGAAGTTTTCGCACTGGAAGACGAACTGCCAGAGTTTCTTGGCATCGGGGTCCTTCCGAGGCCTTTTTTGCGCGAGGGAGCGAACGGCCGCGAGCACGTCACCCGCCCGGGTGCCGGCCTCCACTTCCAGGTACAGGTCGGCCGGGAGCATCGCCTCGGCCAATGAAAGGATGGCCGCTTGATCGGTCGGATCCCGGACGATCCGGAGCGCCCGGATGACCGGGCCGACGACATCGTCTTCGTTGAGGGATCGCCCGCGTGCGAGGCGGCAGGGGACGCCGGCGCGCAGCAGATGACTTTCGAGCAAGTCTCCGACTTGGTGCCTGCGATAGAGCAGGGCATAGTCGCCCCAGTCTCCGCCGTTCGCCGCCATGTCCTCCTTGATGTCCGAGATGAGCCAGCTCGCTTCGGACTCCTCGTCCCCGAAGCCCAGGGCGCGAACGGGGTACGCCGCATCGCGATCGGCGGACAGCTGCTTGTGGAAGAGCTGCGGGTTCTCTTCGACCAGCCGCCGGGCGACGTCGAAGATCTGGCGGGAGCTCCGGCAATTCCGGTCGAGCACGATGGGCGTGACGCCATAGTCCCGGCGAAAGGAATCCAGCATCTTCGGGTCGGCGCCCGTCCAGCTGAAAATCGACTGATCCTCGTCGCCGACGGCGAAGAAGTTCCGGTGCGGGGCGAGGCGCTTCAGGATGGCGTACTGCATGGGACTCAGATCCTGGAACTCATCTACCAGGAGATAGTCCCAGCGCGCCGAGATTTCGTCGGCGACGACCGGGTGGTTGCGGAGCAACGTGTCCGTGCGAACGATGATGTCGTCGAAGTCGACCAGATTCCGGCGGATGAGGTAGTCCGAGTAATCGCGAAAGGCCTGCTCGTCCTTGGCGGAGAGCTTGAAGTCCTGCATCCGCCGGCGGGAGAAGCGGTTCAAAAGGGACGTGCGCTCTTTGGCGTAGACCTTGAGGCGAGCCAGGATCGCGAGCTGGTACGGCTCATCCGCTACGCCGAATCCCCGTGCCAATCCGATCTGGTCGGCGCGCTCACGGAGCAAGTGCAGGCAGAGCCCATGCAGGGTGCCCCGGGTGAGCTCCTCGGCCCGGTCGCCCAGCACCTTGCTCAGGCGAACGGCGATCTCTTCGGCTGCCTTGTTGGTGAAAGTGACGACGCAGATCCGGTCGGGAGCGATTCCCTGGTTCGAGATCAGGTACTCGATCCGGCTGATGAGACAGAACGTCTTTCCGGCACCCGGTCCGGCTACCACAAGAACCGGACCGAGCGGGGCCTCGATGGCCTTTCGCTGATTCTCGAGCGGCGTAATGTCCATGGGGATACCGCAAGATACGAAGTCGGAAGGCGGAACGCGGAGTGCGGAACCGCCGCAACCCAGGATAAGGAGTCGCCGGTATGGCCGTCCGCCAGGTGCTGCTCGCGTCCTTGGTGCCACTCGCGATGCTCACATCACGTCCGCCCCATCACGTCGTTTCACCGGAAGCCTGGCGAGACAGCGTCAGGGCATTCGCGGAAGCTCATCTGCAGCACACCGCCTGGGGGCCGGCGCACGCCCGAAGGGATTACGAGGTGACCGTCTGGCTGGCCCGGGAGGAGAAGGTGCCCGTGGATACGGACGCCCTCTACGCCGCCGCTTACCTCCACGATATGGGAGGTCTGCCGCCCTACGCCCTTCCCGGCGTCGACCATGGCGATCGGTCCATCCAGCTGGTTGACACGCTGTTGAACGCCTGGGGTTTTCCGATGGAGAAGTCGCCCCTCGTAAAGGAGATCATCGACCACCACCAGTACTACCGTCCCGCGGACACCCTCAGGATCGCCATGCTGTTCCGGGACGCGGACATTCTTGATTTCATGGGGGCAATCGATGTGGCGAGGATCGTGTCGCTCACGACGCGGGAACGGCTGGCTCCCGACTTGGGTCACGCGGTGCAAGTGATAAAGAAGCAGATGACCGACATGCCGGCCCTCCTGCAGTCGGCAACCGCCAGGAAAGAGGGCCAGCGTCGGGTGGCGGAGATGCGTGCCTTCCTCGATGCACTGGCCCTGGAGAGCGACAGCCTCTCGAACTTGTAGTTATTCCGACCGGAGCGCCTGCATCGGATCGACCCGGCTGGCTCGGCGTGCGGGGACGAGGCTGGCCACGGTGGCCACTGCGAGCAGGGTGACCGCAACGCCGATCAGGACGACCGGGTCGCGCGGCTGCTCCTGGAAGAGCAGGGCCTTCAATGCCGGCGCGGCGAGGACTGCGACGACCCCTCCCAGCACGACGCCGACCGACGCCAGCAGCAATCCCTCTCGTAGCACCAACCGCACCAGATCCCGGACTTCGGCGCCGAGGGCGACGCGCACGCCCATTTCGTGGGTGCGCTGAGCGACGTTGTAGGCCACTACGGAGTAGAGCCCGATGGCCGCGAGGGCGAGCGCGAGGAGCCCGAACACCGTGAACATGGTGGCGCCGAGGTTCCAGGCGCGCGTTTCGTTCCCGAAGACGTCGGACAAGGGGGTGACATTCACGTACGAGGGTCCAGGCATCACCGCCTGAAGGCGCTTCCGCAGGATGTCCCGCGCGGCGACGCCCGGCATCGCGGTACGGACAAACAGGCCACCCTGATCGGGGGCGAACTGGTCCGCGGAGACGTAGTAGAAATAACCGGGATCCTGGTCCAGGTCCTGCGATTTGACGTTCTCCGCGACGCCGACCACGGTCGTGCACGGCACGGTGTCGTCGCCCACCCGGACGCACTCACCCAGGGCTTCCTTGCCGGGCCAGAGCACGTTCGCCATGGCCTGACTCACCACCATGGCACGCGGCGACCCGGCGACGTCCGACTCGGTGACGCCCCGACCTCGCAGCAGCCGGGTGCCCATAGTCGCGAAGTAGTCCGGCGTCACCGCGTTCAGATAGAACGACCCCAGCCGGTCCGTGGAGTCGATCCCGGCGACGTGGATGTCCTGGTTCCAGGAGCTCCAGAACGGCATCGTGATCTGCCGGGACACGTGCGTCACTCCCGGTATGGTCCTCGCCTCAGCGAGCAGCCGGCGCCGCAGGGCGACGCTTGCCGCGCTGTCGAGTTTGACGCCACGCATCTGCAGATCGACGACCGAGACCGAATCCGGGTCAAAGCCGAGGGGCAGGTGCCGGATATGGCTGAGGGAGCGGACGAAAAGGCCGGCGCCGACGAGGAGTACGACGGACAGCGCTCCCTGCAGCACCAGCAAGGCCACCCGGGTGCGGGACCGGTGGATCGCGCCTTCTCGTGCCCCCGCCTTGAGGTCGCCGGTGAGGTCGGCGCGGCGCGTCTGAAAGACGGGCGCGAGGCCGGTGAGGAGCCCCGCGACCAGGGTCGCGGCTCCCACCATGATCAGCGTACGGGGGTCCGTGATGACGGTGGCCTGGGCCGTTTTCGGCAACAGATACGCGCGGAGAATCGCGCCGCCGAACTGCGCCACCAAGAGTCCCGCCACCCCGCCCAGGAGGGCCAGCAGCAGGCTTTCGCTCAGGAGCTGGGAGGCCAGCCGGAGACGGCTGACGCCGAGGGCCAGGCGGATGGCGATCTCACGCTTCCGCTGCAGCGCGCGGGCCAGGAGCAGGTTCGCGACGTTCGCGCAGGCGATCAGCAGCACGATCAGGGCTACACCGCCGAGCCAGGTGGCGACCTTCGCTTCGCCGGATTCATTTGGCCCGCGTTCCGAGAGGATCGATGCGACCAAGCCGTGAGGCTTGGAAAGAGAGAGCGGAGTGCGGTCAGGGGAGGGGGATTGCGCGTACTCGACGCCAAGGCTCTTCAGATCGGCGGCGGTGAGGTCCGCGTCGGCGGCCGCGATGGTCACGCCCGGCTTGCGCTGCGCGATCATCCACGCCCAGCGCCAGTGGTAGGTGGACCACCAGTTCTCGCCGCGCAGGCGCAGATTGGCGCCGATCTCGGCCCCGTACGTGGCGATCGGAACGAATGCCGCGGGTGGTTCGTCCGCCCACAACCCGACGAACCCGCGGGGCGCGACCCCGATGATCGTGTAGGGCGTCGCCCCGATTTGAATGGTTTGTCCCAATACGTCCGAGCGGCCGCCGAACCGCGTCTGCCAGTATCCGTATGCCAGCACCGCCACCGCAGCGCCCTGCGGGAAGGTGTCTTCGGCGGTGGTGAAGTAGCGTCCTACGGCGGGGGGGGCGTCGAAAAATCCGAAGAAGCTGGCGCTCACCGCCCCGACCTGCATCTCCCGTGCTTCCGTGCCGATGCCGATCGCCATGTGACGCGCCGTGACTTCGGCGGTGCGTTCGAATGAATGGGTGAAGCTGGTGAGGTCGAGGTAACGGGCGTACTGGGTACTGCCGGAATTGTATTCCTTTCCCCGGTAGGTCTCCGCGAGGTAGACGCGGTGGGTGCGGGCGGCGTCCCGCAGCAGAGCGGGCGGCCGGAACAGCAGCCGGTCCACCACGGAGAACATGGCAGTGTTGGCCCCGATGCCGAGCGCCAGAGTGAGCGTCACCGCGACGGTGAACGCCGGTTTACTACGGAGGCCGCGGACCGCATACCGCAGGTCCTGGACGAGGGGTTCCCAGCGGAGTGTCATCTTCGCTTACTCCGAGCGCAGGGCCTGCATGGGGTCCACGCGGCTCGCGCGGCGGGCCGGAACCAGGCTCGCCAGCGCCGCGACGGCCAGCAGCGTCACCCCGACGCCGATCAAGACAACGGGGTCGCGGGGGGATTCCTGAAACAGAAGTGAGTTGAGGGACGGGGCCGCCAGAAAAGCCGCCATTCCTCCGAAGGTCACCCCGATCGAGGCCAGCAGCAGGCCTTCCCGCAGGACCAGTCGGACGACGTCACGCCCCTCGGCGCCGAGGGCCATCCGGACTCCCATTTCGTGGGTGCGCTGCGCCACGTTGTATGCGATCACCGAGTAGAGCCCGATGGCGGCGAGCGTGAGGGCCAGGAGACCGAATACCGTGAACATCGTGGCGCCGAGCCGCCACGACTTCGTCTCCGACCCGAAGATGTCCGAAAGGGGCGTCACCGTGACGTACGAAGGGCCGGGCATGAGCGCCTGCAGCCGGCGGCGGATGACCTCGTGCGCCGCCGCGCTCGACATCGCGGTGCGGACGAACAGCCCTCCCATGGTGGGCGCGAATTGGTCGGAGGACACGTAGTAAAAGAACCCGGGATCCTGATCCAGGTCCTGCGATTTGATGTTCTGGGCCACGCCGACCACGGAGGTGCAGGGCATCGTGTCATCCCCCACCCGGACACATTGACCCAGGGGATCCCTCCCCGGCCACAAGACGTTCGCCATCGCGCGGCTCACGACCATCACGCGAGGAGCGCCCGGGACGTCCTGATCGCCGATGCCGCGTCCCCGGAGGAGCCGGGTGCCCATGGTGGCGAAGTAGTCGGGCGAGACCGCGTCGAGAAAGAACTGTCCGAGCCGTTCCGTGGAATCAATGCCCGGGACGTGAATGACGTCGTTCCACGAGTCCCAGAACGGCATGGTCACCTGGCGCGACACGTGGGTGACGCCGGGAATGGTTTTCGCCTCCGCGAACAACCGGCGCCGCACGGCCGCACTGGTCACGCTGTCGGGATTCAGCCCCCGCCACTCGATGCTGACCACGGACACGGAGTCAGGGTCGAACCCGAGCGGGAGATGGCGGATCTGCCGGAGGGACCGTACGAAGAGGCCGGCACCGACGAGCAGAACGACCGAGAGGGCTCCCTGGAGCACGAGCAGGGCGACACGGGTTCGGGACCGGTGAATCGCGCCTTCCCGCACGCCCGCCTTCAGGTCTGCCGTGAGGTCGGCGCGGCGGGTCTGGAACACCGGGGCCAGCCCGGTGAGGAGCCCCGCCAGGAGCGTCGCCGCGCCGACGATCATCAGGGTCCGCGGGTCGCTGATGACCGCGGCATCGGCCGTCCCGGATAACAGGGCGCTCCGAAGCACGGCGCCGCCAAACTGCGCGATCAGCAACCCGCCAAGACCCCCCATCAGCGCGAGCAGCAGGCTCTCACTCAGGAGCTGTCCGGCGAGGCGGGTTCGGCTCACCCCGAGGGCCAACCGGATCGCGATCTCCCGTTTTCGTTGCAAGGCCCGCGCGAGGAGGAGATTGGCGACGTTGGCGCAGGCGATCAACAAGACGATCAGGGCCACCCCACCGAGCCACGTGGCCACCTTCGCTTCGGCCGATTCGTCAGGCCCCCGCTCCGACAGAATCGAGGCCAGGACGCCGTGTGGCTTGGAGAGCGTCCGTGGCTGGTGCGGTCCCGGCTCGCGCTCCCATTGAATGTCCTGGCTCTTCAGGTAGGCTTGGGTGAGGTCGGCGGTAGCTTCGTCGAGGGACACTCCCGGCTTCCGCTCGGCGATCAGATTGGCCCAGGTCCAGTGGTAGGTGGTCCACCACTCCTCGCCCTTGAAGTGGAGATTTGCCCCATCCTCCGCGCCGTACGTCGTGACCGGGACATAGGCGGCAGGAGGCTCGGCTCCCCATAGGCCGACGAAATCGCGGGGCGCGACGCCAATGATGGTGTACAGCGTGGCCCCGATCTGGATGGTCTGCCCCAGCACGTCGCTGCGGCCGCCGAATCGCGTTTCCCAAAGCCCGTAACCCAGAACGGCGACCGGGGCACCCCGCGGCGTCGTGTCCTCGGCACTGGTGAAGTAGCGCCCCAGTGCCGGCGGGGCGTCGAAAAATCCGAAGAAGCTGGCGCTGACGGCCGCGACCTGCATTTCCCTGGCGTCCGTTCCCACGCCGATCGCGAGCGGCCGCGCCGCCACCTCCGCCAGGCGGTCGAAGGAGTGGGTGAGCCGGGTGAAGTCGAGATAGCGGGCGAACTGGATGGTGCCCTGATAGCCCGTGTGACCCCGATACGTCCCCGCGAGGTAGATCCGGTGCGTGCGGGAGGGGTCCCGGAGCAGAGCCGGGGGCCGGAACAGCAGCCGGTCCACCACGGAGAACATGGCGGTATTCGCCCCGATCCCGAGCGCCAGGGTGAGCGTGACCGCCGCCGTGAATGCCGGCTTGCTACGGAGGCCGCGGACCGCATATCGCAGGTCCTGGGCGAGCGTTTCCCACCGGAAGGTCATCCATGATAGGACGCGCCAGCCGGGGTTTTGGTTGCGCGGACCAGCGGGATGACCTCTTCGGCAAACCGCTCCATTTCTTCGAGTTGAGGGCTGAACTGGAGGAGGACCAGGTCCACGCCGGCCTTTTCCAGCTCCAAGAGGCGCTCGGCGATCCGGCTGGGGGTGCCCACCAGTCCCGTTTCCAGGCCCCGATTGGAGACCGAATACTCTTCGAGGCTGACCCGGCGCTCGAGGTTGGTATTGGTCAACCAGTCCTGGTAGTTGGCGTAGCTGGCGGCGTTGCTGTGAACGTCCGTAATTCGGGCCACTTCCCGACGGGCCTCCGCGTCGGTGCCCCGGCAGACGACGTATCCAGCCACTCCGAACCGGAGGGGCGGCTTCCCGGCCTTTTCGCGGCGGTCGCGCATGTCAGTCACCTTGGCGGCGATGCGCTCTACGGGGTCTCCGTGCATGAGGTAGGCGTCGCACGCCTGCGCGATCAGCGTCTTCGCGGCATCAGATTCACCGCCGGCGTACAGTACCGGGCGGGGTGACGAGATGGGCTTCGGCTCGAGGATGGCATTCTCGATCCGGTAGTACCGGCCGGCGTAGGAGAACCGCGGCTCGGACCACATGCCGCTGACTACGGCGAGCCACTCTTCGGTCCGGGCATACCGGGCATCATGCTGATCGAATTCCACGCCGTATTGCCTGGCTTCCTCCGCCCACCAGGATGAGACGACGTTGAGCGTGAGGCGGCCGCCGCTCATCCGGTCGATGGTCGCGGCTTGCTTGGCACAAAGCGCCGGCGGATGGAACGTGGGACGCACGGCCGTCATCAACTCGAGGCGCTTGGTGACCGCGGCGAGCGCGGCCACCGTGCTCCAGGCGTCCAGGGTCGGCGCTTCGGGGCCGCGGATGTCGTTCAGATTCAGCTCGGCGATGAGGGTGGCGTCGTAGCCGAGCGCTTCGCTGCGGACGGCAAGGCGGGAGACGTACTCCCAGGTGGCTTCCATGCCCTCGTCGGGCACGTTACGGAGCCAGCCGCCGAACACCGGAAGCCAGTATCCGAATCGCATGGTCAGACCGCCTTTCGTTCGAGGTAGTCGACCAGACGCGCGAAGGGGTCGAATCCCACGACCCGTGGTGCGTCGGCCACGAAATTCGACAGGGCGTTGATGTCGTAGAAGTAGCGGTGGCCGTCGCGAGCGTCGTGCAGGTACTCCACGCCGCCCACGTCGATGCTCGCCTCCTTCATGATCCGCTCGACCTGCGCGATGACCTCGGCGGGAGGCGTGTAGCCCTCAACGCGCATGCCGTTCTTCGGTGCATCCACGGGGCAGGCGGCTCGCGTCAGCTCGACGCCACCCACGGTCTGGCAGACGTCGGCGGGACAGAGGTTGAAGGAGTCAGCGTCGGCGAAGACGCGGATGGCATAGAGGAACTTCCCGCCCAGGACTTCGACGCGAACGATCCCCTGGTCTTCGACCGGGATGTACTCCTGCACGAGCGCGGTCTGATCGATGCCCAGATCGACGGTACCGGCACTGATGGCCGTGGCGAGGTCGGCGGGAGTGTCGAAGCGGGTGACGCCGGCGCCCGATCCGCCGATGTTGGGCTTCACCACGACGGGGAACTGCAGATTCTTCGCGGCCGCGGTCGCCTGCGAGGGGTGATTGATGACCTCGGCTTTGGGGAAGGGGAGGCCCAGGCGGCGGAGGAGATCGAGCTGCAGCGCCTTGGATGTCTCGGTCACGTAAGCGTCGTAGCCGTTCACGACGGGAATGCCCGCGCGCTTCAGAAAGGCGAGGTAGTGCAGCGTATAGAAGATGGCGTTGCTGCTGCCCCGCAGATACGCTGAGGGACTCATGCGGTTGAAGACCAGCGAGTAGCGAGGGCGGCCATTGCCGGGAGCGAACCGGTGGTTGGCCGCATCGATCTTTTCATAGGGCACGGATCGGCGGTCCAGCTCCTGAAAGAGGGGCCGGAACCAGTCCGGGTGCTCGTAATAGATGGCGATGGGGCGGTCAGTTGACGCGGACACGAGTGAGGCCTCCTCTATGGGTCTTCCGAGAAAAGAAAAAGGCCGCGAACCCGAGAGGATCGCGGCCGATTGCCGTTGTAACCGTCACCAGCTGACGTTACGGCGTGATCGCCCGCTCCTCGGCACAACACATCATGCCGGAGAGGTGACAACAGCCGCACATCATCATGGTGGTGTTCATCGTTCTGGCCGGAACGTAGCGGCGGCGCGGGCGGGGCACAACCCGCCCGCGCCGGAGGCTACATGCCCGGACGGTTCTCCCACATCACGTTCATGATGACCCATTTCCCGTTCCATCTTGTTTCCTGCAAGAAGTCCACCCAGGTGTCGGCGTCGATGCGCACCATCGCGACGTTGCCGAAGATGTCCAGGATCTTCACTTCATTGCGGTGCTGGCCGTCCCCTTTGGGGTGACGAACCGTGCCTTGCACCAGCTCCAGGGCGGTCATGTCGACGAGGTGGCTGTGCTTCGTCGAGTCGTCCCACACGAGGCGCTTGGCGAGGTGCGAGTGCAGGGCGCTCTCCATGCGGGGACCGTCGTTGGTGTACCAGCCATCGATGTAGTTGTGTGCCGTGGCGACGATGCCGGCGGTGTCGGCGGCGGTCTGGGCCGTCAGTTGCGGGCCAAACCAGAGCGCCAATGCGAGGGGGACAAAGGCCTTCACGGAGAGCCGTCCTGGGAGAAGTGATGACACAAGGTCGGGCGCCGGACGTGTCGCGCCAAGATTCCCGTCGCCGCAGGGGCCCGATTCGTGACGAACGGGGCCGGAGTCGTGACGGACGGGCCCTGACGAATTCATGGTTGCACGGGGGGCCGGCTGGTCACCAGATTGCCGCCCATGTCATTCCTCTCGCGGCGCGGCGTGCGCATCGTCCTCATCTGGCTTGGTGTCGCCGCGTTCTTCATCACGCAGAACGTCTTCATGAAGTTGGCCCGTCATGTCGCGATCGACTGGCAGTGGGACGTCTTCCACGAAATCGTCTATGCGATGGTATGGGCCGCCTGCACGCCGGTCATCCTCTGGGCGGCGGACCGCTGGCGCCTCGAGCCGGGGGCGCCGGCTGGGTTTGTGTGGCCACACCTCGCGCTGATGCCGGTGATCGGGCTCGTACAGATCACCGGCACGTACACGACGCATTTCCTTGTGCTCTCCGCCATCGGCTACCCACCGGCCCAGCCCCTCGGCAAGCTGATCATGAGCGGGCTGATCTGGGGAGTGTTTACGGGGTCGCTCTACTACTGGGTCATCATCGGCGTGTACATGGCGTTCCTCTATCCGCGGCTGTATCAGGCCCAGCGCGCTGCCGCCGCCGAGCTGCAGTCTCAGCTGTCCCGGGCTCAGCTCGATGCGTTACGCTTGCAGCTGCATCCCCACTTTCTGTTCAACACGCTGAACGCCATCGCCGCGCTTGCTCCCGGGGACCCCGGGCGTGCGCAGCGCATGCTCGCCCGCCTTGGCGACCTGCTCCGTCACACACTCGACACGGAGGCCGCGGAGATTCCGGTGGAACAGGAGCTGAAACTCCTCGCTCCCTATGTAGAGATTCAGCGTCTGCGGTTCGAGGAGCGCTTTCGGTACTCGGAACGGGTGGCTCCGGAGACGCTGCCGGCGCTGGTCCCGGCGCTTTTCCTTCAGCCCCTGGTCGAAAACGCCGTGCAGCATGGCGTCAGCAAGAGGCCCGAGGGCGCGGCGGTGTCGCTGGCGATCCAGCGAATGGGGGAGCAGCTCGTGCTCGAGGTGATCGACGACGGGCCCGGGCCGCGGCCGGGCAACGGAGGGAAGGACGGCAACGGGATCGGTCTGGCAAACACTCGGGCGCGCCTGGCGCAGCTCTATCCCGGGGCGAACGAGGTGGATCTCGCGGCGGGGCCCGAAGGCGGCGCCCGTCTGACGGTCAAAATCCCTTACCGGACAGACCACTGATGCGCGTCGTGATCGTCGATGACGAGCCCCTGGGACGGCTTGCCGTGCGCCAGCATCTGGAGGGCATTCCTGGCGCAGAGATCGTCGCCGAGTGCCCGGAGGGAAAGAGCGCGATCGAGGCGATCGTCCGGGAGAGCCCGGATGTCGTCTTTCTCGATGTCCAGATGCCGGGCCTCTCGGGATTCGACGTCCTCGAGGGTATCGGTGCCGAGGCCGTTCCGGCGGTGGTATTCGTGACCGCCTTCGACCGCTATGCCGTCCGCGCCTTCGAAGCGCACGCCGTGGACTACCTCCTCAAGCCCATCGATCCGGACCGGTTCCGGGAGGCATATGCTCGGGCGGCGACGGCGGCGGACCGGGAAGGGCGGGAGCGGATGGCGGGAAGGCTCGAGGCGCTGCTCGAGCGTTTGGCGGAGCGGCCGCGGGAACCCAGCGCGCCGGTGGAGCGGCTGGTGGTGCGGCACGAGGGCCGCCTGCTATTCGTCCCGGTGGCCGGGATCGAGTGGGTGGAGGCGGCGGGGAATTACGTCAAGCTGCACGCCGGGCCCGCCGTGCACGTGATGCGGCAGACGATGGAGCGTCTCGCCGCCCGGCTGGGCGAGCGTTTCGTCAGGATCCGACGCTCGGCGCTGGTGAACGTCGCGGCGATCCGCGCCCTGGAGCCGCACGGGAAGGGGAGTTACGTCGTGTTTCTCAAGGATGGCACGCAGCTCATCTCGAGCCGCTACGCGGGGAAGATTCTGCGGAAGCTTGCCTAGGC
>DASUBP010000296.1:0-4656 GCA_035763205.1 Gemmatimonadales bacterium
ATGCGCCGGCCTCGTTCACGCTCGCGATGTTCAGTCACCCCGAGTACGACGACCGATATTGGCGTTATCTCGACACGGTCCGGGCGGATGGCGCGACGATTCGCCGCGACGGTGACGCGACGTGGAGTGTGAGCCACGCGACGGCGGACGTCACGATCCACTACCGCCTGGTCCTACCCCCCCAGAGCGGTGCGCAGCGCGCAGCCTGGAAGCCCTTTCTCACGTCCACCGGTGGCTTGGTCGACGCTCCGCACGCGTTGCTCTATGTGGTGGGGTCGGAGCGAGGGCCGTCCGAGGTACGCCTCGAGTTGCCCAAGGGCTGGCATGTCGCGACCCCCCTGGCGGGCGACGCGGGCCATTACCGGGCACGAAACGTCGCGGAGTTGATGGAGGGTCCGTTCCTCCTGGGGCACTTACGGGAGTGGGGCTTTCAGGTCGCGAACACACCACATCGCGTCTTCTACTGGGATGGGCCGGACGGGAAACCGTTCGATACGACGACGTTCGTCAGTCACATCCAGGCCATCGTGCGCCAGGCGGGCGCGTTGTTCGGCGGTCTCCCGTACGCGCGGTACTCTTTTCTCTTTCAGGACAAGTCCTACGGCGCCCTCGAACACCCTGACGCGGTCACCCTCGGCGCGCCCAGTGCCGATCTGGCGAGCGACCCCGACGCGCTCCTCGAGGAAACGGCGCACGAGTACTTCCATCTCTGGAACCTGATGCGCATCAGGCCGGCCGGCTACGGTGGAGTGACGTATCGGCCGCGACCGCTCTCGACCGGTCTCTGGGTGAGTGAAGGCTTCACCATGTTCTACGCGGACCTGCTCCCGCGGCGCGCCGGCCTTCCACTTCGCGATTCCACTCGCGCCCGCCACCTCGAACGCCTGCTCGCCCGCTATCTCGAGAACCCGGTCTTCGCGCGCTACTCGGCGGAGCGGATCAGCGAGTCGTCGTACGCCCCGGACCCGACCTTCCTCGGGGACTATCAGGGAAGCACCCATCTGAACGGCGAGATCATCGGCGCGATGCTGGACATGCTCATCCGTTCGCGCACCGGTGGCCGCCGTTCGCTGGACGACGTGATGCGGGGCCTGGCCAGCGATTCCGCGGGATTCACCACGACCAGCGTGCAGCGCCTCGTCGGAGCGGTCTGCGGTTGCGACGTCGAGCCATTTTTCGATCGCTACGTTCGCGGCGCCGGCGTCATCGATGTCAACGAGTATCTCCATCTGATCGGGCTTCGAGCAGAGGTCGACACCGTCACTGCCGTGGATGACAGCGGGCGTGCCGTTCCCGACGTGCGGATCTGGTCTTATCAGCCCGTGGGCGCTCAGCGCCCGCTCCTGCTCCTGAACACACCGCTGAGTCAGTGGGGACGGGCGGGATTCCATTCCGGGGACACCCTGGTGACCATCGGCGATTCGGCGATGACCGATATCGCCACGTTCCGCCGGACCATTCGGCGCTTCCGGGTGGGGGACACGGTACAGGTGACCGTGCGCCGGGCGGGCGGGGGATTCACGGCCCGCGTGCCAGTGACGAGTTTCCAACACCCGGTCGTGAGGATCGTTGCTGATGCGGGAGCTCCCGCGAGCGTCCGGAAGCTGCGGGAGCGGTGGGAGATGGGGCGATGAGCCCCTCCTTCGTTAACCCCGGGCTCGCGCCCGGGGTTATGTAAAGACCGGGGTGGCCATGGTAGTCGATGACCCCGGACGCAAGCACGCCTACACCTTCGCGCTGACGATCCTCGCCCGACGGGGTGGTTCGAGCCCGTCGTTCCGGTTGCCCATATACCGGGCGGCCGCCTCGCGGGTCAGGAACTCGATGGCGTGAAATCCCGCTTGCCGTAGTTCTCCCACCAGCTCCTCAGGCGAAAAGCGGGTCAGCCAAGGCTCGCCCAACAACTTGGCGCGCGCGGCGATCGACGCGGGATCTTCATCGGCGCTCTCATTGCCCGAATAGGTGAAGACCAGCTCTGATCCCGCGGGGAATCCGGTCACCATGCGAAACAAGTCCCGCACGGCGTCCTTGGTCAGGTAAACCAGGACCCCCAGGCACGAGAAGAAGGCCGGTTGGGCCGGGTCAACCCCGGCGGCGACCAGAGTGTCCTTGAGTGGCAACTTCTCGATGTCGAGCTCCACGTACGTGAGATTCTCGGGGATCGCGATCTCGGCCTTCGCGAGGAGGTCGCGCTTGGTCTCCTGGCTGGCTCGATGATCCACCTCGAAGACTCGAAAACCCTCGGGCGCAGGAGGCTGGCGGTAGGCGAACGTATCGAGTCCCGCACCGATGATCACGCACTGCCGGACCCCCGACTGGACTGCCAAGGCGAGCCGGTCCTCGGCATAGCGTGACCGGAGCAGCACGTGGCTCCGCAGGGCTGTGACCCGGGGCTCGCGGATCCGCTCCGGGTGGGCGGCGAGGCGCTCGCCGAACTCGCGGCCAACGAGCCGGACCGAGATGGGATCGTCGAGGATCCGAGGGAGATCGTCGACCAGTTGATGTGCGGCTCGCAGTGCGGCCACGCCCTGGGCCGTGAGTGATTCCCCTCGCGTCGCGCCTTTCCTAACCCCGGGCGCATCGTCCTTTAGGGCAAGCCCGGGGATGGAGAGATCAGGGAACTTGAGGCCCAGCCAGGCAGCCGCCCCTACAAAGGCGCCGATCACGAGCGAGGCGCCGGCGGCCGTGAGCAGGTGGACCTTCCAGGGATGGTGCTTTCGGAACATCAACTCGGCCACGAGTGCCACCGGGAAGAGTGCGAGGGCCGAGATCAGAAACGTCCCGCCAGCCCACCTTGCCAGGGCCATCAGCACGACGAAGGGCCAGGCGAGCCACTTCAGAAGCTTCTTCATGGACGCCTCGCGAGCACCAGGTCCGCCAGGCGGTCAGCGGCAGCCGGCCCTTCCGTGAAGTAGAGGGTCGGCTCCAGGAGCTCCAGCTCCATGACCCGGAAATGCCCGTCTACCACACAACCATCGACCCGCGCATACGAGGTGGCCTCCGGGGCGCACGACAGTACGCTCTGCGCGGCGCGAACCAGCCCGGGATCCGGGCCGGCGCGGCGTTGGCTCCCGCCATGCTCGGTCTGCACCCGAAAGTCGCCTGGCGCCGGATGCTTCAGCATGGCGTGTGAGAACTCGCCTCCGATGAACACGAGGGACCACTCCCCGTCGCGCGCAACCTCGGATACGAATGGCTGAATCATGACCGCACCGCGGCGCACCATCGCGCGGAACCGGTCCTCCCACTCGGCGCTCTTCCCGGCCGGCACGTGCCAGGTATCGGTGGCCGAGGCTGAGATCGCGGGCTTGATGACGACGTCGTGCCAGCCTTCCTCGGCAAGCACCGAAGCGAGTGACGGCGGCTCCCGGGCGGCGTCGGTCCAGCGCGTGTGGACGACGTCGATGCCCGCCTGCTCGAGGTCGCGCAGGTAGCGCTTGTCGGAATTCCACCGCAGGATGGAGGGGGCATTGTGGAGGATCGCTCCGCCACGCTCCACGCGGTCGATCCACGCGAGGAACTCATTGTGTCGCAGGTGGTAGTCCCAACAGGACCGGACCACCACGACGTCGAAGCTCGACCAGTCCACCTGTGCGTCCCAGAGGAGCGGGACGGTCTGCGCCCCGCGCCGATCGAGGGCACGTTGGAAGATCTGGTCATCTGGCGGCAGATCCGGGAAAGCGGCGTAGGTCGCGAGGGCGATGCGCGGCATCGCGAGAATCTAGTCGGGAACTTGCGGACTGACTTGCGTGTTCATGTGGAGCTGCAGTCGACTTACCATTCGGAGGTTCAGGTGTCTCTTCGTCCGGTTGAACGCATCGTCGAATCCCAGCCCACCATGGAGGGCGCCGGCGTGAGGTTGCGCCGTGCCTTCGGTTTCGGCGATACCAAGGAATACGATCCGTTTCTGCTGTTCGACGATTTCCGCAATGACCGTCCCGCCGACTACCTGGCGGGCTTTCCGTGGCACCCCCACCGCGGCATCGAAACCATCACGTACGTGCTCAAGGGGACCGTCGACCACGGCGACTCCCTCGGCAATCGCGGCTCGCTCGGCGCCGGGGACGTGCAGTGGATGACCGCTGGCAGCGGGATTCTGCATCAGGAGATGCCCAAGGGAGACCCCAAGGGCTTGATGCACGGATTCCAGCTCTGGGCCAATCTGCCGAAGCGCCTCAAGATGACCGACCCGCGTTATCAAGACGTGCAGGCGAAGGACATCCCCGAGGTCACCGACGACGACGGCACGCTGGTGCGGGTGGTCTGCGGCGATTTCTGGGGCAAGAAGGGGCCGATCGAAGGGGTCGCCGCCGATCCGCGGTACCTCGACGTATTCGTCCCACCCGGGAAGAAGAAAACCCTGCCCGTCGAAAATGGGCGTCATGCATTTGCCTACGTCTTCGACGGCTCCGGCAGCTTCCGCGACGCCTCGCAGCCTCGCGCCGTCCTCACCGAGGGTGCCGGGCCGGAAGCGATTGCCAAGTACGACAAGGCCGGCAACCGGTCACTCGTGCTGTTCGGCGGTGGGGATGAAGTCACGGTCCAGGCGGGCGACGAAGGCATTCGCTTTCTCCTGGTCTCGGGCCGGCCACTGGAGGAGCCGGTGGCGTGGTACGGTCCGATCGTGATGAATACGAACGACGAGCTGCGGCAGGC
>DASUBP010000297.1:0-3021 GCA_035763205.1 Gemmatimonadales bacterium
CTTGTCGTGCAGGTCCCGGATTTCAATCTCCGCCATCAAGTTGATCTCGTAGTCCTGCTTGGCCTGCAGCCGGTCCTTCTCCGCCTGCCGGTTCTGGCTCATCATGATCACGGGAGCCTGCAGGGCGGCAAGCGTCGACAGCACCAGGTTGAGCAGGATGTAGGGGTAGGGATCGAAGGGTTTCTTCAGCAGGAAGATCGAATTGATCACCATCCACACGACCAGGATCCCGCCGAAGATGCCGATGAAGGTCCAACTCCCCCCGAACTGCGCCACCTTGTCCGCGACGTGTTCCCCGAAGGTCATCTGGGCTTCGAATTCCTGGTTGACCAGACGGCTCACCCGTCCCCGGTGCGCCAGCCGCGTGACCAGCGACTTCTCCATTTCCGAGATCTTGTCGAACTCGTCTTCGAGGTAGCCGAGGAATTTCTTGGCGCGGTACTGCTCGCGGCAATTCTGGCAGATGCCGCGGGTGCCGGGCCACTCCGGCCGGTCGCGCTTGATGAGGTTCACGATGGCGGGCTCGAGCTTCTGAGAACCGACCATCGTGCGGGAGTCCACCGAGGTGCCGCAGAGGGAGCAGGTGACTTTGGCCATGGTGCAGGAAGCTACGCCAGCCCCAGCACCTTCACTAGAAAGGCCCAACGATCGGCCTGTTCGTCGATCATCTTGGCCACCGGCTTGCCGGCACCATGCCCGGCCTTGGTTTCGATGCGGATCATCACCGGCGCCGGTCCCGCCTGGGCGGCCTGGAGGGCGGCGGCGAACTTGAACGAGTGCCCAGGGACCACGCGGTCGTCATGGTCGGCCGTGGTCACCAAGGTGGCGGGATAGCTGGTCCCGGGGCGCAGGTTGTGCAGGGGCGAGTACGCGAGAAGCGCGGGGAATTGGCCGGCCTCGTCCGCCGAGCCGTATTCGGACACCCAGGCCCACCCGATGGTAAACCGGTGGAAGCGCAGCATGTCCATCACCCCCACGGCCGGCAGGGCGGCCCCGAACAGCTCGGGCCGCTGAGTCATCGCGGCGCCCACCAACAGCCCGCCATTCGACCCTCCCCCGATCGCCAGCCGGCCCGGGCGAGTGACCCTATGGGCGATCAACCACTCGGCCGCCGCGAAGAAGTCGTCGAAAACGTTCTGTTTCCGCTCGAACATTCCGGCTTCATGCCAGGCCTCACCGTATTCACTGCCCCCGCGGAGCACCGGCATGGCGAAGACCCCACCGAGCTCCAGCCAGCCGATGATCCCGGCGGAGAACGCGGGAGTGAGATTCACGCCGAACCCGCCGTACCCATAGAGGTAGACCGGCGCGTTCCCATCCACCGGACGGTCCCGGCGTCCCGTCATGAACATCGGCAGCTCAGTTCCGTCCTTCGAAGTCACGAATACCTGGGTGGTCTCGTATCGGCTCGCATCGAACTTCACGGCTGGCGTGCGCCAAACGCGCGTCTCCCCGGTCTCCACGTCGTGCGACAGAATCGCCGTGGGGGTGAGGAATGACGTGAAGGCGAAGAAGAGCGTGGGGGAACGCCGTTCGCCCGACAGCTCGGCTACCGATCCAAGAGCGGGCAGTGCGACGGCGGCGAGCTCTTCGCCGGTCAGGCGGAAGCGGCGCATGCGCGCGTGGGCGTGGTGGAGATAGCTGACCACGAGCACGTCCCGGGAAAGGTGCGCCGACTCGAGCGCTTCTTCCTGCTCCGGCACGATGACGCTCGGTGTCAGGTCCCGGGAGCTCGTATCGATGCGCACCACCCGGCGACGGGGCGCATCCTTGTCCGTGACCAGATAGAACACCGGCCCGTCGTTGCCGACAAAGCCCCACGCCGCGTCGAAGGCATCGAGCAGGTGGACGACCTTTCCCGGATCTTCCAAATCGAGGTAGTAGAGTCGATTGCGCCGGTCGGTCCCCAGCCAGATGGACATGACGAGATAGCGCCCGTCCTCCGTCACCTCCGCGCTCACACCCCAATCGGGTTCGTCGGGGCGATCCCAGATCAGACGGTCCGCGTCCTGCGTCGTGCCGATGCGGTGATAGTAGAGCTTGTGATTCTTGTTCACCTCGAGGAGCGGGTCTCCGTCCGTGGCGGGCACGGGATACCGGCTGTAGTAGAACCCGAGGCCGTCGTGCGTCCAGGCAATCGACGAGAACTTGACCCAACGGAGCTCGTCGGAGAGATCGACCCCCGTGTCCACCCTCCGAACCCGGATCACGTTCCA
Organism: Gemmatimonadales bacterium; assembly: GCA_035763205.1. Classification (GTDB taxonomy): domain Bacteria; phylum Gemmatimonadota; class Gemmatimonadetes; order Gemmatimonadales; family GWC2-71-9; genus 40CM-2-70-7. Next base: position 2,217 of record DASUBP010000297.1, read on the forward strand.
GTCCGACCCGCTCTCGGCGACCGAATAGGCGAGGAGGCGTCCGTCCTCACTGAGGGCCGTGACTCCCAGGGCCGTGGTGCCATCCGCGGCAAGGAGATTGGGGTCGAGGAGGACCGTCGGGGGGCCATCCAGGGCATCGGCGCGGTACAGGATCGCCTGATTCTGGAGCCCGTCGTTGCGGAAGTAGAACCAGCGCCCGGCCTTGTGGGCGGGCACGCCGAAACGCTCGTAGCTCCATAGCTCGGTCAGGCGCCGGTGAATGGCCTGTCGCTGAGGAATGCCCTCCAGAAAGGCGAAGGTGATCGCGTTCTGGGCTTCGACCCACGCCCTGGTCTCGGGCGAGTCGACCTCTTCCAGCCAGCGGTAGGGGTCCGGAACTCGAGTCCCGTGATAATCGTCCACCTGGCTGGACTTCCGGGTGGGGGGATACTGGAACGGCGGAGCGGTGGGACTCGTAGGGGGAGCAGGGGCGCGGCTCATCGCGCCGAAGTCTATCATGATTGACGTAACTTACAAGGCGGCTTAGATTTACATCATGCTTCGAACCTTGGCTCCGCTCGCGTCGTTGACGCGCAATCTGCCTTCCGCCGCGCGCGTCCGGGTTCATCTGCCTTCGTCGAACTCCGATCTCTCAGGCTCTGCCTCATCGAGCAATTGCTGGAACCACCTTGGGACCCCCTCGGGCTCTTGGCCCAACGGGGGCGCAAAGGATTCGTGCTTTGAAGCGAGAAATTCTCATCTCAGGAAGCCAGCGGGAAACCCGCGTGGCGATTCTCGAGGACGACCGCCTTGTTGAACTCCTGGT
>DASUBP010000298.1:0-3521 GCA_035763205.1 Gemmatimonadales bacterium
GAGTACGTCGGCATCGCGAAGGAGCAGGGCGCGGCGGTCCTGATCGGCGGTGCCAAGGCGACGGGGAAGGGGCTCGAACGCGGGTGGTTCTATCAGCCCACGCTGTTCGTAGGGGTGAAACCCGGCATGCGGGTGGAGCAGGAAGAGATCTTCGGGCCCGCCCTTTCGGTGATCAAGGTCAAGGATCTGGATGAGGCGATTCGGGTCAACAACGACGTCGCGTACGGGCTCTCCAGCGCCCTCTATTCCCGTGACGTCAACGCCGCCTTCCGGGCACTCAACGAGCTCGACAACGGCATCACCTACGTGAATGCCCCCACCATCGGCGCCGAGGCGCACCTGCCGTTTGGTGGAGTGAAGCAGACGGGGAATGGGCATCGCGAAGGCGGGTGGGCGGTCTACGATTTCTACTCGGAGATCAAAGTCGGCTACGTGGATTACTCCGGCAAACTCCAGCGCGCGCAGATCGACACCGAAGCGTGAGGCGCGCCGCCGGGGTCTTGCTGATGCTGATCACCGCGGCGTGCGGGCGGCATCGGGCACCCGTCGCCTGGACGGATACGTCCCCGCATACCGTCACGTTCGTCTCCGTGGCACCCGAGGTCCGGCTGGAAGTACTCGATTGGGGCGGGGCTGGGCCGAATCTGGTGTTCCTCTCCGGGCTCGATGACGTCGCCCACGGCTTCGACGATTTCGCGCCACAGTTCCGGGATCACTTCCACGTCGTCGCCATCACCCGGCGCGGCTATGGCGCCTCGACGCGTACGCCCACCGGCTACGATCTGGCTACCCGGATTCAGGACCTGACCGCGGCTCTCGACTCCCTGAACATCGGGAAGGCGATCCTGGTGGGGCATTCGATGGCGGGTGACGAACTGACCGGATTCGCCGGCGCCCATCCGGACCGGGTGGCGGCACTCGTGTATTTCGACGCCGCCTACGACCACTCCGTGCTGGGGGACCTGATCGGCTCCTACCCTCAGCAGCCTCCTTCCCGGGCGGACTCCGCTTCGCCGAAGGCGTTCCAGCACTACCTGCTGACCACGTTCGGGATGCTGATCCCGGAGTCCCAGATCCGGGCGACCGAAGTGTTCGACGGGAACGGCCGCCTCAGCTCCGACGTCACACCCGGGACCGTCGATTCGCAGATGCTCGCGGGGGCGGGGCACCCGGACTACTCGAAGGTGCACGCGCCGGCGCTGGCCATCGACGCGGTGGTGGACTCCGCTCCGCAGCTCTTCCCCCGCTGGAGCAAGTTCGACGATTCGACCAGGGCTCAGGGGAGGCGCTTTACGGCCAAGATCACGGCGTGGGGCTCCGACCAACGGGCGATGTTCAGAAAGGCGATGCCGCGGGCGTCGGTGGTCGAGCTGCATGGTGCCAACCACTACGTCTTCTATTCCAACCGCAACGACGTGGTGCGGGAAATGAGGGAGTTCCTCTCACACCTCCCAGGCTAAAGCCTGGGCCCGGCACTGCTCGACGCTTCAGCGTGCTGCTTTTCCGGGCCCACGCTTCGAGCGTGGGAAGCGTTTTCCAGTACCATCCCGCACGATTCGGGTGCAGGTGACGCTCCGCACGCGCCGCAATGTGTGTCGTGGCGCACACTCCTTTCGAGTCCCTCGTCATCATTTTGAATGCCGGCGGCTCACCGCTCGAGGATGACGCGCTTGGCGCGCTCGACGGTGTGTCACCGGTGTGGGTCAGAGTCGAGCGCGAGGGATCGGTCGCGTGCCTCGCCGCGCGCATCCGTCACGTCGAGTCGTTCGACGACCTCGGGGTCCGGATCCGGGGGTGGGGGGGTGCCCGGGGGTGGACAGTGACTGTTGCGCCCTGCGGGCCCCCCCGCTAACGTACGATACATGCACGACTTGGGGGCTCCCCAGAGTTCGCCCAGCGCGCCACTCCCGCGTGAGTCCTCGCATCCCCCAAAAAAGCGCCGTTCGTTCTTCGCCCGATGGTTCGACGCCTGGATGCGCACGTTGGGCATGGCGTTCGTGTTGTTCATCCTCCTGCACACCTTCGTACTTGAAGCGTTTCAGATTCCGAGCGGCAGCATGGAGCACACGCTGCTCATCGGGGACTTCCTCTTCGTGAACAAAGCCGTGTACGGTGCCGTCATTCCCGGCACGCACGCGCGTCTTCCCGGTTTTGCGAGTCCGCATCGCGGTGATGTGGTGGTCTTTCCGTACCCCCGGCATCCGGACACGACGTTCGTGAAACGCATCGTCGGCGTCGGCGGGGACACGCTCCAGATGGTCGAAGGGCACATGATCGTGAACGGGGTTCGGAGCGCCGAGCCGTACGTCGAGCGCACGGACTCGCTGCGGAACGATTGCGACGAGTCCTTCGAATGGCAGGTGGCGTACCTGGCGGACACCTCGGCCGCGGCGCGCGCCAGCTATCGTGCGTGCCGCGACGATTGGGGCCCGCTGGTCGTGCCGCCGCACAAGTTTTTCGTGATGGGGGACAACCGCGACATCTCGCTCGATTCCCGCTACTGGGGATTCGTGGACGAGAGCACGATCCGCGGCCGGCCCCTCATCGTGTACTGGAGCGTCGACCGGGACGCGCACGATCATTTTCCGTGGCTTAACGACATCAGATGGTCGCGATTGGGTTCGCTGATTCACTGAAGTCTTCGTTCATGCACGGAGGAAGAGGGACCCCATGCAACTGAACACGGCGAGGCGCGCTTCGTTCGACGAAGGCTCACTGGACCAGTATCTCCGTGAGATCAGTCAGTATCCGCTGATCACCCGGGAAGAGGAGGTACTCCTCGCGCAGAAGATCAAACAGGCCGACGAGGAAGCCCTCGACAAGCTGGTCCGATCGAATCTCCGGTTCGTGGTCTCGGTCGCGAAGAAGTACCAGAACCAGGGTGTCTCGCTCGCCGACCTGATCAACGAGGGCAACCTCGGCCTGATCCGCGCGGCGCACAAGTTCGACGAGACCAAGGGCATCAAGTTCATCTCGTACGCGGTCTGGTGGATCCGCCAGGCCATTCTCCAGGCGCTGGCCGAGCAGTCACGCATCGTTCGGGTGCCGCTCAACCGGGCCGGCACACTGCACCGGATCGGCAAGCGCTCGTCGGCGCTGCTCCAGGAGCTGGGGCGCGAGCCGACGGTCGAGGAAATCGCCGAGGGGATGGACATTTCGGAAGAGGAAGTCGCGAAGACGATGTCGATCTCGCAGGCGCATCTCTCCCTGGACGCGCCCCTCACGCCCGGCGAAGACAACAAGCTGCTGGACTACCTGCCTGACACGCAGAACCCCGGTCCCGACGACGAGATCTTCGAGCACGCCCTCACCGAGTCCGTGGAGAAGGTGCTCGGCACGCTGAAGGACCGCGAAGCGCTGATTCTCCGCCTCTATTTCGGCCTCGAAACCCCTGAACCCCTCACGCTCGAAGAGATCGGCGCGCGACTGGGCATTACGCGGGAGCGGGTGAGGCAGATCAAGGAGAAGGCGCTGGCGAGGCTCCGGCATGTCTCGCGGGCCAGGGCGCTCGACTCGTTCCT
>DASUBP010000299.1:0-2114 GCA_035763205.1 Gemmatimonadales bacterium
GTCGGGTTCGCGCCGCCCGTCCCTTCACGCTGGAAGAGGGGCTCGGTCATGGTGCGGCTCCCGACGTCCAGGCTCTGCGCCGCGTACACCCACCCCGAGTCGGCGCGGTACACGAAGTTGAAGCGCGACGTCGTCGAGTTCACCGCCCGCTCCTTGAGGATCTCGGCCTTCCGCACCGAGGTCACCGGCGCCAGCTCGCCGATGCCCACGCCCGCGACGAACGCGACGACGGAGATGATCAGGATGGGGGCGATGATCCGATAGAACGACACGCCTGACGCCTTCGCCGCCGTGAGCTCGGAATGCCGGCCCAGGTTGCCGATGGTGAAGACGGTCGCGAAGAGCACCGCGGCCGGGAGCACCAGAAACATCATCTCCGGCATATAGAAGATGTAGGCCAGCCCGATCTGGCCCTTGGTGAGTCCCCGGGAGAGGTACTGATCGAACTTGTCCGTGATGTTGATGACGATGGCCAGGATGGGGAACCCCAGCATCACGATGCCGAAGACCTGTCCCCAGGCGCGCAGGACGTACTTGTCGAGCGTCTTCACGCCTGGCGTCTCCGGATCCGCGCGAACCAGCTCGCGATGCCCCAGCTCGAGCTCCGCGCATGCCCTCCCTCATGCCGCACCAGGAAGAGCAGGCCCACGCCCACGACGGTGAAGATGACGTTCGCGGTCCACATCGCGAAGAACGGCGACACGATCAGGCGATCTCCAAGGTCCTCGCCCACGATCAAGCCGATGTAATAGACCGCGAAGACCGCTACCGACACGCCGATCACCAGGCCGGCGCCTCCGCGCGAGAACCGAAGCCCCAAGGGGAAGCCCAGCAGTGCGAAAACGATGCAGGCCGAGGAAATCGCCAGCTTTTTCTGGATCTCGACTTCGTAGGTCGCCGCCCGTTGCCGGGACCCGCGTTCGCGCAGGGCGGTGCCCAGCCCCGCCCCCGGCGTCAGCCCCATCTCCGGCCGGTATACCACGCCGGGCTGTGCCACGACGGGCGCCGGGACGTGTCCGGGGGGATTTTGGGGGGCGAGCCGGGTCGGGGTTTGCGCACGGGCTTCCCGCGGCAGCACGAGATGCGTGAGCTTTCCGAGGAACCCGCAGTACCAGCCGGGCAGGGTGTCGGCGCGGGTGGTGTCGATGATGCCGGGGGGGATGGCGATGCCTGCGAGCCGGCCGAGATCGCGGAGCACCTGCGCCCGGCCCTCGAGTGGGGAGCGGGCGACGTCCACGCGGGCCAGCCGCACTTCGTGCGCCATTTCACAAACACCCATTTCCCGCTCGCTCCGGAAGTCGTCTTCCTGCGTTCGTTCCAGACTGTTGCTGACGCCGGCGACCCGGATCTGGTTGGTGTGGAAGAAGGTCCGCTGGAACTGAAGTGGCTCGGCCCGCTTCACCTCCCGGATGTCGCCGTCCATGAGGGTGAGGTACAAATCCGTGCCGCCGGGGGTATAAGCCATGCGGCCCGAGTCGGCGACGACGATCCGCCGCCGTTCGGGGTCTCCCAACTCATAGATCGTGACGTCGGTGAGTCGGTTCGTCGCCGGATCGATCCGCGCTGCGCGCAGGAAGAATTGTCCCTGCACGACTTCATTGATCGCTTCCTCCTTGAGACTGAAGGACGGTTTCTTGCGCTGGATGTCCACGAGCAGGGTGCGCAGCCGATGATTGGAGCGGGGGAGGAGCTGGTCGTTCCAGACGAACGCCAGCACCGCGAGCACGGCGGCGCCGCCCAGGAGCGGGCGGAGCAGCGCCCCGATGCTGACCCCGCCCGCTTTCATGGCCGTGATTTCGTTGTCCTGGGCCAGACGGCTCGTGGTATGGAGGACGGCGACCAGGACGGCCATGGGGATGGTCATGGCGACGATGAACGGAATCGACAGCACGAATACTTCGAGGATCACGCCCCAAGGCAGTCCCTTGCCCACCAGCTGCCCGAACTGCTTGGCGACCTGATTGAGGAGCAACAGCGCAGTCAGGGCGCCGAGGGCGAAGCCGAGTGGCGCGAGGTGCTGTCGGAGGAGATAGCGGCTGAGGATGCGCACGGCGGGTTGCGCCATTATATTCGGAACTCCAAGTCTTCTCAAGGGATGCGTCTCACCCCCATCG
>DASUBP010000300.1:0-3720 GCA_035763205.1 Gemmatimonadales bacterium
GTCGATGTCTGGGGAGCCGGTTCCCTGCTCGGGACTCATGTACGTCGGCGTCCCGATGATCGTGCCCGTCTGGGTCAGCGAGTGCCCCGCCCCTTCGCTCCGCGCGATGCCGAAGTCGGCGACGATCGCCGTGTCCCCGGACAGCATGATGTTCTCGGGCTTGATGTCGCGATGGACTACGCCCCGGCTGTGCGCGTACCCCAGCGCGCTCGCCACCTGCGCGGTGATCTTGAGGACGTCTTCCTGACCGAGCTGCTTTTCGCGGTCCAGGCGGTCGCGGAGCGACTCGCCCTCCACGAACGGCATGACGTAGTAGAAGTGATTGCCGGCGGTGCCGGAATCGTAGAGCGCGAGGATGTGGGGGTGCTGCAGCCTGGCGGCAATCTCGATTTCACGCAGGAATCGGTCCTGTCCCATCGAGGCGGCGACGTCGGGATGGAGCACCTTGATGGCGACCCCCCGGCCATGCTTCACATCCTCGGCGTAGAACACCGTCGCCATGCCGCCGCGACCCAACTCCCGCTGGAGGACGTACTTGCCCTTCAGCTCTTCGTTCAGAATGTCGAGTAGGTCGCTCACGGATCTCCGGGCAGGTGGCGGCGCAACGTTAAGGCTCGCGACCGGAGCGGTCCAGTCCACGCCGCCACTCGGACCCCCGCGCCAACCAGGTCTTCACACTCTCCCGATCCCCCGCCTCGAGGGCCCGTTCCAATTCGCCCAGCGGCTCCTGGAGGGCCCGCAGTGCCGGCAAGACCGCGTCTCTATTAAGAAGAAGGATCTCGGTCCAGAGGCCAGGCTCTGACCCGGCCAGACGGGTGGTGTCTCCCGCGCCCGGTCCGAGGCTCGCTCCGGGCGGCAGGTGCCGCGACAGGTAGAGTCCGAGCAAAGAGGACACGACCTGCGGCAGATGACTGGTCAGGGCGAGCTGGGCGTCGTGGGCTGCCGCGTCGAGAATCACCGGGTGCGCACCGCACACCGATTCCCAGAAGTGCGCGACCTCCCGCGCCGCTCCATCGCCCCCCTCGGTCGGCGTCACGTAGACCACCGCGCCCAAAAACAGATCGGCCCGCGAGGCGTCGAATCCGTTGCGCTCGGTGCCCGCGAGGGGATGGGAGCCCGCGAACCGGTGCGCCAACCCCAGCGCCTCGGCCTTCGCGACGATCGCGCGCTTCACCGAGCCGACGTCGGTGACGATGCAGCCGGGGGCGATCCGGGGTGCCAGCCGCTCGAGAACTTCGAGGTTGGCCGCCGGCGGGGCCGCCAGCACCAGCAGCTCCACGCGCCCCACGACTTCGGCGGCCTGATGCGGGGCGTCGTCGAGTGCGCCCTGCTTCACGGCGGCGACCCGCTCCGCCGGCTCCGGACTCCAGCCCAGGACCTGGGGGATGCCGGCGGCCTTGGCTTGCCGCGCCAACGATCCTCCGATGGCACCTAGACCGAGGATGCCGAGGCTCTTGGGTCGCATGGAGGCGAAATGTAGGTATTGTAGGACATGGCGTACATCGTGATGGTGGACGACGATCCGACCGTCCGGCGGCTGGGCGCGGCGCTCCTCAAGTCCGCGGGACACGAGGTCGTCGACCGCGAGTCTGGCGACGGGCTCGAGTCGCTCCTCGCCGGACGCCGTCCCGACCTCCTGCTCCTCGACATTCAGATTCCCGGCCGCGATGGCTTCGCCCTGCTCGACGCCGTTCGAAACGTTCAGGGCGACCAGCCCCTGAAGGTGGTCGCCCTGAGTGGTGGCTCGGCTCCCGACGAGCGGGAGCGGATTCACACCGCGGGATTCGACGGCTTCCTGCCCAAGCCCATCGACGTCCGCGGGTTCGCCGCGGCCGTCAAGAACTACCTCGATTAGGGTTTCGCTGGAGCCGCCGGAGCCGGGGCTGGCGTCGGTGCAGCCACGACGGTGGTCGCGGCGCCCTTCTTCTGCACCTTCCAGACCGTCACGGACGTCGCCTTGCTCACCTTGATGTCGCCGCTCACGGTGGTCAGCGAAAGCTCCGCTCCACCCTTCCCGATGCTGCCGTTCAGCGACTGCGCGTTGGTGTACTTCGCTTCCTGTACCGGGATGTCGAAGTCGTCCCCGACATCACCGCTCACCGTCGTCGCATGCACGCTCACATCGGGATTCGCCGGCAGATAGACCTTCACGTCACCCGAAACGGATTTCACCTTCGCAGGCTCCGTTCCCGGGCGCCCGGTGGTCACGGAGATGTCTCCGCTCACGGAGTTGAGATCGACGGGCCACGAGTCAGTCTGGACCGAGAGGTCACCCGAGATGGTGCTGGCGCTGACGGCCGCCGTGGCACCCTCGACCTGGACATCCCCCGAGATCCCGCCGACGTCGATCTTCACGCCCCGCCCGAGCTGGACGACGAACTTCACCGCCACGTCGTTATGCTGGCGGCCATTCGAGTGAATGTTCAGGTTCTCGCCGGCGGAGCAGTTTCCCGTCGAGCCGGGCCACACCGCGCAGATCATGGTGCCGGCGGAGGTCGGAACGGCCTGCACGACCACGCTGTTCGGATCGGAGCTCAACCAGCTCTTTTCGGTGGTCACGATCGTCTCGGCGCCGGGCGCCGCGGTCACCTCAACGGGCCCCGCGATATTGCGGATCGCGAGCGTCTTACCCGGCTCGAGCTTCCCGTGCCATGACCACGAATCGCCGTGGTTCCGGCCCGGGGCGTCGAAGTCCCCGCCGAAGCTCGCGCCGAAGCCCTGCGCGAGCGCCGGGATGATGTTGCCGGTCCGGGCCTTGAGGCTATTCACCCCATTGTGCCAGGCCGATACGAGGGCCAGGCCGAGCCCGACCACGACCACGAAGATGACGGAGCCGCGGAGGAGTTCCGCGCGCCACCGCATCCAGAAGCTTTTCATCGTCATAACCGCCTCCTCCTGCGAGAAACCCCCGCGGGATTCGTAAGCTGCAGAATCCTACGGGGGTTTGGCAGTCCCGGTTTCCGGGTTCGGTCAGGCCCGACGCCTCGGTGCGCTCAAAGTGGCCACTGGAGCGTTGAAAACCACGGCCGAATACGCCCGCGCCTCGACGGTAATGGCCGGAAGGGTCCCCCCCATCCAGATCTGATCAGCGGGACCGGGGGTGGCGCGAGGGGCCCCAGCCAGGGCGCCCTGCGCTTGCGCGGTCGCCCATTCCACCGCCATGCCCTGCATTCCCAGTGAGGTACTGCCCAACGTCAGGACGGCGGCCAAGGCCAACACGGTCCCCTTCATATCCAGCTCCCTATCGCTAAAGCGTTTGAGGTGTCTCATCACACTCATAGGACGCGATTGGGGCCGAAAAGGTTGCAAGAGGGGTGCCGTCGGGATCACTGCTTGTTGTTGAGCGCAATCCGGGCGGTAAGCGCCGCAAAACGCGGGTCTCGGCGCAAAAACTTCCACATGGGGTCCCAGGTGACGCTGAACAGGAAGAACTCGCGATCGTCCACCGCGAGGTTGAACTCGCGGAACGCGCGGTCGAGATCACCGAGCGAGGCATAGATGGCGCCGTAGTCGTAGTGCTCGACGTAGACGCCGGCTCGCCGCCGCGCATCGAGCTCCTTGAGGACTTGCCGCGCCCGCTCCGGCTGCCCGCACTTCGCATACGCGATGCCGGCGAGGGTCCGCACCCCTTCGTAGAAATTCGTCATCGGCCGGCTCGTGATCCGAATGGCGTCGTCGCAGCGGCCCAGCATCAGGTAGGAGCGGGCGAGGTCCGGCACC
>DASUBP010000301.1:0-12283 GCA_035763205.1 Gemmatimonadales bacterium
TCCTCGTGATCGTGTCGGCCTTTTTCCCGCTCGCGCCGATCGTGGACGCCGTGACCGGCGCGGTCCCCGGTGACGCCGCCCTCACCCGCCCCGCCCTGTACGTCATCCTGGCGCCACTCTCGAACACGCTGGATGCCCTCACCTTCCTCACCATCGAGCGCGCCGAGGTCCTTCTCGCTACCTGGGTCATTCTCTTCATCTTGTGGGGCGTCGTGGCCGGACGGACCCGTCGCGGCCGGTTGATCCGCATCGGCCTCGCCCCCATCGTCGTGTTTGCGTTCGCCGGCGCCGCCGTCACCCTCCCCCGCCCGGTGCCCGCCCTGGAATCGGCGGACTCCGACGCGACCATCATCGATTTCCACTCCCACACGCAGGCGTCGCATGACGGCCGGCACGGGTGGACCGATGACGACCTGGCCCGCTGGCACGCCGATCAGGGGTTCGAAGCCGCCTACGTCACCGATCACAACGTGATCTATCCCGGACGGGAAAACGGGGTGATCGCCCTGCTCCCGGGCGTCGAATGGAGCGTGTACCGCCAGCACATCGTCGCCCTGGGCCGGGCTCAGCCGATCGACTCGACCAGCCACGCCCTGTTTTCGAAAGACACGCCGGGCATGCTGAAGCTCTTCGACTACCTGCATCAGCAGGGCGCGCTCGCGATCGCGTCCATCCCCGAGTACTGGGAGAATCACCGGGAGGACCTGGAGCAGTTCGTGACCGCGGGCGTGGACGGCTTTGAGATCGTGAATTGCGCCCCGAAAGCACTGCGGTTCTCGAGCGCCGACCGGGCCGACGTCCTGCTCCTGGCGAAGAGCCACGACCTGCTCGTCACGGGCGCCAGCGACAACCACGGATGGGGGAAAGTCACCTGCGTCTGGAACCTGTCGCAGGTCGGCGCCAAGGGCTTCCGGGCCAACGAGGTGATCGCACGCCCCATTGCGCTCGCCCAGGGGGACCGGCCGATCTGGAGCGCCGGATTCGACCAGCCGTGGCTGATGCTCCGCAGCCTCACGGCGGGGGAGCGCGCCAGCTGGCTCACCTGGATCACCGTTTACCTCATTTACATGAGCGTACCGCGCCGTCAGGGGAAACGGGCCAGCATCGGCATCCTGGCGCGGGACCTGACACCACAGAGAGATTGAAAGGCAACTTCCGGGGCTGCTCCGCCGTAGGAACAGTGCTCCTTCACCCCACACCCAACTCGGAGTATCGATGCGGATTGTCCAATCACTCGCGCTGCTGAGCGTCGTCGTCCCGGCCGGTCTGATGGCCCAGGGAGCGACGAACGCGCCGGTCGCGCCGGCAGCGGCCCCGGTCATCACCTGGCCGACCCTGCCCTTGAAGTACGCCGCGAAACCGACTCATCCGGAAATCACCGCCGAAGACCTGATGTCCCGCCTCTACATCTACGCGGATGATTCGCTGCAGGGCCGCGAAGCGGGCCAGCTTGGAAACTTCAAGGCGACCACCTACATCGCCGCGGAAGCCAAGCGCATGGGTCTCGTCCCCGCGGGCGACAGCGGGACGTACTTCCAGACCGTGCCCTACAAGCAGCGCGTGTTCGACACCACTTCCACGATCATGGTGGGTGGTGCGACGCTGAAGGCCCCCGCCGAATTCCTGGTCCTCGCCGGCGATGCCGGGACGATCTCGGCGCCCGTGATCTACGGGGGCGATCTGAACGACGAGAACCGCGCGGATCTCGACTCGAACGCAGTGAAGGGCAAGATCGTCCTGTTCACCGCCAAGGGCGGCATGAACTTCCGGCAGGCACGGCGCGCACCCCGAGTCAAAGGTGCCGTAGCGGCCCTCATCGCCGGACTCGACGACTTCCCGCCGCAGTTCCTCGGCTTCTTCAGCCGTCCGCGGGGGTTCCTGGATTACCACGCGCCCGGCGCCCCGGCCCAGCTGCCCAACGTCTTCATCACGAAGGCGGCGGCCGCGAAGTTCTTCACGAATCCCGTGGATCAGCTGGCGGTGGGCGCGCTGGGCAGCGATGCGACGATCAATCTCAAGTGGGTCGTCACGCCCATGCCGTACCCCGCACGGAACGTCGTCGGCATCGTCCGGGGCTCGGATCCCAAGCTGAGGGCTGAGTACGTCGCCGTCGGCGGCCACAACGATCACATCGGCATGACCGCCCGCCCCGTCGACCACGACTCCATGCGCATCTTCCTGCGCGTGGTCCGTCCCGAAGGCGCCGAACAGAACGGCAAGCCGGCGACCGCCGCCGAGCAGGCCGAAGTGGATTCGATCCTCGCGGCGTACCGGAAGGGGCATCCCGGAACGGAGCGGCTCGATTCGATTTCCAACGGCGCCGATGACGACGGCTCCGGCACGGTGTCCGTGCTCGAGATCGCCGAGCGCATTTCGAGCCTCAAGGTGAAGCCGAAGCGGTCGATCATCTTCGTCTGGCACGTCGGCGAAGAAAAGGGTCTGCTGGGCTCGCAGTACTTCACCGACTTCCCCACGGTGCCCCGCGATTCGATCGTGGCGCAGCTCAATATCGATATGGTCGGCCGCGGCGACGCGACCGACGAGACGGGACGCGCCTGCAAGATGGACACCGAGAAGAACCGCTGCGAGGCGGGCGTGGATTTCGAGGCCACCAGCACACCCCTGCACGGCAACCCGAACTATCTGCAGATCATCGGGTCCCGCCGCCTGTCGACGGAGCTGGGCGACTTGATCGAGAAGGTCAATACCCAGGACAAGCACGGTCTGTCGTTCGACTACTCCGAAGACGCCAACGGCCATCCGACGAACATCTACTGCCGCTCGGATCACTACGAGTACGCCCGGTACGGCATCCCGATCGCGTTCTTCACGACCGGCGGTCATGCCGACTATCACCAGGTCACGGACGAGCCGCAGGAGATCGACTACAAGCACATGGCCAAGATCGACAACCTCATCGAAGACATTGCGATTCATGTCGCCGATCTGGATCACAGGCCCGTTGTCGATCATCCGAAGCCAGATCCGTTTGGTGCCTGCCAGCAGTAAACAGACGGCTAGGCGCTCAGACAGACGCCTGGGCGCCTAGTCGCCAAGCGGGTTGCGGGAACAAGTGGCCAGGACAACACCTCCTGGCCACTTTTCTTTTCGATGAGAGATCGCGTGGTAGACGCGCTACGACTGCGGACGTGGGCCATCCGGGTCCTGTCCGCCGGCTGGCAACCGCCACCCGACGTTCCGGTCGACGCCTGGAAGCTCTTCCTCAAGGCCGAGCGGTGCGCGGTGGCGTTGTCGACCAGGGCCGAAGGCGACGCGCCCCCCGTCCTCCATGCCGTCGCGACCATCGAGCTCCAACGGATTCTCTCGGCGCGTGCCCAGCTCGAGGAGTTGGGACGCCGGGTCCACGCCTTGGGCGAGCGGATCATGGTGCTGAAGGGCGGGCTGATGGCCCTCGGCAGCGCGTCCGGTGTCGATCTCATGGACATCGACGTCCTGACCGAGCGAGACTCCGCACAGCGGATCGCGGGTCTCCTTGATGCTCAAGGCTACTTGGTTGAGGGCCCGGACTCGCCCGCCCACCTGGCCCAGCGCCGTCAACCGTTCGCGGTCCACATCGAAGTGCACCATTCGTTGGCGGAGTGCTCCGCGGCGGAGGTGTGGGCCCACGCGGAGCCCGTACCCGGCCGGCCGGGACTCTGGAAGGCCGCCGCGTTGGACCAGGTGTGGCACGCCCTTCGGCATACGGCCTACACCCATCCCTTCCGGCGCGGAGCCCTGCGGGACCTCATCCTCATCGGCTGGGCAGACACAGGGTGCGACCAGGCCTCGCATGAAGAACTCCAGGGACGGATGGGGACCGATGAAGTTCTCCGCGCCCTCCTCCGGGTGGCCCGCGACCTGCGCGACGACCGGGCACCCATCGACGCTTTCCGGCGGGAGGCCGCCGCGCACTACCTGCTCTCACAGCGCCCCGCGCGTTTCGGTGAATTCGGACTCCGCCCGCCTGTGGTCCGTTCGGTGTATTCCATGCTCGACGGTCCTGAGGCCCGGAGTGCCTACTGGAACTCGGTATGGAACGGCAGGAGTGAGATTTCTCCATGGAGCGCGCTGGCAAGGGTCGAGCGCGCCTGGCCGCTCGGGGGGAGGCTCGCACGTCGTTTAGCGCGACTCGCTCGGGTTCCGGTGGTCGAAATCTTGGCCCTGCCCATCGCGCACCGCGCCGCGAAGCTGGCCCGCACCTATGCGAGAATCGAGCCGAGAACCCTGGACATCCGCTCGGGCGAGCCGTAGGAATCGCCGCCGAGAGTGAGCCGCTGTGGGGGACGGCACCGTGATGCCGCCGCGGCGAGGAGGTCGAGCACGACGGGAGCGGCACCCCGGTCCAGCAGGACCCACGGCGATTGCCGGATCAGCTCGGCCAAGGCCTCGGCGGGATCCGCTGGATGCGTGGCGGTCGATAGCTGCGCCGCGACCTTAGGTAACAACAGGCCGGCGAAGGGTGCAGTGACTCGCCGGAGCCCCGGAAAGAGACGCGCCGCATCGAGGGCCTCTCGCTTGCCCCATCGCTTGCCCAACTCCCATCCCCCATCGAGATGAAAAGGCCGCACCCAGCCTTCGGCCACCAGTCCTCGTTCCGCGGCGGACAGGATGACCTGATCATCCGAAAGGTATGACCAGCCGGCTCGGCAGAGCGTAGCGCAAGTAGTCGACTTCCCCGAACCAGAGTCCCCAATCAGGACCCAGGCGCCGTCGCCAGGCGGCACCACCGCCGCCCCATGGATCAGCGCACGGCCCAGTCCGGCGAGGAGCACGCCCGCCGCGATGGTGAGCATGCCGTACATGTCGGCCTCGCCCGTGTCCCCGGCCGACGGCTCCACTCGCAGCACCGCGCGGCAATTGATGAGATCGACGTCGCCCCCGGCGGTCGCGCCCCGCAGGATCAGGTACCGGTCCGACATCCAGCCCCGCACCGGACCGACGGTGAGTGTGGGCATGGTCGCTGGAGCCTCTGCGGCCCGCCCCACCTTCACGTCGATCGTCGCGCGCGCTCGGCCAGACAAATCCGCCAGACCCCGGGGAAGCCATCGTGCCGTAAACGGCGCGGCCGGCTCCTCTACGGTGATCGACAGCGCTTCGTCGGCTGTGAGGGAAAGAGCCATGCTACTCGATAAGATGAGCTTCGCGCAGACGCTCGACCAACCGGTCGACCTCGGCCGCTGCCACGTCGCGCTCGACCGTGAACTCCCGTACCAGGCGCTCGACCAGCACTTCGCGACTCTCGCCCGCTTCGATGCCCTTCCACACCTCGGCCCCGGTCGCATTCAGACGGTAGTAGCGCTTGGTGTCGAGGTGGAGAATCACCGCCTCACCGGCGAGCTGGGCGGCGTACACGTTCTTCGCGACGCGAGAAGCGCTCACTGCTGGGGCTTGATCGCGGAAGGATGTCCGGGCGTGCCGGCGCCGACGTCGATCCCGTGCACGACCGAGGGTGCCGAGGGATCGATCCACGCGAGTGCGGGGGACGCCCCCTCCTGGAGGAAGGTGAGCCGGCCATCCAGCAGCCAGGCGGGCTGCCCGTTCTGAGCAGAAGCCGGCGTCAGCAGGGAGACGCCGTGCGTTGCGAGATCCAGGATGGCGATGCGCGCTCCGCCATTTCCCCCCCAAGTGAATGCCATCCTGCTCCCATCAGGGCTCCAGGACGGCTCGACATCCACCGCCGTGTCGGACAGAAGGGGGACAATGGTCATCCCGTTGAGGGTCAACTGATAGAGCCGGGCCGAACCCGCAGTCGTGGAAACGAATGCGACCCGGTCGGACCCGGGGGACCAGGTCGGCGAGACGTCGACGGCTCCGCCGAAGTCCAGTGAGTCGGTGACGCGGACCGCGCCGGAACCGTTGGCGTCGGAAATCCAGAGTCTGGGGAGACCGCCGTCATCGCGGGTGTAGGCGAGTTTGGTCCCGTCGGGTGACAGGGCCGGATCGGCCTCGTTCGCCGCCGTGTTGGTCAAGCGCGTCGCCGTTCCCCCGGCGGCCGGCATGGCATAGAGCTCGGCATTCCCGTCCCGGCTCGAGACGAACACGATGGTCCCGGCCGCCGACGTCGGCTGGCGGTCGTCCGCGGTGTCGGTGGTGAGGCGAAGCGTGTCGGTCCCGTCAACCCGCACGCGATAGATGCTGCGGTGGCTCCCGCGCAGGAGGTCGAAGGTCAGGGACGGCGGAGGGGTGGGACCGCCGCCGTCACTGCACGCCCCGAGAGTCAGCGCGACGGCGGCGATCCCGCGACGCGTCACCGGACGCCGTGATAAATGCCTGACCCCACGGCGAAGAGGTCGGTCGACGACGAACCCCAGACACTGAGCAGATCCAGCGTCGCGGTCGAGATTCCGAGCGACTGTACGGTCCAGGCGCTTCCATTGTAATGCAGGAGCGTGCTCCCACCCGCCGCATAGACGTCGGTGGCGGAGGTGCCCCAGACGGCGATCAGCGGAGTCGGCGAGACAGCGGAGAGTGTGTTCCAGGTGGACCCGTTCCAGGTGAGGATGGATCCGCCCGCGGTCACCGCGAAGACGTGACTCGCGTCGGCGGCCCAGATGCCGTTGATGTCTTCGGTCCCCTGGGTAGTAGCGGTCCACGTTCCGTTTACACCATGATCGATTGTTCCACTCACTCCAACAGCCCAGACGTCGGCATCCGTCGTGCCCCAGACGCCGAGCAAGTCGTTCGCGGTGTTGCTGGTCTGTGTGGCAAAGCTTCCGTGTTGTCCGTGAATGATCACGCCGCCGTCGCCCACTGCATAGATCGACGTACCCGAGGCCCCCCACACCGCGTTGAGATTCCCGTCACCCGTGGTGACGACCGTGTCCGACGTCCAGGCGATGCCGTTGGTGGAGTGATAGACCACAGCCTTCGTGGCCACGCTGGCTGCACCGGCCGTGTAGACGTCATTCGAGGCACTGCCCCAGACGCTGTTCAGGAATGACGCGGCCAGCGTGGCCGTTGTGGTCCAGGTCGTCCCGTCGTAGTGGACGACGACCCCATTGCCTCCCACCGCGTAGGCATCGCTGGCGCTGGTCCCCCACACGGAATTGAGCGCGTCCGCGTGCTCCTGGAGGACCGTGCTCAAGGTCGTGCCGTTGTACTGCTGCACGGTGCCTTGCGTACCACCTACGTAGATCGTGGTCGAATTCAGTCCCCAGGCGGAGAGCAGGTTGCCGACGAACGCGTTCGGGACCAAGGCCCAGTTTGCGCCGTTGTCAGTCGAGTGGAGAAGTATCCCGCCATCGCCGGCCACGTAGACGTCCGAGGCCGACGAGCCCCAGACCGCATTAAGGTTGCTTGACTGGCCACTGGGAACGGTGGACACGGTGGAGCCGTCGTAGTGCAGGATTGCTCCACCCGCGCATGCCGCATACACGTCCGTAGCGGAGCTCGCCCACACGCTGAAGCAGTTCGTCGGGCTCACCAGCCCACCCAGCTTGGTCCAGGTGGTCCCATCCCCCTTCCACAGCTCGCCGTTGCTGCCGGTGGCGAAAATCGCAGTACTGGTCGCGACCCACACCGAGGCAAAGTCCTGCGTGGAGCTGTCGGTCATCGCGCTCCATGCAGTACCGTTGAAATGCAGGATGGTGTGGTTGATACCGACCGCGTAGATGTCGCTGCCTGAGGTTCCTGAAATGCCCGCAAGTCCGTTTCCGGTACCGGAGGTCTCCTGCGCCCAGCTGCGGCCGTCATAGTGCAGGATGTCCCCGCCGCCGCCCACCGCGTAGATGTCGTTGGTATCGCTGCCCCAGATCCCCAGGAGGCCATTGAAGCCGCCGGAGGGCTGGTCCTTCCAGGTCGTGCCGTCGAAACGCCAGATGCTTCCCTCTTGAGCGACGGCGTACACCGCGTTGGCGCTTGCACCCCAGATGCCGGTGATCGTGCTGGTCGTAGTCTGCGGCGCCCACCGGAGCACGCCGGCGTCATCCTCGACCTTGGCCGACACAGCGACGGAGAAGCTGAACGTGGAAGCTCCGTGGAGCTTCCACTGCCAAGTCTTGGAAGACGACACACCGAATGGATTGATTGCCTGATTATAGACGAAGTAGTGCTGACCACTGACCGTGAACGTGCCTACCGAGTCACCAACCATGGTCACGCCGTTGTCCGGTCCGGTGAGGAAAAACACGCGGACTCCGGTGACAACGGAGTTACTGTCGCCAAGCGTCTGGGCCATCAGATTCTGAACCGTGACGTCGCCCTGGAAGATCGAGTCGACGCCGCCGACATAGCTCACGTTTGTAGACCGCAGGGTGACGTAGATCCCCTGCCCGCCCGTCTGCAGCTCCGACTTGAGATGCGGGTTGCCGCCAGGCTTCGTGCAAGCGATCGACGCGGTCGCCACCGTTGCCGTGCAAGTGATCAGGGCGTCCGGGCTTGTCCCTACAGCAGTGACCGGCGCGAGCGGCGTCCGGTCGGAGCAGCTGAGGACGCCGGCGATGGCGGCGGCGGGCATGAAGCCCCGGCGGACTACACGGAACATGTCGACTCCAGAGGGATGAGGGCCTGGGCCCAGGAATTCTCAGGGTACGCACGCAGCCAGTCGAGCTTGCCGCACGCCTTGGCACAACGCAGACAGGGGAACGGATCGAGAGGATCGCCGCCCGCAGGCCTCGAGGCCTCTTCCTGCGCGCGGAGGCGGGCGACATACCGTGGCCATACCTCTTGCAACGACTCACTGTGCAGATCGGCGACGACGTCCGCCTCGTTGAAACCGTACTCGGACAACTGACAGCAAGTCGACAGCCGTCCGCGGGCGTCGACGTACACGCGCCGGAGCGCGAAGGTGTCGCACCGAACCTCGGGTTCGTCCGACGGCGCACCGTAGTCGATCTGAATCGCCGTCCGCATCCCGGGCCGTCGTGCGACCGCGTTGATTTCCCGCACCACGGGGAGCCATTCCTCGGGCGGAAGATCCGAATCCCGCAGGACGCTCCCCGGCACCGGCTGCGGAAGTATGTAATGAAGGCGGAGGCATCCAAGCCCTTCAGCCAGATCCGCCACCTCACTGATCTGATGGCGATCGCGGCGATCGATCACGATCGAGAGCTCGACGGGAATCTGGCGGCTCGTGAGCATCGTCACGGCGAGGAGCACCCGCCGGAAAGAATCGCGCCCCCGCTCGGCGTCATGCACCTGCGCATCGGCGCCCGAGAGTGACAGGCGAACGGCCTGCGGCGGATGGCGGTCGAGCAGGGGCATCACGCGCCCCAGATGCCACCCGTTGGACACGAACCGGTACGGAATCCCCCGTCCGGCACAGGCGGCAATGACTTCGGCGAACCGGGGATGCAGCAGCGGCTCACCGCCCGTGAAACTCGCGGTGACGTCGCCAAAGAGGTGGCGGGCGTCGTCGAGCGTCCGCTCGATGAGGGAAACGTCGAGCGCCTGCACCGTCGTGACATCGTCACGGATGCAATGTGGGCACCGGAGATTGCAGTGCTGAGTCAGGGCGAAGCCGAGCAGCACGATGGGCGGCCTAGAAGACGGTGCTGCCGCCGATGCCGCCCCCGCCCGGGATTCCCGAGATCAGCGTGAGATCGGTGAGCTTGGGCAGCTCGGTCAATTCAGGAGCCTGCCACGGACGCTTTCCGGGTGGGGTGGGCTCGTCTTGTGGTTGGGGTGATTCCACGATCATCCTCTTTATGTGCGCACAGGGGTTGATAGTCTGCCGGTTGCCAGGCCATCCGTGCCGTGACTGGGAACACGGGCAAATCTACGAGGGGGGACCCATTCCAAATCGTCCGAAATTGGGACTGCGAATCCCGCCTTCGGACGGCCGCGGCCAACCATTCGCGACCAACGCCCGTCTAACTGGCGACTCCGTAAGGGATTAAGGGGATCCTCCGCTGGCACGGGCCGTGCCTTAGTGGATCTATCGGATATGGATATCCCACGCGCTCCAGTCAAGAACCGGAAGCGGCTGATCCAGGGTGGTATCGGGGTCGGCGTGCTGATCGTGTTGACCCTCATCATTTCCTCGCTCTCCCCGGCCGCTCCTCCGGTGGACCGGGGAACGCTGTGGGTCGACTCCGTGCGCCAGGGTCCGATGGTCCGAGACCTCCGCGGTCCCGGTACCCTCGTGCCCGAGCACATCCGGTACATCACCGCCCTTTCAGCTGGCCGCGTCGACAAGGTGTTGGCGCAGCCCTCTTCGCATGTGAAGCCCGGGGACGTCCTCCTCGAGCTTTCCAACCCCGACGTGCAAATCCAGGCCCTGCAGGCCGAGGAGCAGTTGACTGCGGCAAGGGCACAGTTGGTGAGTCTGCGCACCACCCTCGAGACACAGCGGCTGGCGCAGGCTGGGACCCTGGCCACGATGCGCACCGCATACGCGAAGGCACAGCGCGATGTCAGCGAAGCCGACAGCCTGGCCGCTCTTCATTTGCTGTCAGATTTCGAAGTGGCCTCCCGGCGGGATATCGCGAAGGAAGATTCCACGCGCCTCGACATCGAGGAGCAGCGTCTGGTGCTGATGACCGAGACCGTGGACTCCCAGCTCGCCGTGCAGCAATCACAAGTCGACCGGCTCCACGCCATCGCTGATTTCCAGCAAAACGTGGTGCGATCACTCTCCGTCCGGGCCCCCGATTCAGGCGTCGTCTCCGACCTCACGCTGCAGCTCGGCCAGTACGTCACGGCGGGGACGCAACTGGCGAAGGTGGTTCAGCCATCCAAGCTCAAGGCCGTCCTCCAGATCCCTGAAACGCAGGCCAAGGACGTCGTCATCGGGCAGGCTGCGTCCATCGACACCCGGAACGGCATCATCCCGGGGCACGTCATACGGTCGGACCCGAACGCGATCAACGGGACGGTGGCCGTGGACGTGGCGCTCGACGGCACGGCCCCCGGCATGCGGCCCGACCTCTCGGTCGACGGGACCATCGTCGTCGAACGCCTCAACAACGTGCTCTTCACGGGCCGTCCCGCGTACGGCCAGCCGAACAGCACCATCGGGATGTTCAAGATCTCCGATGACGGCAAGTACGCCACGCGGGTGCAGGTCCAAGTGGGCCGAAATTCGGTGGGCAGCATCGAGATCATCCGGGGGCTGGCGGTACACGACTCGGTGATTCTCTCGGATATGTCCCAGTGGGATAACGTCGATAAGGTGCGGATCAAGAGATAGGCGTCAGGGGCCAGGGATCAGGGATTGGTTGGGGACTTCTGATCCCTGACCCCTGACCCCTCAAACAAGGAGATCCGGAAATGGCGGGGAACGGTTCATCTCTCATTCAGCTGCAAGGCATCAAGAAGGTCTTCTACACGGACGAAGTGGAGACCCACGCCCTGGCGGAGGTCCATCTCGATGTGCTGAAGGGGGAGTACGTCGCCATCTCGGGACCATCGGGGTGCGGCAAGACCACCCTGCTCTCGATCCTCGGGCTCCTCGATACGCCCTCCGATGGGCAATACATCCTGGACGGGCGGCCCGTCGCGAATCTCTCGGCGGCTGACCGCGCTCGCGTCCGCAACCGGCAGATCGGGTTCATCTTCCAGGCCTTCAATCTCATCGGCGATCTGACGGTCTACGAGAACGTCGAGCTCCCCCTCACGTACCGCGGCATGTCGTCCGGAGACCGCAAGCAGCGGGTCCAGCAGGCACTCGAGAAAGTCGGGATGTCGCACCGGATGAAGCATTACCCGGCCCAGCTCTCCGGCGGTCAGCAGCAGCGCGTGGCGGTCGCCCGCGCCGTGGCCGGTGACCCGGCGATCCTCCTTGCCGACGAGCCAACCGGAAACCTCGACAGCTCGAACGGCGAGGCCGTGATGGATCTGCTCCGCGAGCTGCACAAGGGCGGCGCCACGATCTGCATGGTCACGCACGATCCCCGGTACGCGCGGCACGCCGACCGCAACATCGAGCTGTTCGACGGCCGGGTGCTGGAGGAGCACGCGGGCCAGAAGGCGTAGCACGGGAAGCGTGAAACGGGACACGGGAAACGTGGGGTCCCGTTGCCGACGTTTCCCGTCTCACGATTCCCGTTTCCCGTCCGAACGGAGCTTTCATGGACTCGCTCTTCCAGGATCTTCGGTACGCCGCACGTTCGCTGGCCCGGACGCCCGTCCTGGCCGTCGCGGCCGTGTTGACGCTCGGCATCGGCATCGGTGCCAACAGCGCGATGTTCGGCGTGGTGGACCGTCTCTTCTTCCGGCCGCCGGCGCTGGTCAAGGACCCGAGCCGCGTGCGCGCCGTCGATTTCACGGTCACGTCGCGGACGTTCGGCACCTACACCGCGCCGCTCGGCACCTATCCCCGGCTCGTCGACTTCCAGCGACGCGC
>DASUBP010000302.1:0-6053 GCA_035763205.1 Gemmatimonadales bacterium
GCCCGCCGCGACGCCGAGGGAAGCGCCGATGTAGGGGGCGAGGCCTCGCCACGTCTTGGGTCCGGTGAGCGCCATTTGCAGCGTGGCGTCCACGAGCACCACGTCGGCGTCGATGAGCCCCGACGTGTTGTTCTTGACGGCGACGAAGGGATCGACGATCCGGCGCGTCGTCTGTCCGTACGCGGCGCCCAGGCCGATCGAGGCGCTCCCGAATTCGAAGTTGTAACGGACCCCCCAGGTGTTGCCGTCCGAAATGCCGACGGGCACGCGGCCCCGGCCACCGCCGAGGTAGCCGGCGAAGAGGACCGGACCCGATCCCGTGGGGGCGTCGCGGTAGGGCGAGTGCGCGGGATCGTAGCCGACTTGACCGGCTAGACGGCTAGACGGTTGGACGGTTAGCGCGATCAGGGCGACGATGGCCCCCATGAACCGGGTCCACCAACCGTCTAACCGTCTAGCCGTCTGTTCTTTCGTCATTTCTCCCTCAAGTCTTTGCCGGTCATGTCCGCCGGGCGCTCGACGCCCAGCAGGTTGAGAATCGTGGGGCCGACGTCCCGCAGCGATCCGCCGGGGCGCAGCTCTCCGCGCAGATCGCCGTCCCCCACGATGACGAGGGGCACGGGGTTGGTCGTGTGCGCGGTATGAGGCCCGCCGGTGCCCGGGTCGATCATCATCTCACAGTTGCCATGGTCCGCGGTGATCAAGAGCGTGGCGCCGGCCGTCTCGGCGGTGGCGAGCACGCGGGCCAGGCAGCGGTCGACGGTTTCCACCGCTTTCAGGCCGGCCGGTAATACCCCGGTATGCCCTACCATGTCCCCGTTGGCGTAGTTGCAGAGGATGAAGTCGTGGTGGCCCTTCTTGATGGCGGCGCACAGAACGTCAGTCACTCCGACGGCGCTCATCTCCGGCGCCAGGTCGTACGTGGCCACCTTCTGGGAAGGCACCAGCAGCCGCTCCTCATTCTTGAAAGGGGTCTCCACGCCGCCGTTGAAGAAGTACGTCACGTGGGCGTACTTCTCGGTCTCGGCGGTGCGGAACATGGTCTTGCCATGGTCCGCCAGGACCTGGGCCACGATGTTCCGCAGCACCATGGGCCCGTAGGCCATCGGGAAGGGGAAGGTCTCGTCGTACTGCGTCATGGTGACGAGGTCTACCGCGGGGCGGTCCCCGACGTCGAAACCATCGAAGCCGGGAATGGCCAGCGCGCGGCAGATCTGGCGCATCCGGTCCGCGCGGTAGTTGAAACAGAAGATCCCGTCGCCCGCCTTGATGCGCGGCGTCCCCGCAATCACGCGGGGCTTGATGAACTCGTCCGTTTCGCCGGCCGCATAGGCGGCCTTGATGGCGGCAATCGGGTCGGGTGACGGGGCCCCGACGCCCTTCACCATGGCGTCGTACGCGAGCTTGATCCGGTCCCACCGCTTGTCGCGGTCCATGGCGTAATAGCGGCCCACCAGATCCGACACCACGGCCCGCCCGCGATACGGTTTCAGGTCCTCCACCAGCTTTTCCATGAACCCGAGCGCGGATTGCGGACCGGTGTCGCGGCCGTCGGTCCAGGCGTGCACCGCCACGGGCAATCCCGCGCGGTGACCGAGCTCGACGCCGGCGAGCAAGTGCGTGTCGAGCGCGTGCACGCCGCCGGTGCCCAGCAGGCCCATGATGTGGAGGGTGCCACCGCGTTTCCGGACCGCTTCGCACAGGGTGACGAGCTCGGGGATCTTGAAGAATTCGCCGGAGGCGATGCTCTGCGAGATCCGGACGATGTCCTGCGGGACGACACGGCCGGCACCGAGGTTGAGGTGGCCGACCTCACTGTTGCCCATCTGTCCTTCGGGGAGCCCCACGGCCAGACCCGACGCGTCGAGGAGGGTGCGGGGCGAGCGGTCCCAGAGCTGGTGCCAGACGGGGGTGTCGGCGAGCTCGATGGCGTTGCCGTCCCGGCCGGGGCGAAAACCCCAGCCGTCGAGCACGATCAGGACGACCGGGGTGCGGCCGGTGTTTGGTGTCGCCATATTCAGGGAAATGCAATCTAGTCGCGGCCGAAGAGCCCTACCAGTTGCACTAGCCCTCGCCCTTGCGGCGTCTGCGGGCGTACGGGCCCCCCTCGCCGCCCAGACTCGCTATCAGGTGAATACCGCCGGGGCGTGGATCCGCGACTCGGCCGGTGGCAAGCGCCTCGCCCAGCTCGCCAAGGGAACGCTGGTAGATGGCGGGAGGGCGTTGGGCACGTGGCTGCCCGTCACCATCGAGGGTTGGATCTGGGGGAAGTCGGTGGGCCCGGGGGCACAGGGCCAGAACGATCTCGTCGTGATCAGTCCTCAGGGCGAGAACCTCCGGGACCGCGCGAAGGGACAGGTGGTGGCGCAGCTGCCGCACGGGTTCGCGCTCCAGCGCATCGACTCGGGGCGCGCCTGGATTCATGTGCGGCGTACCGGCTGGGTGTCGGCCGCGCTGATGTCGGTGGTCGGCCAAGTAGTGAGCACTTCAAGTACCGCCACCGCCGCCCCGGACAGCGGGGCTAGGCCTGCGACCGCGCTTCCGCCCGCTCCTCCACCGGCGCCTCTCGACACCTCCGGTTTTTCGACGGCCGTCCCGTTGCAGCATGCCGACCTTTTTGGCGCGCCGGGAGGGACCGTCACGGGATCGATCGCGGCACCGACGCCCCTGAAAGTCCTGGCGCACTCGGGAGAGTGGACCCGGGTGCAGCTCGAGGCATGGGTCAAGACCACCGATCTCGCGTCGGCCCCGATTGGCGTACTCGAGGGGGTGAGTGCCGCCGAGTTGCGCGCCGACCCTGCGAAATACGCCGGACAGGTGGTGCGGTGGCGCCTGCAGTTCGTCGCGATCGAGACCGCCGACGATCTTCGTCCCGACATCCCCGACGGCGCGACCTATCTCCTGACCCGCGGCCCGGCCCCGGAACGCGGGTTCGTGTATGTGATCGTTCCCGAGAGCAAGAAGGCGTCGGTGGCGGCCCTCACGCCGCTCACGGATTTGGAGATCACGGCGACGGTGCGCGTGGGGAAGAGTCACTTCATCGGGAATCCGATCGTGGACCTGCTCTCGTTCGAGGCGGTGCGATGAACGACATTCTGAAGGAGCGGCTGCTCCGGAAGCTGGAGACGCTGCCGGAAGAGAAGGCGTATCAGGTGCTCGATTACATCGAGTTCCTGGAGTCGAAGTACGCGGAGCGCCCCGCCGGCGCGCCGGCTTTTCAGAAGGTCGCGGAAACCCTCGAGGACACGATGCGCGCGGGCCGGGTACCGATCACCGTCATCAAGGGCACGATGGACGCCGTCGGGAAGGCGGGCCGGTTCCTGGACGGGCTCGCGGCGGCGGGACGGGCGGCAGTCAACGAAGTGCGCCGGAATCCCGATAAGAAGGAAATAGAGAAGAAAGCGGAGCCGGAGCCACCCGTTGAGGATGGGGGGACGCCGAAGTAACTTTCAAGATGGGAACCTTCCGACCGACCACCGCCCTCACCTTCGACGACGTCCTCCTCGCGCCGCGGCATTCCACGGTGCATCCCCGGAACGTCGATACGAAAACCCGCTTTACCCGCTCGATCTCCCTCAACATCCCGCTCGTTGCCGCCGCCATGGACACCGTCACCGAATCGGCGATGGCCATCGCGATGGCGCGTGCCGGCGGGATCGGGGTGATCCACAAGAACATGGCCATAGGCCGCCAGGCGGCCGAAGTGGACCGGGTGAAGCGGTCCGAGTCGGGGATGATCCTGAATCCCATCACCCTCGGCCCCGACCGGCCCCTGCGCGAAGCCCTGAAGATGATGGAACGCTTCCGGATTTCCGGCGTCCCCATCGTGGATTCGGCGGGCAAGCTGGTCGGCATCATCACCAACCGCGATCTCCAGTTCGAACGTCAGCTCGACCGTCCTCTCCGGGACGCGATGACCAAGGACAACCTGGTCACCGCGCCGCTGGGCACTACGCTGGACGAGGCGGAACGGCTCCTCGGCAAGCACCGGATCGAGAAGCTCCCGGTGGTGGACAAGGACGGCGTGCTCAAGGGCCTGATCACCATCAAGGACATCTTCAAGCGCCGAGAGCACCCGGACGCCAACAAGGACCAGCATGGCCGGCTGCGCGTCGCCGCCGCCGTGGGTGGGACGCCCGAGGCGAAGGACCGCGCCAAGGCCCTGCTCGACGCGGGGTGCGACGTGATCGTGATCGACTCGGCGCACGGCCACTCGCAGGGAGTGCTCGAGACGGTGAAGCTGCTGCGTGAGTCGTTCCCGGATGCGCAGCTCGTCGCCGGGAACGTCGCGACGGCCGCGGGGGCAAAGGCGCTCGTCGAACGGGGCGTTGATGCCGTGAAGGTCGGTGTCGGACCCGGATCGATCTGCACGACGCGGGTCGTCACCGGTGTGGGCGTGCCGCAGATCACCGCCATCCTCGACGCCCTGTCCGGGACGGGGGACGTCCCGGTGATTGCGGACGGCGGCGTGAAGTACTCGGGGGATATCGTGAAGGCGCTCGCGGCCGGTGCGTCCAGTGTGATGATGGGCTCGATGCTCGCGGGCACCGAAGAGAGTCCCGGTGAGTCGTTCCTGCTCGAAGGCCGCCGTTTCAAGGTTATCCGCGGGATGGGCTCGCTTTCGGCCATGGAAGAGGGTTCCGCCGACCGGTACTTCCAGGAAGGTGAGGTGTCGCCCACCAAGCTGGTGCCGGAGGGCATCGAGGGCCGGGTGCCGTACAAGGGCCCGGTCTCGGACGTGATCTTCCAGATGGTCGGGGGACTGCGGAGCGGAATGGGGTACTGCGGGGTGTGCGACATCCAGGCGCTCAGGACCGAGACCGAGTTCCTGACGATCACGTCGGCGGGACTGCGCGAATCGCACCCGCATGACGTCGTCATCACCCGCGAAGCACCAAACTACAGCCTCTAATCGGCTTTCCCTGCTTGACGCCCCGGGCGCCCGGTCCTATTCTGGCACCCGGCTTGCCGACGTTTCGTCTGTCCCATCGCTAACGAGGGATCATGGACCTGTTCCGACGGAAAAGTGTCGCGGCTTTGCAGGCGGAGGCCGAGACCGATCATTCGTTGAAGCGCGCCCTGGGGGCGCTGAATCTGACCGCCCTCGGTATCGGCGCGATCATCGGTACCGGCATCTTCGTGCTCACCGGTACGGTGGCGGCGGTGAACGCCGGCCCCGCGGTGGTCCTGTCGTTCACGATCGCGGGTGTGGCGTCGATCTTCGCGGCGCTCTGCTACTCCGAGTTTGCGTCGCTCGTGCCGATGGCCGGCAGCGCGTACACCTACGGGTACGCCACCCTCGGTGAGCTCTTCGCCTGGATCATCGGCTGGGACCTGGTGCTGGAGTACGCGCTGGGGGCGGTGACGGTGGCGATCGGGTGGTCAGGGTACGTGGTCAGCTTCCTCAAGGATATCGGGATCGTCGTGCCGGCGGAGTTTTCGGCGGCGACGGGCACCGACGTGGTGACGGCGAGCGGCGCCCACGTCACCGCGATCTTCAATCTCCCCGCCATCATCATCATCGCGCTGGTCACCTGGCTCCTGGTGGTCGGCATCAAGGAATCGGCCAACTTCAACAACATCATCGTGCTCGTGAAGGTGGCGGTGGTGCTGCTCTTCATCGTCTTCGCGGTGAAGGCCATCCATCCGGCGAACTGGCATCCCTTCATGCCGCCGGCGACCGACAACACCGGCCAGCACTTCGGCTGGTCGGGCGTGATGGCGGGGGCCGGAGTGGTGTTCTTCGCCTACATCGGATTCGACGCCGTCAGTACCGCGGCGCAGGAAGCGAAGAACCCCCAGCGCGACATGCCCATCGGCATCATCGCGTCACTGCTCATCTGCACCGTGCTCTACATCATCGTGTCCGGCATTGCGACGGGCGTGATGAGCTACACCGAGCTGAACGTCCCCGACCCGATCGCGGTCGTGGCCGACCGGGCGGGGTTGGGCTGGATGTCCACGCTGATCAAGCTTGGCGCCATCGCCGGATTGTCGTCCGTCATTCTCGTCATGCTCCTCGGGCAGTCGCGCGTGTTCTGGAGCATGTCGAA
>DASUBP010000303.1:0-2280 GCA_035763205.1 Gemmatimonadales bacterium
CGTCGGTTTGTACGGCGCCGGCTGCGGTTCGTGGACGCGGTGCAGAACCCCGTGGCGCCCATCATCGCCGGCCTCGTTGCGGGCGCCATCTTTCTTCCGGTCACGATCCTGCCACTGGTGACTGTACTGACGGCCGCAGCCTTCGGGATCGGCGTCGGAACCGGCGTCGCCTCGGGGCGGAAAGCTCTTCCACCGGGATCTTGAAGAACGACTGACTTTCGGGATGGGAGCGCGGGCTGCAGATTGGGACGCTCCCACGCACCCCACCCATTCCCGAGAGGTCTCGCAATGCTTCGAGCGACCGCCGTTGTCGTTCTGAGTACCGCCCTCGCCGCCCCGGTCATCACGGCTCAGAGTCGATGGGAAGACCAGGTCAACGATCAGATCAAGCGCGCCGCCCACATCCTCGTGGACAGCCTCGGGTACACGCGGACGCATGACCCCTATACGGGATCACTGCGCGAGGGTGAGAGCGAATACCTGACCCTCACGCTGCACTCCGGGACCACGTACCGCGTGCTCGGCGTGTGCGACAATGACTGCAGCGACATCGACTTCCGGCTCTACGATGCCGACGACAATGAGGTGGACTCCGACACCGAGACCGACGACGTACCCATCGTGAAAGTCGCTCCGCGCGAGACGATGCGGTACCGTCTGAAGGTCATCATGGTGGCGTGCAAGACGTCACCCTGCTTTTACGGCGTGGGAGTCTTCGGCAAGGAGTGAGGTCGCCTAGGACGCGAAGGGTCCCCGGAGGTTGGCGGGATTGAACTCCACCACTTCCGGGGACGCCACCCCCGCCTTCACGTAGGGATCCTCCGCCAGCACCGCCTCGAGCGTCTTCCGGTCAGGCGCCGTCGCCACCAGCACCCCGCCCACGGGGGGGGACCGCCGCGCCCAGGCTATCATGATTCCCCGGCCGGCGGCGTTCTGTACATGGGCGACATGCTCGGCCCGAATCTGATCCACGTCCGACAACGGCTTGGTGTAGTGCAGCAGGACGACGAAGAACATCGTGACCTCATAGCCCGGGCAGCTCTTGACCGGCAGTGGGGGGTAGCGGGTGAACCGGGGGTCGGACCCAGCCCGCCCGCACCGGTAGAAGGTCGAACCCCGCCGGTTGGTCGACGGCAGAGCCCAGCGGCAGGTAAGACAGAGGCCAACCGACTCCAGGACCGACATTAAGGGAATATCGGAGGCAGCGCCGCTTTGTCGCTATGGCGCGTCGCCCCATCCTGGTCAGATTCAAGGTATGGGCGCCTCCCCCGATGCCGACGTCCCCCCCGAGCTCCTGGCCGACTACCGGCGTGCCGTCGCCAGACAGGTCGAGGCCATCGAGGCGTGCGCCGATCGTCTGGAACAGCATCCCACCGATCGCGACGCCCTTGAGACGTTCCGGCGCGAAGTGCACAAGGTCCGTGGCTCGGCGGGGTCCTATGGATTTCCGGAGGCTTCAGAGCTCGCCGCGGGCATGGAAGAGACGGCGAAGGACTGGGTCGAGCACGCGAGTGACGTCCACATGGACCGGGGCGCGCTCGCACGCTGGTTCATGGAACGGATCACCGACTTCATCAAGCCGACGCCCTCCGATTCCACGGGGCCGTTGCCGGTACGGGGGCCGTCCGGCGAAGGCGAATCCCCCGAGGTGATCAGCATCGAGGACGATCACTCACTCGCGGAGTTGCTGGCGTACGGACTCAAGAGCCGCGGATACCGCTTCCTCATTTTCCGCAACGGAGCCGAAGCACTCGAAGCCCTGCTCAAGATGAAGATCGGAGACCGGCGGCCACTGGTGCTGCTCGATGTGGACCTGCCGGGCCTCGATGGCTTCTCCCTCTTCGAGCGGCTGGAGGCGGAGCGGCCCGGCGTGTATCGCGTGGTGTTCACGAGTGTGCACAGCACCGAGGACGAGCAGGTGCGGGCACTGGAAGCTGGCGCACTCGACTACCTGGTCAAGCCGATCAGTTTGCGGGTGGTGCTGGAGAAGGTCCGCCGGTGGGTGGGGAGGTGACGGCCCGGCACCTCGTGCTCATAGCGGCAGTCGTACAAGGTCTCTTCGTCGCCGCGTTGCTACTGCTCATCGTCATCAACCGATGGGTGCGGCTCCGCCGGCGCGACGCGGTCCGGCCGCGTCGGGAGTCGGCGGAAGAGCAGTTCCGCCGTTGGGCGGCCGGGGATGCGGACGTCGAAGCGGTCGCGAGCGCCTTGGTGCCCCTGCCCTCCGCTATCGCCGTCGAACGCCTCGCCGCCTGGAGCTCGCTGGTGCCGACGGACCGC
>DASUBP010000304.1:0-3585 GCA_035763205.1 Gemmatimonadales bacterium
CGACCGGGCCCTGGGAGATACGGCCAAGCGGATTCTCTCGGAGATCGACCGCCTCGATGCGATCGCCCGCGGCTTTGCCCGCTTCGGTGCGCCGGGAGCTGAAGCGGTGGCCCTCGAGCCGGTGAACCTGTTGGCGGTGGCCCGGGACGTCGTTTCCCTTTACGAGCTCGGCGAGCAGGCCGGGGCTGTTACGGTGGAGGGTCCGGCGGGCGGGGAAACAGTGCGGGCCCGAAAGGACGAGATCCGGGAGGTGCTTTTGAACATGCTCGAAAACTCCCGTGACGCCGGGGCGACCCGGATTCAGATCCTGATAGATGAAGGTGGGAGGCGTCTCTCCGTGCGGGACAATGGTCGGGGAATTCCTGAGGAGGTCCTTCCACGGGTATTCGAGCCCACCTTCTCCACGACGTCTTCCGGTTCCGGGTTGGGACTGGCGATAGCCAAGAGGCTGGTGGAGGGGTGGGGGGCTACTATTGGGATCGAAAGCCGTCCCGGATCCGGGACAACCCTGGTCGTGACCTTCCCTGGTGGGAGGAAGTGACCGGCCTCACCCCTGCCTGTAGCAAAAAATGGCATCATTTCCCACCTTGTAGGACCAATCGCCCTTAGCCGAGGTGCCCTGTGCGCCCCACGCTGGTCGGTGTTTGCATCGTGGTTGCCATTGCTGCGCTCCCTAGCGTAGCGCCCGCGCAACTCCTTTCACTGGATGCGCGGAAGGTCGGCCTCGGAGGGCTGGACCTGCATCGTGGCGGCGCGTTGAGCCGCTACAACGCGGCGTACCGGGCGGTGCCGGACCGGGCGGACCCGTGGCACGCCAAGCTTACCATTCCGATTCCACTTGGAATCATTCAAGTGCTCAAGGACAGTACGGTCCTGCACCCCGACAGCCCGTACTTCAATCCGCTGCAAGCGGCGAACTACCTCCTCAACCTTCCGATCTTTCTGGAGGTGAAGAAGGTGCCGGCGCCGACGAACGACATCGCGTTCGGGATCGGGAAGGACTCGTTCAGCATCGACCTCGGAAAGGCCAAGAGCTCGGTGCCGGTCGATCCCTTTGGATTCGGCGGATCGAGCAGGCCCCTGGACCTCGGATTCGGTATCAAAGGGGTCCGGGCGAGCGTGATGATGTGGATCCAGGATGAGGTGGATTTCCAGCTTGGTCCCCGGTTGATCGGCTTCCTCCACGACGGGCAGCCGGCGCAGACCAACACACTGTACGACGCGACGGGAACCGCACTCGCGGCGGGCGGGTTCGCCCCCTCGCTTGGGTGGGCCGGGCGCATCAGCGGCCAGGACCAGAACGGCGTGTTCGTCGGCGTGACGGGTCACTACTACCTCGGGCTGGCGTACGGACAGGCGACGTCCGATGGCGGGTTCATCACCGGTGACACGCTCTTCGGCGGGACCAGCCCCGTCACGCCATCGCTCGGCATGACCACCCAGTATTCGAAACTCGGGCACAAGATGGGGACGGGTGTCGGGGCTGACCTGGGTGTCGTCTGGGTGACCGGGCCCCTCGAGGCGGGATTCGGAATCAACGACGTCGGCGCGAAGCTCACGTGGGCTGATACGCGCATTGACACGCTGTACTTCGATTCGTCAGCCGCGGTCAACAGCACGGTTTCGAGAAACCTCCAGAACCACGTGCAGACCACGACCAAGCTGCCGGTCACGTACCTTGCCAACGCGATGCTGGACATGGGCGGGGGCACGGTCGTGGGCGGCGAGATTCTCCATGGTGCCCGCGGCACCGAGGTGCACATGGGGGTCGAGCAGCACTTCGGGCCCCTCGCGCTCCGGGGCGGGATCGCGCGAGATCAGCAGAAGAAGGTGCAATTCGGATGGGGTGGGGGGGTGCGCTTCCTCTTCCTCTCGCTGGACGTGGGATTCGCCACGCACAGCACACCATTGTCTGATCAACGGGGGGTCACGATGGCGACCTCCATTTCCATCTACTAGGCGGAGGAACCATGCGCACGATGCGACTGAGCTTCTCGGTCCTCGCGGCGGCGGTTCTGGCCGCGGCGTGTGGCGAAGGCCACGCGATTTTCGATGTCGACGTCTACAGCTTCATCGCGGGGACGGGGGGAGATACGTTGCACTACACCACCCCCGGGATCATCGGCACGACGCCGCCCTTGAACAATCCGCCCCTGCGCGTGACCCTGCTCCCCGGTTTGGGATCGTCGGTGGTGGACACCGTCCAGGTGACGGGGGCCGCCGCGAT
Organism: Gemmatimonadales bacterium; assembly: GCA_035763205.1. Lineage (GTDB taxonomy): Bacteria > Gemmatimonadota > Gemmatimonadetes > Gemmatimonadales > GWC2-71-9 > 40CM-2-70-7. Next base: position 2,228 of record DASUBP010000304.1, read on the forward strand.
TCAGAACAACACCGGCACGGGATCGCTGTCGTTCAAGATCTTCTTCGGCGCCGACTCGAATACGGTGTATTCGACCACGCCCATTTTGACGACGGCGGGGAACGCGGGGCCGGGCGCCGACACCACCATCATGGCGCTGAACGCGACCCTCACGAGCGCCCAGGACAGCCTGTTCACCCAGAAGCAGGTCTTCGTCGGGGTCCAGGCGGTGCTCTCGAACAACACCACGACCCCTCTGGACGGCAGGCTCAAGCTCACCGCCCTCCATCTCCGGCTCGTGATCAAGGACAAGGTGTTCTAGGGATTCCCCCCGTGTGATCCCCGTCACTCCGGCGGGGGTCGCACGTCCTAGCTGGTTGAAACGCCGTCCCCCACATTACTCGACCTCCGATGAGGCCACGGTCGCCCGTCCTCACCCGCCGGACCCTCACCGCCATCCGCCTGATGGCGGCTTTTTCCATTTCACTCCTGGGGATCACCTGCCGGGACAACCCTGAAGCGCCGCGGGGCGGGGGACGCGCCTCCTTTGCCGTGCGTCCCATCATCAAGCAGCACGTCGATCTCTCGAGTTTTGGCCTCGTTATCGACTCCTTGCGGCTCGTGGTGGTGCACGCACCGGCCGATACGCTCAAAGACACCACCGCGTACTTCAATCCCGACTCGACTCAGCTCCACCTCAATCTTTCGCTGATTCTTACCGCGCCTGCCGAAAGCCTGAAAGTTTCGGCGATTCTGTCGGCGGGCGGGGTGCCGATCTATTCCGGCACCCAGGACGCCATCGTCTCGGTCGGATCGTCCTCGAGCGGCACGCCGATCGCGATCCCGATGACCTTCTCGGGTCCGGGCGCGGGCGTGACCGCTCTGCACATCGCCCCGCTGGACTCGGTGCTCCACTTCTCCGACAGCCTCCGCTTCCGCGTCACTGCGGATTCCGCGGGCATCCCGGTCACGAATTTCTACGCGGCCTGGCGGACCAGCGACACGCTCGCCGCCAGAATCAACGCGTTCGGCATTCTCCACGCTCCCGCGGCCCGCAAGGCGATCTACATCATCGTGCGGACACCTTCCGGTGCCGCCGACTCGACGCCGATCACCTTCACTCCCACGCCGACCGCTCTCGCGATACAGGCGGGGAACAACCAGACCGCCACGGTGGGTGGCCTGCTCCCGGCTCCTCTGCAGGTCCGGGTCACGGCGGCGGATGGCCTGGGAGTCAAAGGCGTTCCGGTGCAGTTCACGATTCTCACCGGAGGCGGATCGATCGCGTCGGCACCGGTGGTGACCGACACGGGCGGGTACGCGTCCGTCACGCCGACGCTCGGGACCCTCGCCGGCGCCGCGACCTACCAGGCGAGCGC
>DASUBP010000305.1:0-3911 GCA_035763205.1 Gemmatimonadales bacterium
CACTTCCCGCGCCGCGTCCATGCTAAAGCCCACTCCAGCCGGTCAGTTCGTTCACGTCTGCACCAGGGGGTTTGCGTGACGAAGGCGCCGTGGGTTCTGCCCGTCCTGCTGTTCTCATTCACTACCGCCGCGCTTGGACAGACGCGCGTCATCTCGGGTCGGGTGACGGCGTCCGTCAGCGGCGACCCGCTGCCCGGCGTGACGGTGGCGGTCGTCGGCACCCAATCACTCGCGCTCACGCAGAGCGACGGGCGCTTCAGCATCGGTGCTCCGCCGGGGGATGTGCATCTGCTCTTCCGCAAGATCGGGTACCAGCACAAGGACGTGCCGGTCGCGGCGGGGCAGGACTCCGTGTCGGTGACGATGGACATCGACGTCTTCGTGCTCGATGCCGTGGTGGTGACCGGACAGGCGACCAGCGTCGAGCGCCGGAACGCGACGACCGGCAACACGGTCGTCATGGCCACCGATATCGGCACGCAGCCCGCGCAAACGGTCGACAAGGCTCTGCAGGGGAAGGTGCCGGGAGCGATCATCAGCCAGAACTCCGGAGCACCGGGTGGAGGCGTGCAGGTACAGCTCCGGGGCGTGAATACCGTGCTGGGGAATCCCGATCCCTTGTACGTCGTAGACGGCGTGATCTACAGCAACGTCTCCGTGCCTTCCGGCCTCTCGACGGCGACCTCCAGCGGCAGCAACCGGGGGAGCGGTCAGTTGCAGGACGACCCCGTCAACCGGCTCGCGGATCTGAACCCCAACGACATCGAATCCATCCAGGTGCTCCCTGGCGCGGCGGCCTCGGCGATCTACGGCTCCAAGGCGGCCAACGGGGTCATCATCGTCCGCACCAAGCGGGGGCAGGCGGGCCGAACGGCCGCGACCATCACACAGCGCCTCGGCTACAGTGAGTTGCTGCGCGGGTACGGGACGCGCTCATTCACCGTTGCCGAAGCGGAGTCGCTGTACGGCGTCAGCGCCGTGACCCCCTACATCGTGAACGGCGCGCTGCCGACGTACGATCACATGCAAGAGCTGGCGGGCGGCAAGCCCATGTCCTATCAGACGTCTCTGGAGGTCACGGGCGGAGACGAGCGCACCCGGTATTTCCTCTCCGGCTCGACCTCGCAGGACAACGGGATCATCGCCAACACCGGGGCGGGCCGGCAAACGCTGCGGCTGAACATCGACCAGACGTTTTCGGACCGCCTGAAGCTGGGGTTCTCGAGTGCGTTCAACCGGACGCAGACGGACCGCGGGTTCACCAACAACGACAACGCCGGGGCGAGCGTCACCTACTCCATCGCCTACATTCCCGGCTTCGAGCCCCTGCAGCCGGTGAACGGCGTGTACCCGCAGCCGTCGATCACGTACCTGTCGTCGAATCCCCTGCAAACGGCGGCGCTGGCGACGAACCAGGAGGTCGCGCTGGGGTTCACGGGAGGTGGCCAGCTGACCTATCAGGCGCTGACGACCGACCGGCACAACCTCCAGATCATCGCGGGGGGCGGCATCGACGTGTTCAACCAGAAGAACACGGTGATCGCGCCGCCCGAGCTCTACTTCCAGCAGGCGCAGGCGAATCCCGGCGTCTCGACCCTTTCCAACGCGGACGCCCGCTACTGGAACTGGAACCTCAACCTGATCGACGCGTTTACGCCGACGTCCGCCTCGTACCGCCTGACGACGTCCGCCGGGGTTCAGGTGGAGGACCGGGAGCTGTCCCGCAATCGCCTGAGCGCCTTCGGGCTCCTGCCCGGTGAGACGAACATCGATCAGGGGAGCGTCATCGGGAACGTATTCGAGCTCAACACTATCGACCGGACCCTGGCGTTCTACGCGCAGGATGAGCTGCTGGCCCGCGACGACCGCCTGGCGGTGACGGGGTCGATTCGCGCCGAGCGCTCGAGCGCCAATGGCGCCACCGACCGGTACTTCATTTACCCCCGGCTATCGGCCTCGTACCGGTTCCCCGATCTCCTGGGTGCGGGAAGCGACTTCAAGATCCGGGCGGGATACGGGGAGACCGGAAATCAGGCCGCCTTCGGCCAGAAGTTCACCACGCTGGACGCGGGGGTGTACGCCAAGCACGTCACCACCAACGTCGATCCGACCGCCGGTGATGCCGGGCTCCGGCCCGAACGCGTCCGGGAAATCGAGGGAGGCTTCGACGCCTCGCTTCCGAACGGGCGGGGAAGCATCGAGTTGACGGCGTACCGGCGGCACACCACGGACGTGTTCCTGAGCCGCCCGCCGGCCCCCTCGACCGGGTTCTCCACCCAGATCATCAATGCCGGAGAGCTCATGAACGAGGGCATCGAGCTGGGAGTCGGCTACACACCGATCCAGACCCGCGATCTCACGTGGGTGAGCCGGATCAACTTCAACACGGCGCGGAACGAGGTCGTCTCATTGCCGTTCCCGGGCTTCCGGCCCCCGAATGCCGGATTTGGCCTGGCCTTCGGTGAGTTCTTCCTCCAGCCGGGGAAGCCCACGACGCAGATCATCGGCCAGATCGGGATCGACCAGGCCACCGGCAACTTCATCGTCGGTTACATGGGGCAGGCCAATCCCAAGTTCGTGATGTCGTTCCCGCAGGACATCCGCTACAAGCGGCTGTCGCTCAACATGCTGCTGACCTGGCAGTATGGCGGCGTCGCGCAGAATCAGACACTCTCGCTGTACGACTGCAACGGGCTCTCGCCGGATCAGGCGAGCGCGGCGGGGCAGGCGCGGTTCAACGACTGCGGCATCGGCATCGCGACGCCGTTCGTGCAGACGACCTCCTTCCTCCGGATGCAGAATTTGTCGCTGACCTACGAGGCTCCCGAGTCCTGGTACCGGTATTTCGGCGGGGCGAGCTCGCTCCGGTTCACGCTCTCCGCGCAGAACCTGTTCCTGATCACCGACTATACCGGCTACGATCCGCAGGTGTCGAACTATGGCGAACAGGCGGTGGTCCGGAACATCGATCTCGGACCCTATCCGCCCTCCCGGTCCTTCACGTTCACGATCTCGGCGGGGTTCTGACCATGAAAAATTCCACCCGCTCACTCCTGATCCTGGCGATCGCCTTGCTTGGCGGTGCCTGCCAGAACTTTTTCGACGTACCACAGACGAACCAACCCACGCTCGACGACCTCCTCAACCATCCGACGCGCGACAAGCTCGCCGCCGCGGCGAACGGCATCTTTGCGGGCGCCTCAGGAGACATCCAGAGCTTCATCTGGCGGGTCGGCTCGATGGGACGTGAGGGCATCAATCTGTCTGGCAACAACACCCCGGATTACTCGGAGCCGTATTTCGGTCCCCTGTCGGGGTCCGGGTTCGGCGCGGCGATCTGGGGAGGTCGCTACGCGAACATCCGGAGCATCAACATCTATCTCCAGGCCCTCGCGAAGACGACGCAGCTCTCCGCGGGAGAAGTCGAGGCTTCGCGGGGAATGGCCCAGACTTTCAAGGCCCTCGCCCTCCTCTACGTCATCGAGACCCGCGCCCAGCTCGGCGCCCCGGTGGACGTGGATCGCCCGGTGACCGCTCCTCCGGCGCCCTTCGTGAGCGAGGACTCGGTTTACGGGTACATCATCGGCCTCCTGGACTCGGCCCGGACCAATCTCGCGGCCGCCAACACGGCCTCGGCAGCATTCCCGTTCTCGATCCCACCTGGCCTGTCCCCGTTCGGAGACCCGGGGAGCTTTATCCTCTTCAACCGGGCCCTTGCAGCCAAGTCGGAGGTGTTCCGGGCCACGGCGCAAAACGGTTGCCACGGCACCCCCGCAACCTGCTGGAACGCGGCCGAGACCGCCCTCGCGGCTTCGTTCTATGCTCCGGGAGACTCCACGCAGTTCAACGCGGGCGCGTACTTCGACTTTTCCACGGACGGGGGCGACGCCACCAACGATCTCTCCGACCCG
>DASUBP010000306.1:0-3848 GCA_035763205.1 Gemmatimonadales bacterium
GGTTTGAGCCGGGCGAATGCGTACACCCAATAATCCCGCCGGTCTTCGAAGGCCTCTCCGTTGGGTACCAGGACGCTTTGCATCGTGAGGGGCACGTACACGAGCGGCTGCAGACCGAGCGTGGTGCCTTCAAACCCCGGCTCGGCGACACCCACGATGGTCAGCGCCCGTCCGTTCACCGTGATCGGCTTCCCGACGATCGCGCGATCTCCGCCGAGTCGCGACTGCCAGTAGTCGTAGGACAGCACGGCGACGAAATTCGTCCCGATGCTCTGGTCGTCGCTCTCGGACAAGAGACGTCCGAGGGCGGGTTGGAGGCCCAGGGTCGGGAAGTACGACCCGGAGACCAATACCGCGTCTCCGGTGAGCGGTTGATCCTGGTATGTCACGCTCGCGCTGAACGGGACGTGGCCGGCCAGATCCGAAAACACCGTCTGCCGCTGCTCGAGGTCCCGGAACATCAGGTAGCTGAAGGTCACCTGGCAGTCACCCGGCTCCCCGCAGGACGCGTACCCGGGCTTGGGGCCGGGAGCGCTGAGGTTGACGAGGCGGCCAGGCTCCCGGACTGGCAGGGGGCGCAGGAGCACCTCGTCGAAGAGCGAAAAAATCGCCGAGCTCGCGCCGATCCCGAGGCTCAGCGAGAGGATGGCAACCGTCGTGACAAAGGGAGTCCGAAAGAGGGTTCGGACCGCGAAGCGCAGGTCCCGGAGGAGATGGTCGGCCCAGGGTGCCCGAAGCTGATCCCGAGCCGCTTCCTGGTGCGAGGCGCGAGCGCCGAAGGCGACGCCGGCGCGTCGGCGGGCCTCCGTCGGTGACAGGCCTTGCTCGATGAGCTGACGCGTCCGTTGCTCCAGATGTTCGGACATCTCTTCGTGCATGCGCGCTTCGTCGTCCGCGCGAGTGCCGAATCCGAGGATGCGGGCGAGGGCGCCGCGCAGGCGCCGGAAGGCGGTCACGGGGTCTGGACCGCGAGCACGAGGTTGACGGCGCCGGACGCGCGAGCCCATGCGCGCAGCTCCAGCTCCAGCTGGCGGCGGCCGGCGGCGGTCAGCTCGTAGTACCGGGCGCGCCGGTTGTTGGCGCTGGGCTTCCACGCCGAGCGTACCAGGCCTTGGCGTTCGAGGCGGTAGAGGGCGGGGTAGAGGGACCCCTCATTCAGCTGGAGGACGTCCTGCGACCATTGCTGGAGCCGGTCGCTGATGCCCCAGCCGTGCATCGGTTCGAGGGACAAGGCCTTCAGCACCAGCATGTCGAGGGTGCCCTGGAGGACGTCGTCCCTGGAGTCTCGCGTCGCCACGTCATGTCCCCTTAGATGTTCGAAGGGAGCATAGGGTTGCTCCCTTAGAGCGTCAAGGGGTGGGGACTGGTAGAATTCCGGCCTCCTCATTCGTCGTCATATGTAGAAGCCGGGCAATGCGCCCGGCAGGCCACCACCTCAGGAGACGACATGCCGCACTATCTGATTGCCGGGTACCTCCCCAAGGACTTCGACCCCTCCACGATGACCGAAGCGATGGTGGACGGGATTCACGCGCTCAATCGCGAAATGGTCGCGGCCGGGGTGCGGAGGTTCGCCGGGGGGTTGGGCCCGGCCCACACGCTCAAGACGCAACCCAATGGTGAGGTGGTGGTTACCGACGGGCCCTACCTCGAAACCAAGGAGCTCGTGGGCGGCATCACGATCCTGGAAGTCGCCAACCTGGAGGAGGCGCTCAAATGGGCCCGCAAGGGCGCCAAAGTGAGCCGCATGACGAGCGAGGTCCGAGAGATTTTCTTCATGCCCGCCCCCGAAAAGGGCTGACCATCAGGACGGGAGGTCCATGGGGGATGTAAACAGGACGATCGAGGCCGTGTGGAAGATCGAGTCCACGCGGCTGATCGCCGCCATTGCCCGCGTCACCCGCGATGTCGGCCTTGCCGAGGAGCTCGCCCAGGACGCGCTGGTGGTCGCGCTCGAGCGGTGGCCCGACGAAGGCATCCCCGCCAATCCCGCGGCGTGGCTCATGACGGTGGCCAAACGGCTCGCCATCGACAGCCTCCGCCGCGGGCAGATGCTGGTTCAGAAGCACGAGGACATTGCCCGGGAGCTCGAGGTCCAGCAGCGGCGGATCGGTGAGGAGATGGATCAGGCATTGGACCAGGTCATCGACGATGACATCCTGCGGCTGATCTTCACGGCCTGCCATCCGATCCTCGCGGTCGAAGGACGGATCGCGCTCACCCTGCGTCTGGTCGCCGGCCTCACCACGACGGAGATCGCCCGGGCCTTTCTGGTACCGGAAAAGACGATGGGACAGCGGATCTTCCGCGCGAAGAAGACGCTGTCCGAAGCGCACGTCCCCTTTGAGACGCCGCGGGGAGACGACTTGCGCCGCAGGGTGACGTCGGTGCTTTCCGTGGTCTACCTGCTCTTCAATGAGGGGCACACGGCGACGTCAGGGGAGGAGTGGATGCGGGCGGCGCTGTGCGACGAGGCGTTGCGGCTCGGCCGGATGCTCGTCCAACTCTTGCCGGGCGAGTCCGAGGTGCACGCGCTGCTGGCACTGATGGAGCTCAATGCCTCACGCACCGCGGCGCGCCGAGGAACCAACGGGGAGCCGGTGTTGCTGGCGGATCAGGACCGCTCGCGGTGGGATGCCGCGCAAATCCAGCGCGGCCTGGCCGCACTCGAACATGCGCAGAGGCTGGGTGGGGGCGCGGAATACTACGTGTTGCAGGCGGCGATTGCCGCGTGTCACGTGCGCGCCCGCACCGCCGAAGAGACCGATTGGGAACGGATCGTGCTCTTGTACGACGCCCTGATGCAGATCACGCCCTCTGCCATCGTCGCCCTCAACCGTGCGGTGGCGGTGGGTATGGGGCAGGGGCCCGCCGCGGGACTGGCCGCCGTGGATGCCATCGCCACGGATGCGGGGGACGCCGCGTTGGCGCGGTATCACCTGTATCACAGCGTGCGGGGAGACCTGCTGATGAAACTGGGACGGCTGCCGGAGGCGCGGGAGCAAATCCAGCGCGCCATCGCCCTTACCCAGAATCTCCGGGAACAGGAGCTCCTGAAGGAGAGGCTGAAGCAGATGGATCAGTGACGCCGCTGATAGTACCTGCGGGCTTTGTCGCGGTTGCCGCAGACCTTCATGTCGCACCAGCGGCGCCGGTGGTTCTTCGACTGGTCGTGGAAGAGCCAGGCACAGGTCTCGGACGCACACTGCCGCACGTAGTCCAGCTCGCCGCCGAGTAGCAGCTCGGTGGCCGCCCGGCTCACCGGCCACAGCATCGCGTCGAGGTGACGCTCGGGGTCGAGCCATTCCGACGCGACTCCACGGTTGGTCTGGACCAATTGCGCGTGCTCCGAGGCCTGGCGGGCTGATTCGTTCAGGGCGGCGAGGGCCTGGGCGGGGATGGTCCGTCGCTGCGCCACGGCCGAGAAGATCTCGTAAATCGTTTCGCGGAGGTGTATCGCCTTTCGCAAAGCGCCCGCCGCCGGGCCGGGCGCCGCGGTCGCCAGACGGCGCAGCCGCTCGGCCACTTGGCCCGTGATCACCCCGGCTTCCGACCCCCATTGCACGAGGCGCGCGTAGTCGGTGAGGCGCTCCTGGGGATGGTCACTCCCGCGGTCATCCACCGTGTTGGAGAAATCGAGGCAGGGATTCCCCCCGGTGAATTCGAAGGGCAGGAGCCTAACCATCAAAATGGCCTTGACAGGTCATACACCGCTTGGATAGCATATCACCAGTATAAATACTTTTGGTGGTTATGTGAACCCGAAGAGTCTCGAGCCCATCACCATCGCCATGATCATCGGGGGCGGGGTGCTCTATCACGTCAGCCAGAAGGCCACGCCGGCGGGG
>DASUBP010000307.1:0-2799 GCA_035763205.1 Gemmatimonadales bacterium
CTATCCCGGCACCGAGCCTACCAAGCTGTGCCCGGTCCACTCGGGGCTCGGCACCGGCATCAACCCCTGACCATGCTCCGCATTCGCGCGGGGCGCGTACACCCCGTCACGGCGCCGCCCATCGAGGACGGCGCCGTTCTCGTAGACGACGGCGGGAAAATCACCGCCGTCGGCCCCCAATCCCGAATCCCCCATCCCCCGGGGTCGGAGTCCTTCGAATTCAGGGATGCGGTGCTCGTCCCGGGGTTCGTCAACACCCACACGCACCTCGAGCTGACGCACCTCACGGGGAAAAACGGTCCCGAGCAGTCATTCCCGAGGTGGATCCGGCGGGTGCGGGCGCTGAAGGAAGAGACCCCGGCGGAGCAGTTCGACGCCGCGGCGGAGCAGGGGCTCCGTGACTGCTGGGCGCAGGGTGTCACCTGTATCGCCGATACCGGGGACTCAGGTGCGGCCATTCGCGCCCTGTTCCGGCTGGGAGGGCGGGGAATCGCCTACCACGAGGTGTTCGGCCCCGATCCGGCGCAGGCTGACCCCAGTCTCGAGGGCCTGAAGAAGGCACTGCACGAGCTGCGTCGCTTCACGTCGTTCGAGGCCTCACTCGGCGTCTCACCGCACGCCCCCTATACCGTCAGCGCGCCGCTCTACCGCGCCGTGGCCGAATACGCGATGCGAGACGGATTGCCGATCGCCGTCCACCTGGCCGAGTCGAAGGAGGAGTCGGCATTCGTGCTGGACGGTGAGGGTCCCTTCGCCGCCGCCTGGGGAGACCGGGGGATTCCCGTAGAAGCCCGCCGCATGTCCCCCGTGCAATTCCTGCATTCACTCGGCGTCCTGCGGCTGGGGACGCTCTGCATCCACACCGTACAGCTCGATGCCCAGGACATCGCCACCCTGGCGGCGAGCAAGGTCGGAGTCGCCCACTGCCCGCTCTCCAACCGGGCCCACGGCCATGGCACCGCCCCGCTCGCCGAGCTGCGCAAGGCGGGCGTGCCCGTCGGCTTGGGGACGGATTCGGTGGTGAGCGTCGGGGCGTTGGACCTGTGGGGAGAGGCACAGGCGGCCGGACTGGAAGGCGAGGAAGCGCTGCGCATGCTGACCTTCGAAGGCGCTCGTGCTCTTTGTATGGAGAACGTGGTCGGCTCTCTGGAGGTCGGGAAACAGGGAGACGTTGCAGTACTTAGCGACTTAGCGACTGAGCGACCTGGCGTCTTGGCGACTGTTCTTTCAGGCCGCATCGTCTATCGGACTTGAGAGGGATACATTTCCCGCGAATGAAAACCCAGCGCCACGCCGCCATTCTGAAAGTGATCCGCCGCGACACTGTGGGCAGTCAGGAGCAGCTCCGGGAGCTCCTGTCCGCCGAGGGGTTCGACGTGACCCAGGCGACGCTCTCGCGGGATATCCGGGAGCTGGGACTCGCCAAGGTGGCGGCCCCCGACGGCGCGTCCTATTACTCGCCCCCCGACGAAGTCGGTGCGGCTCCCCGGCCGCACCTGGAGCAGCTGCTCCCCACCATGCTCGTCTCCGTCGACGGTGTCGGGCCACTGCTCGTATTGAAAACCGCGACCGGTGCGGCGCAGCCGCTCGCCGTCGCGGTGGACGGCTCCGGCTGGAGCGAGATCATCGGTACCATCGCCGGTGACGACGCCATTCTCGTGATCACGAAGAGCGAACGCGCCCGCCGCGCCATCCAGACCCGCATCGAGGAGCTCGCGGGTCTTTCCTGATCGCCCTTGCGCCCGCCTGCCCCCTCTGTATGTTTATGCATCGGGATGCATAAACCTCCAACTCGGGTGGCGCACTGATGGGTCCTCTCGTCGTCCTCGCGTATTCCGGCGGTCTCGATACCTCCGCCATTCTTCCCTGGCTTCGGGACACCTATGGTGCCCGGGTCCTGTGCTTTGCCGCGGACGTGGGGCAGGGCGGTGGTGAGCTGCACGGACTGGTCGAGAAGGCCAAGCGCTCGGGTGCCGTGGATTGCGTGATCGAGGACTTGCGAGAGCCGTTCGTCAAAGACTTCGTCTTCCCCACGCTCAAGGCCGGCGCGATCTACGCGCGGACATACCTCCTGGGCACCTCGATGGCCCGGCCCATCACCGCGGCGCATCAAGTCGCCGCGGCGCGCCGCGCGGGCGCGCAGGCGCTGGCGCACGGGTGCACCGGCAAGGGGAACGATCAGGTTCGCTTCGAGCTGACGTACGCCGCTCTGGCGCCCGACCTCCAGGTCATCGCACCGTGGCGGGAGTGGACCTTCAAGGGCCGGGAAGAGCTGATCGCGTACGTGAAGGCGAACAACATCCCGATCCAGGCCACGCTCGAAAAGCCGTATTCCACCGACCGCAATCTCTGGCACTGCTCGCATGAAGGCGGGATTCTCGAAGATCCCTCCCTCGAGGCGCCGGAGCACATCTTCGTGATGACGAGGGATCCGATCACCGCGCCCGACCAGCCACAGATCGTGCAGATCGGGTTCGACGCGGGCATTCCGGTGACGGTGGACGGCGAGGCCCTGAGCCCCGTCAAGCTCCTCGAGGTCCTGAACGAGATCGCCGGCGAGCACGGCATCGGCCGCGCCGACGTCGTGGAAGACCGGCTGGTGGGCATGAAGTCGCGGGGCGTCTATGAGACCCCCGGCGGCACACTGCTCTACGCCGCACACCGCGAGCTCGAGCAACTGGTGCTCGACCGCCGGACCCTGAAGATGAAAGACGAGCTCGCTCTCCACTATGCCGACCTGGTCTACGACGGCCGCTGGTGGACCCCCGAGCGCGAAGCGCTCGACGCGGCCGTGAACAC
>DASUBP010000308.1:0-6458 GCA_035763205.1 Gemmatimonadales bacterium
GACCTGCGCCGCCATCGGCGTGGACGCCGGGGATCTCGATCTGCCCGTGCCCCTCGACAAGCGGTCGTATCGGGCGGCGGTCACGCTGCTCACCGACCGGGGCCTGGTGGAAAACGGACGCCTCACCAACTACGGGCGCCAAGTGGAGGCGATGCCGTGCGAGCGTCCCTGGGGCGAGCTCCTGGTGCACGCCGACACGCCGCTCCTCCCCGTGGTCGCCGTCGCGGCGAACATCGACTCACTCCACCGCATGACGCGCGACGACCGCAACCTGCAGGGATTGATCGTCCCGGGCTCCGACCACCTCACCGCGTACAACGTCTTCGCCGAAGCGGTCAACAAGCATGGCGACCTCGGCGAGGTGTACGGCTTGCCGCGCCACCTGTTCCGGGAAACCATCGACCGCTGGGCGGAAGGCCGGGGCGTGCTGGTCAAGGCGATCGAGGACATCGCGCTCGGCACCGCATCGGTGTATCGGCAGCTCGAGATGTCCCTCCCCGCCCGCTTTCCCGTGGCTGACGACGCGATCAAGTTCCAATTCGCCGATCTGCTCGCGAAGGTCGCACCCTTCGATGTCGTGATCGACGAGGAGACCGCGGACGGGCAGGAGGCGCGGGTGAGTCGCGGATCGGTGTGCGGGAGTTGGGGCGCCATCGCGGGGACGCTGCGCTATTTCGCGGACCGCTTCGGCAATCCGCGCGCGGCCATCGAAGGCACCCAGATCCCGGAGCGCTCCTTGCGGCGCTATGCCCGCCGCGCGCCGCCGCAGATCACGTTCGAGCGCCACCGCCGGCACGAAGGGCTCATGGCCGTGCGGACCGTCGAATACCAGGGCTTCATGCTCGAGCGAGAGGTCGAGGCGCTGACCGGAACGTTCCCGGCCGATCTGGCGGAGGCCGCGCGCCAGGCGCTGGTGAAGGCCGTCCGCAATGGGGGGACCCCGCACCCCGATCAGCCGCGTCTTTCCCGCGCCTGGCACCGCGCCCAGGCGCTCTGGACCCGTTCGGGTGGGACGTTGAGCCAGCTCGCCCCCGAGGCGCTCGAGGAGCGGCTCGCGCACCAGATGGCGTCGGTGACGAGCTGGGACTCGTTCCTGCGCGCGCGCCTGTCACTCGAGGTGGACGACCTCGTGAGCGAGGCGGAGCGGGCCAGGCTGGATGGACTGCCCCAGTCGGTCGCGCTCCTGGGAGACCGGGTGGCCATCGAATACGGGATCGAGGACGGAAGGGGCGTAGCGCGGCTGCATCTCAAGGAGGGTCAGGCCCGGCGAATTCGCGAAAGCGACCTGCCGGTTCTCGACCGCCCGCTCCGGTTCACCGTCACCCGGGGGAAACGAGAGGCGGCGCGGGCCGACTCCATCGCCGATCTCAAGAAGCGCCTCGACGAGCTTCCCAGGGGGAAACCCAAGTCGGGGAAGCCTTTCCGGCCCCCCCGCCGGCGCCGAAGGTAGACAAATCCGGGGCGTTTACATCTGTGACCTTCGCCCGTTCGCGGGGTCTCTTGAGGGAACCCAAGAGAACCCTGCATTACGGAAAGGTCACCAATGGCCGGCAACCGTCCAATGACTCAGAATCTTCCATCGCTCACTCCCCTCGGTCGCGCGCTCCTCGATTCCATTCGCGAGGGCGTAGTGGTCTTCGATACCGATGGCCAGGTCCTCTACGCCAACCAGGAAGGCCAACGCTCCATCGGGAACGGCTCCCCCAACGGCAACCTGCCGGGGAAGGAAGAGCTGCTCCCAAGGCTCTCCGCGTTGGGCGCTCGCATCCTGCCGCTTCGCGTCCCCGATTCGCAGGCCGGGGCGGCGGCGGTCATTCCCCCCAAAGCCGACCGGGGCCGCACGCTCGCCGAACGTGAGCGCCAGGCGATCATCGACACCTTGGAAGCGACCCAAGGCAAGCTCGCCGAAACCGCGCGGCGTCTCGGCATCAGCCGCACGACTCTGTGGCGCCGGCTGCGGGAGTATGGACTGAAGCAGAAGAACGAAGCGTTCTGGCGGGCTCGCGCCGCTTCCTGACGCGCGGCCTTACGTCCCCGGGAGGCCGCTCCTAGCTTCCCGGGGATGGCGAATTCCCCGAGCCCGTTTCTCATCCAGGAGTACGTCCGCTGGTCGGACGTAGACTACGCCGGCATCATTTTCTACGGCGCGTACGTCCGTTTTTTCGAAATCGCCGAGACCGAGCTCTTCCGTGCGTCGGGACTGGCCTACAAGGACGTCTTCGACCGCCACGGGATCTTCCTGCCGCGCCGCGCCATCCACGCCGAGTTCTTCGTGCCCGCCCGCCTGGACGACCGCCTCACGGTGGCCGCGTACATCGGCAAGGTCGGCACGCGCTCCATGACCATCAATTTCGACGTCGTCTGGGGGGAGCCCCGATTCCTGGGCGCCACCGGATGGCAGGTGCTCGTCTGCGTGGACAAGCAGACCTTGAAGCCGCGCGCCGCGCCGGAAGCGCTGCTTCAGGCCCTCGCGCCCCACACTCTGTCGCCCGAGGCCGCACGCGCCGCGCTGGGCGTTCGCGCTCCCTGAAGACCGCACCTCTGCTCGGCGCCCTCCTGGGGGTCGCGGCCTGCCTCGACAGCCCGCCCGCCACCATGGGTGTGCGCGTCTTTCGAACGGCCAAGGACTCGACGGTATACACGGCGCTCGACGTCGCTCACCTGTGCAAAGGGGGCGGCGTCCTCTTCGACGCCGTGAGCGGGGCCTACGGCGTGCTCGCCTGGGTCCGTTCACCGACCCCGCTCTCGGCGGGGTCGTACCCGCTCCTCGGACGGGCGGACAGCATCACGCCGCGCGGCGCCGTCGTGGCGATACGCTTCATCTTGCATGACATAGCCCACGGATTCCCCGTGGATTCGGGGACCCTGACACTGACCGCCGTCGGATCGGAGTATCGGGGACGGATCCAAGGCTCGGGGACCGATGCGGGACTCGCCTCCCGGAGCCGGGTGGACATCGTGATAGACTCCGTCAGGCCCCGGCCCGACTCACTCACGTGTGGAGCGAAGGGATGACTGTAAAGATCGGCATGATCGGCACGGGATTCGCCCGCCGGGTCCAGCTGCCCGGGCTCAAGCTCGTCCCCGGCGTCGAGGTGACGGGCATCGCGAGCGGGAAGCGCGCGAACGCCGACCAGGTGGCGAAGGACTTCGGAATCGCGAACGTCTTCGATGACGGCGTCGAGCTGGCGCGTTCCGGCGTCGCCGATCTGATCATCGTCGCGTCGACCCCCGACACCCACCTGCGCTTCGGCCTCGCCGCGCTCGAAGCGGGACGACATCTGCTCTGCGAAAAGCCGACGACGCTCGCCGCACCCGAGGCCCTGCGTCTGTGGGAGGCGTCGGCGGCGCGACCCAGGCAGGTCGCGTGGATGGATCACGAGCTCCGCTACGAGCCGAACCGCAAGAAGGTCCGCGACCTGATCAAGAGCGGCACCATCGGCGAAATCCGGCACATCGAAATGGCCCTGCGCCCCTATCTCAGGGGAGATGGCAGGCCGCAGGCGAGCAACGCCCCGTGGAACTGGTGGTACGACGCGGGACGGGGCGGCGGGCTCCTGGGGGCGGTGGGGTCGCACCTGATCGATCTCTGCCGCTTCTGGACCGCGAGCGAACCGGTGTCGGTCGCCGGGGTCGTCGAGACCTTCACCAAGCGCCGGAACGACGACGCGGGCGTGTCCCACCCCGTGACCGCCGACGAGTTCGCGAGCTGGACCATGCGGATGGGATCGGGTGCGGTGGCGTCACTTACGCTGTCGTCGGTGGCCCATCATGGCGGCGGCCATTGGTGCCAGATCACCGGAACGGAAGGGTCGCTGGTGCTCACCGGGGAGCACACCCTGCACATCGGCAAGCGCGGCGGGGACCTCGAGGACATCACGCAGCCGGACGACCTCTGGGAAAAGACCACGCCCAACAACATGTGGGCCCGGTCGTTCGTCCGGCTGATGCGCGACCTGGTGCCCGTACTGGGTGGCGCCAAGCCTTCCGGCACGCCGGCCACGATGGAGGATGGCTGGCGGATTCAGCGGATCATGGACGCCGTGCGCGCCGGAGTGACTGCCCGGTTAGATTAGGGCCGTGGAGCAGACGTACTTTCGGAAGGGTTTCGGACTCAAAGGGGCCATCGAAGGCACCCTGACCGCGGACTACCACAGCCGCGTCGTAGATCACGTACGTGCGCAGGGTTTCAGCCTCGCCGTCGGTGACCTGACCTTCCGCCTCGCCCGCGAATTCGGCTTCTGTTACGGCGTCGACCGCGCGGTCGAATACGCTTACGAGACCCGCACCAAGTTCCCCGACGCGCGGGTCTTCCTGGTCGGCGAGATCATTCACAATCCCCACGTCAACGCCAAGCTCCGCTCCATGGGCGTGGAGTTTCTCCACCGCCCCGAGGGCGGAGAATTCGATTTCTCCCACATCGTTGCGACCGACGTCGTGCTCATGCCCGCGTTCGGCGTGACGGTGAAGGACTTCCAGCGCCTCCGCGACCTGGGCTGCGTGCTGGTGGATACGACCTGCGGATCGGTGCTCAACGTGTGGAAGCGGGTCGAGTCGTACGCCAAGGACGGCTTCACGGCGCTGATTCATGGCAAGGCCTATCACGAAGAGACCAAGGCCACCTCGAGCCAGGTGACCAAGTATCCGGGTGGGCGCTACGTCGTGGTCCGGGACATGGGCGAGGCCCGCTTGCTCTGCGATTACATCGAAGGGCGGGGCGACCACAAGGCGCTGGTCGCCAAGTTCGCGAGCGCGATGTCCCCCGGCTTCGACCCGGACCGCGATCTGGTGCGGGTGGGGGTGGCGAATCAGACCACGATGCTGTCCGGTGAGTCGCTCGCGATCGCCGCCGAGGTCGCGAAGAGCATGGTGAGGCGCTACGGCGAGGGCTCACTGGCCGAGCACTTCCGCACGTTCGACACCATCTGCTCGGCGACGCAGGAACGCCAGGACGCCGTGCTGAAGCTGATCGAGGACCCGATCGACCTGATGGTCGTGATCGGCGGCTACAACTCGAGCAACACCACCCACCTCGCGGCGATCTGCCACGAGCGCGTACCCACGTATCACATCGAAGACGCCGCGGGCATCGATCCCGACGCCCGGACCATCAGGTTCCGTCCGGTGGGCGCCAAGACCGAAGAGACCAAAGGCGACTGGCTGCCGGCCGGACCGCTGGTGGTTGGTGTCACCGCCGGCGCGTCGACTCCGAACAACAAGGTCGGCGAGACCATCGAGCGGATCGCGGCCATGCGCGGCCTGGCGCTCGAGGTGGCACCGGCATCGTGAAGCAGTTCCATCCCGCGGTGGAGCGCTGGTTCACCGGGCGCTTCCACGAACCGACCGAGCCGCAACGCCGCGCCTGGCCCGCCATTCAAGCGGGCCGCGACGTCTTGATCGCCGCGCCCACCGGCTCCGGCAAGACCTTCGCGGCATTTCTGTCGTCCATCAACTCGCTCCTCCAGCAGGGGGTGGACGGGTCGCTCGACGACCAGATCCAGGTCCTCTACATCTCGCCCCTGAAGGCGCTCTCCAACGACGTCCAGAAGAACCTGAGCGAGCCCCTGCTCGAGATCAGCCGCACGGCGCTCGAGATGGGTTTGCCCGAGGTGACGTTGCGCACGCTGGTGCGCACCGGAGACACGCCGCAGGCGGAGCGGCAGGCGATGCTCAAGGACCCGCCCCACATCCTGGTGACGACGCCGGAGTCGCTGTACCTGCTCCTGACGTCCGAGAAGGCCCGCGGGATGTTGCGGACGGTGCGGACGGTGATTGTGGACGAGATCCACGCGCTCGCGCGCGACAAGCGGGGGAGCCACCTGACCCTGTCACTGGAACGGCTCGCCGCCCTCACCGGGCGCCCGCTCCAGCGCATCGGCCTTTCAGCTACGCAGAAGCCGATCGAGGAAATCGCCCAGTTCCTGGTCGGTACGGGCCGGCCCCTTCCCGACATCATCGACGCCGGACACGCCCGCGAAATCGATCTCGCGGTCGAGCTCACGAGCTCTCCCCTGGAAGCCGTGATGTCGGGGGAGGTCTGGGGGGAGATCCATGAACGGTTGACGCAGCTGGTCCAGGAGCACCGGACCACGCTGATCTTCGTGAACACCAGGCGCATGGCCGAGCGACTGGCCATGCACTTGTCGGAACGACTGGGCGAGAACGCGGTGACCAGCCACCACGGGAGCCTGTCGAAGGAGACGCGGCTGGACGCCGAGCGCCGGCTCAAGGCCGGCGAGCTGAAGGCGCTGGTCGCCACGGCGTCACTCGAGCTCGGTATCGACATCGGCACCGTGGATCTGGTCTGCCAGGTTGCCTCGACCCGGTCGATCGCGACGTTGCTGCAACGGGTGGGCCGCTCCGGTCACCACCTCAAAGCCATCCCGAAGGGCCGGCTCTTTCCGCTTTCGCGAGACGACCTGGCCGAGTGCGCCGCGCTCCTCCGCGCGGTCAAATCC
>DASUBP010000309.1:0-2886 GCA_035763205.1 Gemmatimonadales bacterium
GGTTCCCGTCACCGCGTTCGTCGCGGTCCGCTACGGCAGCTCGGGCTACGTCGGCGACGAGCCGCGCATGCGGTCACTCCTCAAGCATCCCGGAGTACTCGAAGCTCACCACGTGGCCGGCGACGACTGCTATGTCCTCAAAGTCGCCGCACGTGATCTCGAGGGAATCCAGGACATCCTGCGGACGCTAGCGGGGTCTCCGAAACAGTTGAATACCAAGACCACCATCGTGCTCAGCACGCTGTTCGAGAAGCCGTCACTTACGTTGCCTCCGGAGAACGACTGACATGGCAGGCCTCCGTGGCAGAGCGCTCGTGGCGTACCTGCTCGTCTGCCTCTTCTGGGGATCGACCTACCTGGCGATCCGGATCGGCGTCGGGGTCTTTCCACCGTTTTTGTTCGCCGGCGTGCGCTTCTTCATCGCCGGCGTCATCCTGTTCACGGGGGCCCTCCTCTTCGGCGACCAACTTCCCGGATCACGGAAGGACTGGATCGTGTTGTCGGTCGTCGGGCTCTTTCTGTTGGCGGGCGGCAACGCGATGGTCGTGTGGGCCGAGCAGTACACGGCCTCCGGGGTGGCGAGCATTTTCGTGGTGACGGTGGCCCTGTGGATGGCGTTCTTCGATGCCGTCATCCCCGGTGGCGCAGGCCGCATCTCACTGCGCGTGATCGCCGGCCTGCTGGCGGGTTTCGCCGGGACCATCCTGCTGGTGGGTGCGAGTCCGGCGGCGCTCCTGCACGCCGACCTCCGGGGGCCGATCGCGTTGACCGGGGCGAGTGCCTCCTGGGCGTTCGGCTCCATCTTCTACAAGCGGCAACATCCCACCGCGAGTCCGTACATCGCGGCGTCGATTCAGATGCTCGCGGGGGGCGCCGTCGTCACCTTGCTGGGACTGGCCCTCGGCGAAGGCGCCCGCGTGCATGTCACGGCGACGGGCCTCGAAGCGCTCTTTTATCTCGTGATTTTCGGATCCCTGGTTGGATACAGCGCCTACTCGTATGCCTTGAAGCACGCCCCGGCCACCATCGTCGGGACGTACGCCTACGTGAATCCCGTGATCGCCGTCCTCCTGGGCTGGCTTCTGCTGGGTGAGCCCGTCTCAGCACGCACCTTCGGCGCGATGGCGTTGATCCTGGGCGCCGTCATCTGGATCCAATTTTCCCACGCCCTCCCTGCGTTCCGGCGGGCGCCCACCTCGGCGGCGACCGCTCGCAACTGACCGATTTGCGGGGTCCCCCGGAGGCGGGCATATTGGCGCCGACTCTCCCCAACCACCGAGGGACCCATGCGTCCGATCGCCGCCATCGCCTGCGCCGCCCTGCTCGTGTCCACCGCCGCCTGCTTCCACGCGACCATCGAAACCGGCCTGGCACCGTCCGCCACCGTGATCGAAAAGCCCTTCGCCTCAGGATGGATCTTCGGCCTGATCCCCCCCGACCCGGTCGACACCAAGGCCAAATGCGGGGCCCGCGGCGTCTCCAAGGTCGAGACCCAGCACAGCTTCGTGAACATGCTGGTGGCGTTCGTGACCTTCGACATCTACACGCCCATCTCCATTACGGTGACCTGCGCCGCGGGTAAGTAACCCCCCCAGACTGAAGTCTGGGCCCGGACATGCAGCGCGCTTGAAGCGCGGGGTGTGCCCGGGCCCACCCCTTGGGGTGGCAAGGGTTACTCCCCCCTGACACTGCCCAAGTCGTTGTGGGGCGGTATATTATCTCCCCTTATGTCACACCCCCCGGCCACTCGTATGAGCCAGTGAGCGAGCCCGCGATCTGCAGCAAATGCGGAACGCCTATCGCGCCCGGGCAACGCTTTTGCGCGGGCTGCGGCGCCGACGTGTCCGGGCAGCAAGGGAACGTCGCGACGGCGTTCGTTCCGAAGCAGGACATGGTCCGCGCCACCATGAGCCAGACCGCCCTGCATGACGTCGTCCGGCACGCGACGATCGGCGAGTACGAGATCCTGGCCGAGCTGGGCCGGGGAGGCATGGCGACGGTGTACCTCGGGCACGACATCGCGCTCGACCGCAAGGTCGCGATCAAGGTGATGTCCCCCGCCCTGCTCACTGGCGATGGCATGGTCGAGCGCTTCAAGCGCGAGGCCCGTACCGCGGCGTCCCTCTCGCATCCGAACATCATCCCGATCTACGCCGTCAAAGAGGGCGATCAGATCGTCTACTTCGTGATGAAGTTCGTCGAAGGTCGCCCGCTGGATTCCATCATCAAGGAGACGGGCAAGCTCCCGATCCAGATGGTTCAGCAGATTCTCCAGCAAGTCGGCGCGGGACTCGGCTACGCGCACAAGCGCGGGATCATTCATCGCGACGTGAAGCCCGCCAACGTCATGGTGGACACCGAGGGCTGGGCCGTCGTCACCGACTTCGGCATCGCCAAGGTCACCGAGACCAAGGGCCTCACCATGACGGGCGCCACGGTCGGCACGCCGTCGTACATGAGCCCGGAGCAGTGCGCCGCCAAGGAGCTGACGGGCGCGTCGGATCAGTATTCGCTGGGAGTGATGGCGTACGAGATGCTCGCCGGGAAGCTGCCGTTCAACGCGGATTCCATCATGGCGATCATGTACTCGCACTTCAACGATCCACCGCCGCCCATCGATGAGGTTCGGCCCGACTGCCCGCCGGAAATCGTGACGGCGGTCATGCGGATGCTCGCCAAGGAACCCGCCGAGCGCTTCCCCACCGTCGAAGACGCCATCTCGGCCATCGGCGTACCGGCGATGACGCCCGACGATCCGGTGCGCACGCAGCTGATGACGCTGGCGGCGTCGAACAAGAACACCGAGATGCTGAAGCGCCTGACGACGCCGGTGTCGATGCCCGGGCGGACGCAAGCCGCGAAGACGACGGTGTCCACCACCGGCGG
>DASUBP010000310.1:0-16217 GCA_035763205.1 Gemmatimonadales bacterium
GCATCATGCGCCCACCGCCGAAACCGCGGCGAAGACGTGCGCCAGCTGTCACAGCCGGAGCGACTGCGTGCAGTGCCACAGCCCCGACGCCGCCAGCGCCGGGGCTTACCATCCCGCCGGATTCCTGAGCCGGCATCCCGCGGCCGCGTACGCCCGGGAGTCGTCGTGCAACACGTGCCACAACCCGGGCCAGTTCTGCGTCTCGTGCCACAAGAGCGCGGGCCTCGTGGCGACCGCGGCGCTCGGCAAGGGCTACCACGACGCCTCGCGATTCTTCGTTTCCGGCCACGGGGTCGCGGCGCGCCAGAGCCTCGAGACCTGCACAAGCTGCCACGTCGAGCGCGATTGCCTGACCTGTCATTCCGCGCTGGGCGGGAGGCGCTTCGATCCGCACGGGCCGGGATTCGACGCCGCGCGAATGATCAAGAAGAATCCCGAGGTCTGCACCGCGTGCCACGGCACGGCGATCCCGACCCGTTGATGATGAAGGTGGTTGAACGGAATGCTCAAGCGCGATTCACGACCGTTTCAGGCCTGGCGTTTTATTCTCCGCTCGTACTCCAACGGAGGCAAACGCCATGTTCTCGATCACGAAGCGCTCACCCGACCCCATGCTCGACCTGCTCTATCGGCTGGAGCAGCGCATGGGACGTGCGCTCGAACCGTTCCGTTCCTTCGACTGGGAAGTCGGTGAGCCGTCGACGGCCTGGGTGCCGGCGGTGGACATCGTCGAAGAGCCGGACCTCATGAAGATTACGGCCGAGATCCCCGGAGTGAAGCCGGAGGACGTGAAGGTGACGGTCACCGACAACCTGCTGACGATCAGCGGGACGAAGATGCATGTGAAGGAAGAGAAGACGTCGAAGACGCATCGGTTCGAGCGGGAATACGGTGCGTTCCAACGCACCTTCACCCTTCCCACCACGGTGAACGGGAAGGGCATCAAAGCCGCCTATGGCGAAGGCCTGCTCACGGTCACGCTGCCGAAAGTCGAGACCGCGAAGCCGCAGAGTGTGTCGATCGACGTCGTGCCGACGCACAAGTAGTCGAACCCGCGATTGCGCGACGTCCACCTCCTCCCGGACACCACCTGGGAGGAGGTATGTTTTCGCGCATAAAGGACGTTCCCCCCTTGGAGGCACCTGATGAACTGCTCGTCCTGTGGTAAGCCCCTGCCCGATAGCGCTCAGTTCTGCCACCACTGCGGCGCCCGCGCCGGAGCACAGACCGCCTCCCGAGGGTGGCAGGCCGCGGCCCCGTGGGCGTTGGCGGGATTCTTCGTCGGTCTCCTGGTGGGAGTGGTGGCGGACGGCATCTTCCGAAGGCCGGCAACCCCCGCCGCCTCAGACGCAACCGCCAGCGCGACGGCCGGCGCGCCCTTCGCCGGCAGTGGAGGCGGTGGAGCGGCATCCGTTGACATCGCCAGCATGACCCCGCAGGAGCGCGCCAGCCGCCTGTACACCCGGGTAATGAGTCTGCACGCCGCCGGGAAGCCCGACTCCGCCGAATTCTTTCTCCCGATGGCGCTGCAGGCCTACGGCATGCTTCCGGAGGTGACGCCGGACGCCCACTACCACATCGGCGTTCTCCAACTGACTTCAGGGAACATGCCCGCCGCCCTGGCCGAGGCGGACACCATTCAGAAGCAAGTGCCTACCCATCTGTTCGCGGATATGCTGCGGGCCCGGGTCTACGGCCTCAGGCGGGACACGAAGAGCTACGAAGCCGCCTGCCGGAGCTATCTCAAGCACGAGTCAGCGGAGCTCGCCAAGAAGCGCCCCGAGTACACCGAGCACGCCGGTACCATCGCGGCCTTTCACGAAGAAGCGACCGGGATCGCCAAGGGGACCGGTGGTTCCCCCGCAAGCTGATCTAGGCGGCGATCGGCCGCTCCACCGCGCACTCGCCCTGCTTGGTCAAGGGCGAGAGGCGCGGTTCCGCACCTAGCCAGTAGAGGCCGTTGGCCATGATGCAGAACCCGGTGGAGGCGAACCACACCATGGCGCCACCCACAAACGCCGTGAACGCAAGCCACCATGGCGTCCAAGTCAGCGAAAGGGTCGACGCCACCGAGATGTTGATCCCCACCGCCAGGTAGATCCGCCGCTCGAGATACCAGGCGTCCGTCTGCATGAAGTACCACCGGGACATCCCCGGCCGGCCCAGCTTGGGCTTGAAGCCCAACCGGTACAGTACGTTCCCCACGATGCAGAAGCCCGTGAAGGCGACGGCGATCGACGCCAAGCCGGTGGCGATCACGCCGAATACGAACAACGGATGCACCCAGAGTGCGAGTGCGGTGCTCGTCAACAGGACCACACCGGCGATGAGCCAGACCGTGCGTTCGATGTACCATTTGTCGATCGGGACTATGTAGACGCCGGCGCGGGGAGCCATCGGAATGCCTCGAATGGAGTTCTTCCAACATGTCCCCCGGGCCGGGCCGTGGGGAAGACACCGAGTATGAAGATCCCTTCATGGATCGTTCCTGCCGGTTTCAATCCCCGTGAATACCCTGACCATTATGAGTGGCTCGATGCGCACCTTCGTGCGGCAGAATCCCCTCGTCTTGTTGTCCGCGGTGGGGCTCGCCGCGGGCGTTGCAGCGCACCTCGGATTCGGCGCCAAGTCCGTCGCCAACTGGTGCTGGCTGGTGGTGATCATCGGCGCCGGGACCCCGCTGCTCTGGAAGACGTTTCGGGGCCTCCTGGGAGGGGTGTTCGCCGCCGACGTGGTGGCCGCACTGGCCATCATCACCGCAGTGGTCGTCGGCCAGTACTTCGCCGGAGCGGTGGTCGTCCTGATGCAGTCGGGTGGCGAAGCCCTGGAGCGCCACGCGTTCGCCCGCGCGTCGGACTCGCTCGAAGCACTGCTCGCCCGGGCTCCCCGCATCGCGCATCGCCAAGGCGCCACGGGAATCGAAGACGTTCCGGTGGAGGTGGTGACCCCGGGAGATCGGCTCCTGATCCGCCCCGGAGATCTGGTTCCCGTGGACGCCACGGTCCTCGAGGGAACCTCCGCGGTCGACCAGTCCGCCCTCACCGGCGAACCCATCCCCCTGCGAGCCGCGCCCGGCACGACGCTCATGTCGGGGAGCATCAACCTCGACGGCGCACTGGTCGCGCGCGCCGACCGTGCCAGCAATCAGAGCCAGTATCAGCGCATCGTTCAGCTGGTGGAGAGCGCCCGACGGGAACGGGCTCCCCTCGAGCGTCTGGCTGACCGCTACGCCGCGTGGTTCACTCCCGTGACCCTCCTCATGTGCGGCGCCGCGTGGCTGATCACTCGGAATCCGGACAGCGTCCTCGCCGTCCTGGTCGTCGCGACGCCCTGTCCGCTCATTCTCGCCACGCCCGTGGCGGTGATCGGCGCCATCAGCCGCGTGGCCGAGCACGGGGTCATCGTGAAGACGGGTGCGGCCATCGAGCAGCTGGGACGAGCAGATGTCTTCGTGTTCGACAAGACCGGCACCCTCACCCTGGGGCACCCCACCGTCCGAAACGTGCGCGCCCAACCGGGCTATGACGCGAAGCGCGTGCTGCGTTTGGCGGGCGCCGTGGAGCAGCACTCCTCTCACCATCTCGGACGGGCCGTGACGGAAGCAGCTCAGGCGCACGGGGAGTCCTTGCCGGCCGTGACGGCGGTGCGGGAGTGGCCGGGATCCGGGGTCGCCGGGACCGTGGAAGGCCACACGGTGCTGGTCGGGTCCCCCGCCCTGATCGCGGAGCGCGGCATCGTGGTGCCGGACCTGGACGGTGAGCAAACCACCGCGTGCGTCGTCGTGGACGCACACCTGGCCGGCACCATCGAATTTGCGGACCGTCTCCGGCACCAGGTGCCGGCGCTGATGCAGCGGTTGGTCGTCCTGGGAGTGAATGAAACGGTGATGCTGACCGGGGACCGGGAATCCGCGGCGCAGGTGATCGCGGCGCAGGCCGGGATCCGGACCGTCCGCGCCGGGCTACTCCCCGATCAGAAAGTGGCCGAGGTCCTTGCCCTGAAGGAACGGGATCATCGGGTGGTCGTCATGGTCGGAGACGGCATCAACGACGCTCCGGCGCTCGCCACGGCGACGGTCGGGATCGCCCTCGGCGCTCATGGCGTCGCCGCATCCGCCGAAGCGGCCGATGTGGTGGTGCTGGTCGACGATATCGCCCTGGTGGGGGACGCCATGGCCGTCAGTCAGCGGATGCGGCGGATCGCCTTGCAGAGCATCGTGACCGGGTTGGGAGTGTCGGGCGCCCTGATGGCGGTGGCGGCGACCGGTCATATCCCGCCCGCCGCCGGGGCGCTTCTGCAGGAAGCACTCGATGTCGCCGTGATCCTGAATGCCCTTCGCGTCCGCCTCAGCCCTCGACCTTGATCTCATCCTCGACCGCGATGACGCCCGGGGCCGCCCAGGCCGCCGCTTCCACGAGCTCCCGTTCCTGCCACGAGGATACCGACCCGCTCAGCAGGATCGTGTGATCGTCGCGGGTCCGGACTTGAACCTTGGCGGCGTCGAGGCTCGCGCGACGATGCAGCGCCGCTTCGATCTTCGCCCGCACCTGCGGGATCTGCGCCGGTGGGCGCAGCGTGACGCGGTTGGATACGCCCAGCACTCCCACCAGCGTCCGGACTGCCTCCTCGGCGGCCGCGCGTTGGAACTGCGCGTCGACGGCGCCTTCGAGCCGGACCCACCCATCCGACACATGGACCCGGATCGCATCGCGCGGTACCACCGAATTCCATTGCAGGGCGTGGACGGCGGCCTTCGCGATCTCGGTATCGGGATGGCGATGGGTCACCAGGAGCTTTACATCGAGGTCGTTCACCACACCCCGCACACCGCGCACACGGCGAACCGCGCGTTCCGCCGCCACCTTCTCGGCGAAGGTGCGCACCGTGCCCGTCAGCGTCACGATGCCATCCACCGTGGCCGCGGTGATCGAGCCGGCGTAGACACTCGGCTCCCAGGCCAGCTCCTCCTGCACCTGCTCCAAGAACGTCGGCGTCCTGTCCATCACCCCTCCTTGAACCGCAGCAGCGCCGCCAATCCGTCGACTTCCCGTGCCACCGTGGGGTCCTGAATAAGAATCACGTCCGCGCGCTGCCGGACGGCCTCCCGGGCCGCGGCGCGGATCACGTCGGCGACTTCACGGGCGGGACCTTCACCCGGATAGTCCCACCGGGACATCGCGAGCCGGCCCGTCTTCAAGCACCGGAAGCCCGTGCAACGGGCGTGCGGGTGTATGATCAGCGCACGCACCTGTCCGTGCCCCAGGGCGTGCAGCGTTTCCCGCACGCCGTTGGTCGCCATTCCCGTCCCCACGCCTTCAGCCACCGCCGCCATCACGGCTTGCTCCGCCTGATGCTGGTGGTGGCGCTTGGCATCGCGGACCACCGCGGCCACGACCGCCGGCGTGGCGTCCAACGGATTCATCTGCTCGGTCCCGATGATGCGATGCTTCAGGTCCACCGGGATGTGACGCTCGAATACCGTCGCGTAGGGGCCCGGTCCGGCCAGAAAGACTTCATCGTCGGGATGCCCGACGAGTGCCGTGGTCAGCACCCGAATTACGTCCAGGAAGTGGCGCCGGGATTCCTCCTCGAGGCGCTGGTGGAAAGCCCGCTCTCCCCCCCCGGGCGCGCCATGCCGGTCACTGTGGAACCGGCCACCGCGGGTGGCCGGGGACTCGATATCCGCGATCTCCGCGACCGTGGTCGGAGTCACCGCGAAAACCCTCGCGTGGGCCCGGTCCAGCACCACGGCGAGGACCCGGAACGGAGCGGAGCGCGTGCGCGGCTCAAGTCGAAGTGCAGTCGTCATGGGGGGGAAGGTGTTCTCGCGGCTCTGAAGAGAGCGTGAAAACACCCAGAAGGCTCAGGCGCCTTTCAGGACATCTTCATCCAGGCTGAGGCACCTTCCCGGCAACACCATCGGCGGAGGATATATGCACGTCGCGGAACTCATGCGGACCAACTTGAAGACGGTGGCGGCGGAAGCAACGGTGGCCGACGCCGTGTGTCTCCTGGCCGATGCCCGCGTCTCGGCACTGCCGGTCGTGGATCGCGTCGGTCGGGCCGTGGGTATCCTCACCACGCGCAACGTGCTGGAAGCCGAGCGGGACGCGCGAGACCGCAATCGCTTGCTCCAGCACACCCTGGTCCTCGAGATCATGACCCCATGGGCGGCCACCATCGGCCCGGATGTCGATGTCCAGGAAGCCGCGCGCCAGATGCTCTATCTCGACGTGCAGCGCCTCTTCGTCGAAGAGGATGGGAAACTGGTAGGCGTGATCTCGCAAACGGACATCGTAGGAGCCGTCGCGACGGCGGGGGTATAGCGCAAAAGCATGGAGAGAGGGCCCGGGACCGGCCCTAGCCGTTCTGCCCGGGCCTGCCGCATTATTAAGGAACTATGAAGAAGCCCCCGGGGCCAAAGGCCCCCACCCGAGCGGGCACTCATAGCAACGACGCGGCCCGGGTGCGTGATCGCTTTGAGCGTTTGCTCTCCGCCGGCGTCGAGATCTTCTCCCAACACACCCTGACCGCCGTTCTGCAACAGGTTGTCGATGCTGCTCGCGAGGTCGTCGGAGCCCGTTACGCGGCTTTGGGGGTGCTCGCACCCGGCGGCACGTCACTCTCTGAATTCGTGACTTCCGGCATGACGGTGGAAGAGCGAGAGAAGATCGGGGCGCTGCCGATCGGTCACGGCCTGCTCGGCGTGGTCATCCGTCGCCCCAAGCCGATCCGCGTTCCCGACATCTCCAAGCACTCCCAGTCTGCCGGGTTTCCGAAACATCACCCCGCGATGCGCTCATTCCTCGGCGTGCCGATCGTGGGCCGCGGGAACAAGGTCTTCGGCAACCTGTACATGACCGAGAAGACCGGCGCCGCTGAATTCAGTGAGGAAGACGAAGCCATCGGCATCTTGCTCGCGGGTTCCGCCGCCGTGGCTATTGAAAACGCCGCGCTGAACGAGGAAACCCAGAGCCTGCTGGCGCAGGTGCAGAACATGCAGCGGCAACGTGACCTGTTCTTCGCGATGATGAACCACGAGCTCCGCAACGCGCTCACCGGCGTGTTCGGCTGGGCGGAGATGCTGGTTCGGAAGCGGGACGGCGCCCCCGTTTCGAAGGAAGCGCGCGAAGTGTACGAAGGTGCCGAACGGACCATCGAGCTCCTCAACAACTTCCTCGATCTCACGCGGCTCGACAGCGGGCGCGTGCGCCCCGTGTTCCGCGAGGTCGACCCGGCTAAATGTGTGGAGCGCGCGTGTGCCTCCGTGCGGCTGGCCGCCGAGGCGAAACAGGTCAGGCTGGCTACCGACTGTCCCGCGACCCTCCCGCCTCCCACCACGGACCAGGTGCGAGTGCAGCAGATCCTGATGAATCTGTTGTCGAATGCGGTGCGGCATACGG
Organism: Gemmatimonadales bacterium; assembly: GCA_035763205.1. Taxonomy (GTDB): domain Bacteria; phylum Gemmatimonadota; class Gemmatimonadetes; order Gemmatimonadales; family GWC2-71-9; genus 40CM-2-70-7. The sequence goes on from DASUBP010000310.1 coordinate 7,404, forward strand.
CGACCGGAAGCACGGTAACCACGGCGGTCCGGACGACGCCCGGGCATATCGAATTTCGGGTGTCGGACCACGGACCCGGTGTTCCGGAAGCAGTTCGGGAGGGCATCTTCGAGCCCTTTCGGCGCTTCGATCCCCACTCCGGTCAGGGGACCGGCCTGGGCCTCCCGGTATCCCGGCGGCTGGCGGAGATTCTGGGTGGAACGTTGGGAGTCGAGCGCTCGGACTCGAACGGCGCCACCTTCCTGCTCCGCCTCCCCCTGATTCCCCCCGATTTATGAAGATCCCCTCATGATGTCTTTAGAATCGGCTCACTAGTGCCCGAATAAGCTTGCCTTCGACACTTCTTCATAGAGGGTGTGATGAAGCTGCTCGTGGTGGAGGACGACCGGAAGGTCGCGGGGTTCATCGAGCAAGGCCTGCGGGAAGAGGGGTACGCCGTGGATGTGGCCCCCGACGGTGAGCAGGCAACCATGCTTGCCCACGTCAACGAATACGACCTCATCCTGCTCGACCTGATGCTCCCCAAGAAAAACGGTCTGCAGGTGGCGAGTGAGCTTCGGGGGGAGGGCCGGTCGACGCCGGTATTGATGCTCACCGCGCGCGACGCGTCTGAAGACGTGGTCCGTGGCCTCGACGCGGGTGCCGACGACTACCTGACCAAGCCGTTCAAGTTCGACGAGCTCCTGGCGCGAGTGCGGGCACTGGTACGCCGCGGAGGCGCGGGCCGCACGGAGCTCCTGAGCTATGGCCCCGTCACGATGGACCGTTTGAAACATCGGGTCCAGATTCAGGGCAAGAAGCTGGAACTCACCCCGAAGGAATTCCAGCTCCTCGAGCATTTCCTGCTGCACCCGGAAGCCGTGCAGCGGCGGACCGAGCTGCTCGAGAAGGTCTGGGACATGCACTTCGACCCCGAAAGCAACGTCGTTGACGTGCACGTCGGGAATCTCCGCCGCAAGCTTCACGAGGCTGCCGGCACGGAGTTGATCCGCACGGTGCGGGGTGTGGGCTTCATTCTGCAGAACGGAAATGGTGACGACAACTGACTGACTGACTGACTGACTGACTGATCCCCAACCTTCGAGGAGGCCCTTCATGCCGGACCAGCCGCCGGAGAGCCCCCATCCCAAAGGTACGCTCGCGATCATCGGCCTCTATGGGCTGCTCTTCGCGCTGGGGTGGTTCGCGATGTACGTCTTCGTCTACCTCCATCGGGGACCGGTGACCCCATGAAGGTCGACTTCTACGAGAAGATCTGGCTGTGGGCCGCCGTGGTGATCATGGTGGCCTTCGCGACCACGGTCGTAGTCGGCGCCGTCGCCGAAGGATACGCCCCCCCCAGCCACGTCGAGACCATCAATCCCGCCACGGTGCTGTCCGACCCCCGCTTCGCCACCCGCGGCGTGACGGTGGACACGGCCCGCGTGACCGTGACGGCCGTTGGCATGACCTTCGCCTTCCTGCCCTCGGAGATCCACGTTCCGGCTCACCGCCCGGTCACGTTCCGACTGACCTCGATCGACGTTACGCACGGGTTCGAAATCGTGGGAACCAACGGGAATACCATGCTCATTCCCGGATACGTCAGTCAGTTCACGACCACCTTCGACACGCCGGGCGAGTACTTGATCGTCTGCAACGAGTATTGCGGCCAGGGACATCACACCATGTCCGGGAAACTGATCGTCGAGGAGGCCAGGAAATGACCCGCGACGACCGGCTCTCCGTCGCCCACCTGTGGGTGGCCATTTCCGCGTTCGGGATCGCCGCCTGCATGGCGCTGATGCAGGCCTTGTCGCGCGCCAACCTCGATCTCCCTTGGCGCTCGGCGAAGATGTACTACCTGTCGGTCACGGCCCATGGCGTCCTCATGGCGCTGGTGTTCACGACCTTCTTCATCATGGGATTCGGATACGTCACGATATCCCGGTCCCTGAACCGGCCCGTCTCCTGGTACCGGCTCGCCTGGAGCGGGTTCTGGATCGCCCTCACCGGCACGTTGCTCACGGCGGGGACCATCCTGGCCGGCAAGGCGTCGGTCCTGTACACGTTCTACCCGCCCCTCAAGGCCTACCCGACGTTCTATATCGGCGCGGCCCTTCTGGTGATCGGTTCGTGGTGCTGGGTGTGGAGCCTCTTCGCGAGCTACCGCGATTGGCGCCGCGAGCATCCGGCCGACAAGACGCCCCTGCCCTTCCACGCCATGATGGCTACGGCCATCGTTTGGCAAATCGCCACGGTCGGTGTCGCGATCGAAGTCGTGGTGCTCTTGATCCCCTGGTCCCTGGGCTGGACGCCGACCATAGATCCGCTGCTCGCCCGGATGCTGTTCTGGTACTTCGGGCACCCGCTGGTCTACTTCTGGCTGCTCCCCGCCTATGCCGTCTGGTACACGGTCTTCCCGCGCGTCGCGGGCGGCCAGCTGTTCAGCGAGCCTCTCGGCCGCCTCACCTTTGCGCTCTTCATCGTCCTGTCCACGCCCGTCGGCTTCCACCACGAGGCGCTGGATCCGGGCATCCCGGCGGGGTGGAAGCTCTTCCACGCCGTGCTCACCTTTGGAATCCTGTTCCCCAGCATGGTGACCGCGTTCACCATCACGGCGTCCATGGAGCTGGCCGGAAGGGCGCGTGGCGGAACGGGGTGGTTCGGCTGGCTCCGGAAGCTCCCATGGACTGACCCGCTCTTTGCAAGCGTGGCGCTGTCGATGTTGCTCTTCGCGGTCGGCGGCTTCGGAGGCGCGATCAACGCGTCTTTCGGCATGAATGCCGTGGTGCATAACACCGCCTGGATTCAGGGACATTTTCACCTGACCGTCGGCAGTGCCACCGCCCTGACCTTCATGGGCACCGCCTACTGGCTGATGCCGCGACTCCTGGGCAAGAACCTCGAGCTCGGACTGCTGGCGAAAGTCCAGCCCTATCTGTGGTTCCTTGGCATGATGCTGTTCTCGTTCTCGAACCACATCACGGGGCTCATGGGGATGCCGAGGCGCATCTACGACGCCAGCTACGGCGGGAGCCCGGTGGCGGAGGGATGGAAGGTTCTGACCGGCGTTTCGGCGGCGGGGGGACTCCTGCTCTTCGTGAGCGCGGCGTTCTTCGTGATGGTGATGGTCGGCACCGGCCTGGCCGGCAAGCAGCGGGCGTTCGCCGAACCAATCCTGTGGGCCGAACCCCTGGAAGACCCCGGGCCGGGGAGAACGATCTTCGACCGCTATGGGATGTGGGTGATCGCCGCAATCCTGATCATTCTCATCGCGTATGCGATACCGCTGGCACAGCATCTCTCGATGCCGACATTTGGTTCGCCGGGGGTGCCGCAGTACTAGGCGTCGGGGGTCGGAGGTCGGGGTCGGGGTCGGGGTCCCCAGTTACGACCTTGCCTGACCCCTGACCCCCGGACCCTGACCCCTCAGTATTTGGACTGCATGTACCTGATGCCGACGTCCAGGATGGCCCGCCAGCCTGTCTCCAGCGGACCCGTGAATGACGGATCGCACTGGCGGAGCGTGGTAATGAGCGCGTCCACGAAGGGCCGATACATCGATGCCGGAATGTCCAGATCCTTCCGGCTGTGCCGCTTGGCCAGCCGGGAGAGCAGGTTCGGTTCGTCATTCAGGTGCTTGGGATAGATCAGCAACATCCCGATGGCATGGTGGAGCAGCTTGTGCTGGCGGTCGAAATCGGTCTTTGCGAACCGGGGCCGGGCGTCGGGACACACCTTGAAGAAGTTCGCGTAGAAGCTCGCGTAGAACTCCGGCGTCCCCGAAGCCCGTTCGTAGCTGGCGTGGGCTGCATCGAGCGTGGCGGAATCGATGGACGCCTGTGGGACCGTCATGCCGGCTCCTTGGAAGTTCCGGGGAATATGGGCCCGCCCCGCGCCCACGCCAGCGCGGCGTCCACGGCACGATGCCACTCCGGGACGCGCGCGCGCGCCGCGGCGCCACCGATACCCGGTGAAAACCGCGTGAAGGTCCGGCTGGCGAGGAATTCCTCAGGGCGCGCCCACACGCCGCCGGCGATCCCCGCCAATCCGGCGGCACCAAGCGAAGTGGTTTCCACGAGATCCGGACGCGCCACCGGGACGTTCAACACGTCGGCCTGGAACTGCATCAGCCAGCCGTTCGCGGACGCTCCGCCGTCCACTTGCAGCGCGCTGAGCGAGAGATGCGCGTCGGCCGTCATGGCGTCGAGTACGTCCTTGGTCGAATAGGCCATGGCCTCGAGCGCCGCCCGGACCAGGTGCGCGCGGGTCGAGCCCCGCGTCAATCCGACGATGGTCCCGCGCGCCGCGGGGTTCCAGTGCGGGGCTCCCAGCCCGACGAACGCCGGCACGAACGACACCCCCCCGGTGTCGGGCACGCTCTTCGCCAGCGCCTCCGTCTCCTCCGCTCGCTCGATGATCTGCAACCCGTCGCGCAGCCATTGCACCGCGGCCCCCGCGATGAACACGCTGCCCTCGAGCGCGTACGCCGGGCGGCCTCGGGCGTCGCATCCGACGGTCGTGAGCAGCCCCTGCTCCGAATGGGCCGGCTGGCCGCCGGTGTTCATGAGAAGAAAGGCACCGGTGCCGTACGTATTCTTGGCCTGACCCGCCGTCCAACACCCCTGCCCGTAGAGCGCCGCCTGCTGATCTCCCGCAATTCCGAGGACCGGGATCTCGAACCCGAAGTGGTCAGCCACCGCCACCCCGAAGTCCCCGCTCGACGCGCGCACCTCGGCCAGCGCGTGCCTCGGGACGCCGAAGATCTTGAGCAAGCCATCGTCCCAGCCCAGTTCGCCGATGTTATAGAGGAGTGTGCGGCTGGCGTTGGTGTGATCCGTCGCAAACACCCTCCCACCGGTGAGCCGATGGAGAAGCCAGGAGTCGACAGTACCAAATACCGCGTCACCCCCTGACACCTGACCCCTGACCCCCGGCACCTGATTGAGCAGCCATTCGATCTTCGTTCCCGAGAAGTAGGGATCGAGCACCAGACCCGTCCGCTCTTTGATCGCCTTCCCCTCCGGCGTCCCTGCGAGTGCCGCGCAGCGGTCTGCCGTCCGGCGGTCCTGCCACACGATGGCCCGGTGCAGGGGTTTCCCCGTCTTCCGGTCCCAGACACAAACCGTCTCGCGCTGATTCGTGATCCCGATCGCCAGAGGTTTGGTCTTCGCTTGTGCCAGGGCCTCCCGGCAGGCGTCGAGAGACGCAGCCCAGAGGTCCTCCGGATCGTGCTCCACCCACCCGGGGCGGGGAAAGTGCTGGGGAATCTCACGATAGCCCCGCCCCAGCACCCGGCCGTCGTCAGCGATGACGAGCGCCCGGGCGCCTGTGGTGCCTTCGTCGATGGCCAGGACCGATTTCATGGCGCGAACGTACGGGTCTTGGCTGATACCGGCAACGGCGGTAGCATTTCCGGCCTATGACCTATCAAACCCTGCTGTTCGACGTGAAGGACGGGGTCGCCGTCGTCACCATCAATCGCCCCGACAAGCTCAACGCCTTGAACGACCAGGTGATGGCCGAGCTGGCGGACGCGGCGGAGCGCATCGCGACGGATCCGGCGATCAAGGGCGCGATCCTGACCGGAGCGGGGCCCAAATCGTTCGTGGCCGGAGCGGACATTTCGGACCTCGCCAAACAGGGTCCCTTCGACGGGAAGGCGCGCGCCATGCGCGGACAGGGGGTCCTGCGCCGTCTCGAGACCTGCGGGAAGCCCGTCATCGCCGCGGTGAACGGATTCGCCCTGGGCGGGGGCTGCGAATTGGCGATGGCGTGCCACATTCGAATCGCCAGCGAAAACGCCAAATTCGGACAGCCCGAAGTGAAGCTCGGCATCGCTCCCGGATATGGCGGGACCCAGCGCCTCCCCCGCCTGGTCGGCAAAGGGGTCGCCCTGCAGCTGATCCTGACGGCCGAAATGATCGATGCCGCGGAAGCCTACCGGATCGGCCTGGTCAACAAAGTGGTCCCGGCCAATGAACTGATGGCCGAAACGGAGAAAATGCTCCGGGGTATCCTATCGATGGGCCCCCTGGCGGTCCGTCTTTCGATGGAAGCGATCGACCACGGGCTCGAGATGACGCTGGACGAGGGATTGTTGCTCGAGGCGAATCACTTCGGGCTCCTGGCGGCGACTCAGGATACCAAGGAAGGATTATCCGCATTTCTCGAGAAGCGGCCGGCCAAATTCACCGGCAAGTAGCCCTCGCCGCGTTGCTGGCCGCGGGTGCCTTGGCGTGTGGCGAAGATCGCCCACGCCCCGGGCCCCCCGATCTGTCGATCCAATTCCAGCGCGATTCCCTGCATTCGCCCGATACCCTCCGGGGCACCATTCAGGCGACCGACAACGAGGGGATCGATTCGGTCTGGCTGAACGTGGGGACCAAGGACTCCGCCGCAGCGGATGGCGGGTTCCAGTTCTCCTTCTCGGCGCCATTTCTCTTCTTCATCGACTCCGGGCTGATCAAAGGCGCCAAAATCCCGGTCGAATTTCGGGCCCGCGATATCGCCGGATACAGCGACGTTCTGGACACCTTCGTCGTCATCAAATAGCCCTCCAAAAACGTGCTTAAGTCTTGACCTGACAATAACTTCAGGGTTACTTTTCATGGTACTCCAAGTGCCACGATGACCGACCCAAAGCGCCAAACTCCGATGGCTGTTTCGGAGGTCCTGTCCGGCTATCTCAAGCGGTCCGGCCTCGAGGGGCGCCTCGCGCAGGCGCGGATCATCCCCGACTGGGCGACGCTGGTGGGGGCGCAAGTCGCGGCGGTGACGATGCCTTCCCGGGTCACGCCCGACGGAACGCTGTTCGTGGGCGTCCAGACCAGCCCATGGATGAATGAGCTCATGCTCATGACTCCGACGATCATCGCCCGGCTGAACGCGGGACGCGGCGACGGCCGCATCAAGGGTATTCGCTGGTTCCTCCTAACCGAACGAGACCATGGCGAAGGCAAAGCCTGATCCCAAGCAGTCGAATAATGGCGGTTACCAGGCCGACTCGATCCAGGTCCTGAAGGGCCTGGAGGCCGTCCGGCGGCGCCCCGCGATGTACATCGGGTCGGTGTCGGCCCGGGGACTGCACCACCTGGTCTACGAAGTCGTCGACAACTCGGTGGACGAAGCCCTCGCCGGGTACTGCACCCAGATCGACGTCTCGATCCATTCCGACAACTCGATCACCGTCGCGGACAACGGACGCGGCATCCCGGTCGACATCCACAAGACCGAGAAGAAGCCGGGCGTCGAAGTGGCGCTCACCGTCCTGCACGCCGGCGGCAAGTTCGACAAGAACACCTACAAGGTCTCCGGCGGTCTCCACGGCGTCGGCGTCTCGGTGGTCAACGCGCTTTCCGAAAAGCTCGAAGTGTGGGTGGAACGGGACGGCAAGAAGTACCACATGGCGTTCGCGAAGGGTGACACCACCAAGAAACTCGAGGTGGTCGGCAAGGCGAAGACCACCGGCACCACGGTGTGGTTCAAGCCCGACGAGACCATCTTCACGGAAACGCGCTTCGACTATGCGACGCTGGCGAACCGGCTCCGGGAGCTCGCGTTCCTGAACAAGGGCCTTACCATCACGCTCAAGGACGAGCGGAAGGGCGGGAAGACCGAGACCTACTTCTACAAGGGCGGCCTGACCGAGTTCGTGAAATGGCTCCTGGGGAACCGGAAGCCGCTCCACCAGAAGGTCATCACCTTCGAAGCCAACAAGGACGGCGTGGAAGTCGAGGGGGCCGTCCAGTACGACGACCAGTACGGGGAGAACACGTTCACCTTCGTGAACAACATCAATACCCACGAAGGGGGCACCCACCTCACCGGCTTCAAGTCGGCCCTCACCCGCACCATCAACGAGTGGGCGAAGAAGGACGGGCTCCTCAAGAAGGAGGAGTTCACGCTCTCGGGCGACGACGTCCGCGAGGGGCTGACCAGCGTGATTCACGTCAAGGTCAAGGACCCGCAGTTCGAAGGGCAGACCAAGACCAAACTCGGCAACTCCGAAGTCGAAGGCATCGTGAAGAGCGTGGTCAACGAAGCCCTGGGGGACTTCTTCGACAAGAGCCCCAGTGTCGCCCGCGCCATCATCGCCAAGGCGATCAGCGCCGCTCGCGCGCGTGAAGCGGCCCGCAAGGCCCGCGAGCTGGTGCGCCGCAAGAACGCGATGGAAGGCGGGCTCCTGCCCGGGAAGCTGGCCGACTGCTCGCTCACCGATCCCAAGCTCTGCGAGATGTACCTGGTCGAAGGCGACTCGGCCGGCGGGTCGGCGAAACAGGGACGGGACCGGTCCTTCCAGGCCATCCTGCCGCTGCGCGGCAAGATCCTGAACGTCCAGAAAGCCCGGATCGACAAGATCCTGTCCAACGAAGAAATCCGGACCATGATCACGGCGATCGGGACCGGCGTGGGCGACGACTTCAAGATCGAGGACGCCCGCTACCACAAGATCATCATCATGACGGACGCCGACGTCGACGGCGCGCACATCCGCACCCTGCTCCTGACGTTCTTCTACAAGGAAATGAAGGCCCTCCTGGATGCCGGGTACATCTACATCGCGCAGCCGCCACTCTACCGGGTCGCCAAGGGCAAGGAAGAGTTCTACGCCTACGACGAAAAAGAGCGGGACGGATACGCCAAACGCCTCGGGGGCGGTGGCGAGGAAGTGAAGTCCAACGTGATGGTCCAGCGCTACAAGGGGCTCGGCGAGATGAACCCCGATCAGCTCTGGAAGACCACGATGGATCCGGCCGCGCGCACCATCCTCAAGGTCACGATGGAAGACGCGCTCGAAGCTTCCCAGCTCTTCGAAACACTGATGGGCGA
>DASUBP010000311.1:0-10479 GCA_035763205.1 Gemmatimonadales bacterium
GGTGCCGCCCGCGCCGGGGTGCTGACCCTCCCTCACGGGGTCGTCGAGACGCCGGCATTCATGCCCGTGGGCACCCAGGGAACGGTCCGCGCGCTGTCACCCCTCGACCTCGAGAACATCGGCGCGGGGCTCGTGCTCGCGAACACTTATCACCTCCACGTCCGCCCCGGCGAGGAAACCGTCGCGAAGCTCGGCGGGCTCCACCGCTTCATGTCGTGGAACGGTCCGCTCCTCACCGACTCGGGCGGGTTCCAGGTCTTCTCACTGGAAGGATCGCGCACCGTCGACGAGGACGGGGTCGAATTTCAGAGTCACGTGGACGGCGGCCGGCGCCGGCTCACCCCCGAGCGCGCCATGGAAATTCAATGGACGCTGGGCGCGGACATCGCGATGGCGTTCGATCACGTGGCACCGGGCAGAGTCGATGCCGCCACCAGCCGTGACGCGTTGGAGCGGACACTCCGCTGGCTCGAGCGGTGCGTGAAGCGACACGCGGCGCTGTCGCAGGACGCACCCGGACGGCAGACCCTGTGGCCTATCCTGCAGGGCGGCACGCACGCCGAGCTCCGGCGGGCGTCACTCGAGGGCACCCTGGCGCGGGGCGACTGGACCGGCATCGCGGTGGGCGGGCTGTCGGTCGGTGAACCGAAACCCGAGATGTACGAGACGCTGTCACAACTATCTCCCCGGCTCCCCCCTGCCGTTCCCCGCTATCTTATGGGCGTCGGATTCCCGGAAGATCTGGTGGAGGGCGTTCGGCGCGGCATCGACCTGTTCGACTGCGTGGCACCCACGCGGAACGGGCGGAACGGATCGGCATTCACCGATGACGGTGTGGTCAATATCCGGAACGCGGCCTGGAAGGACGATCCGTCCCCCCTGGACGCCGCCTGCGACTGCGAGACCTGCACCCGCTACTCCCGCGGGTACCTGCGTCATCTCTTCGCGGCGGAAGAGCTGCTCGGACTCCGGCTGTTGTCGCTGCACAACGTGCGGTACCTGATTCGGCTGGCGGGCGCGTTGCGCCGGGCCATCCGGCAGGGGAACCTGGATTCGTGGGCCGCTGAATGGCGGCTCCGCTACCTCAACTCGGGAACGGCCTAATTCATGCACGGCATCCTCGCGATGTTCGCACCTTCCGGCCAGACCGGCACGCAGCCGATGTTCGTGCTGATCATTCAGTTCGCAGCCATCGGCGGCATCCTGTACTTCCTGTTGATCCGTCCGTCGCGCCAGCAGCAGAAGAAGCACCAGGAGCTGCTCGCGTCCCTGCAGAAAGGTGACCAGGTCGTCACGTCGGGGGGTATCATCGGCGAGGTGATCTTCATGAAGGACAATGAAGTGACGATCAAGAGCGCCGAGTCGCGTCTGCTGGTGGCGCGCAGCAACATCACCGCGGTCCTGAACCGCGAGACCGAGGGGGCGAAGAAGTCGTGAGCATCCGGTCCCTCCACCTGCTGGGATCACCGGTCCTGCGCGAACGAGCCAAGCCGGTGCCGGTGGTGGATGACACCGTCCGTCAGTTCGTGGACGACCTGTTCGACACCATGCACGCCGCGAAGGGCGTCGGGCTCGCCGCCAACCAGGTAGGCGTCCCACTGCGCGTGGCCGTGGTGGACGTGGGAGAGGAGTCCCCCGACCCGCTGGTCCTCATCAATCCCGTGGTGACCCCGCGTGGCGACCTGATCGAGACGGCCGAAGAAGGGTGCCTCTCCATCCCCGACATCTTCGCCGAAGTCGATCGCCCGGTGGACATCACGCTCCAGGCGCTCGATCGCGACGGCAAGGCGTATACCATGGAGATCTCCGGCTACAAGGCCCGGGCCGTTCAGCACGAGGTCGACCACCTCGACGGCGTACTGTTCCTCGATCATCTCACCGCGGTCAAGCGCGCGTCGCTGATGTCCAAATGGCGCCGCGCCCGGAAGGGCCAGACCGGCTACGTGAAGGAAGTCGTTCCGGAGCCGGCGGGCGAGCTCTAGTGCGGGTCGTGTTCTTCGGCACGCCGGAGTTCGCGGTGCCATCGCTCCTCGCCCTGGTAGGTGAAGGATTCGACGTCGCAGCCGTGGTCACACAACCCGACAAACCGCAGGGACGTTCCCGCTCGACCCTGGTATCCTCCCCGGTCAAGACCGCAGCCGTCGCCGAGAGTCTGCCCGTCCTGCAACCTGAGCGGCCGAAAGATCCCGCGTTCATCGCGGAGCTGAAGAGGCTCCAGCCCGACGTGGGCGTGGTCGTCGCCTACGGGCACATCCTGACCCCCGAGGTGCTGGCCGTCCCCCGCCTCGGCATGGTCAACGTGCATCCCTCTCTCCTGCCCGAGCTCCGCGGCGCCGCCCCCATCGAGTGGGCCATCCTGAACGGCCTCACGAGAACCGGCGTGACCATCATGCAGATGGAGGCGGGACTCGACTCCGGACCCATTCTCCACCAGATCCCCCACTCCCTCCGGGACGATGTCACGGGGGGTGAGCTCTCGGAACATCTCGCGGAAGTCGGCGCGCAGGCGCTCATCGAGACGCTCGCGATGATGGCCAGTGACGGGCCGAAACCGGTTCCCCAGCATCATGATCGCGCGACCTACGCGCCCAAGCTCACGCGCGAGACCGGCCACATCGTATGGGATCGCGACGCGTCCACCCTGCGTCGTGTGGTCCAGGCCCTCGATCCGAAACCCGGTGCCTGGACCACCCTCGACGGCCTCGAAGTGAAACTCTTCGGCGCGGCGCCGGCCGCCGGCCAGGGCGCCCCCGGCGAGGTACTTCGTGCCGGGCGCGAGCTCGTCGTCGCGGCAGGCTCGGGAGCGCTTGCGATCGCCGAGGTGCAACCGTCCGGCAAGCCGCGCATGAGCGCGCTCGACTGGATTCGAGGCCGGGGCGTGCGGGCCGGCCAGCGAATGGTGTGATCGCGCCTCGCCGGTCCGGGCTCCCGCGACTGCACGCGGTTACCGACGAACGGATCGCCAACCTCCCCGATCTCGCCGACCGGTCCAGGCGCCTCGCCGCCGCCCCTGTCGCCGCCCATGCCCGCGGCCACGCACTCACCGGCCGCGAGCATCTCGCACTCGCACGCACCCTCGGCTCCTCCTTCACCGACCGGCTCTTCGTGAACGACCGTCTCGACGTGGCGTTGGCCGCCGATGCCGTCGGGGTTCAGCTGTCCGCCACCGGCCTGAGCCCCGAGGAAGCGCGCCGCTTGCGACCGGCCTGGTGGATCGGCGTGTCCGTCCACACCCCGGAAGAGGCCCTGGCCGCGCAAGCCGGAGGGGCCGACTATCTTTTGGTAGGACCGGTCTTTGCGACCCCCACGCATCCGGAGGCCTCACCGCTGGGCGTGGAAGGACTGGCCCGGTTCACCAAGTTCGGACTCCCCGTGGTCGCGATCGGTGGGGTAAGCCGGGCCAACGCGCGGGAAGTCGTGTCGGCGGGCGCGTATGGGGTAGCAATGATCCGGGCCCTGTGGGACGCGCCGGACCCGGCCCGCGCGGCGCAGGAGATAATGAAGGAGATGGCGTGGAAATCGTCGTGAATGGAGCGCCCCGCACGGTCTCGGCGGGTGCGACGCTCCTGGAGCTCTTGAACAGCTGGTCGCTGGATCCGCGGGCTGTGGTCGTGGAACACAACCGCAAGATCGTACGGCGCCCCTCACTGGGAGACGTGCGCGTGGAGCCCGGCGACAAGATCGAGCTGGTGCAGTTCGTAGGAGGTGGCTGATGGACATTCCCTTCGTCGTGGGCGGTCAGACCTTCCGCTCCCGCCTGATGATCGGTACCGGCAAGTACCGGGACAACGAGACCATGGTCCGCGCCATCGAAGCGACGGGGGCGGACGTCGTCACCGTAGCGGTCCGGCGCGTGGATCTCGATCGCACGGCCGACGGCAGCATCCTGAAGTATCTGGATCCCAAGCGGTTCTTCCTGCTCGCCAACACCGCGGGCTGCTACACCGCCGACGAAGCGGTGCGGTACGCGCGCCTCGCCCGCGAGGCAGGCTTCAATGACTTCGTGAAGCTCGAAGTGATCGGCGACCAGGAAACCCTGCTCCCGGACGTCGCCGGTCTGCTCGAGGCCGCCCGCACCCTGGTGGCCGAAGGGTTCAAAGTCCTGGCGTACACGAATGAGGACCTGATTACGGCGTTGCGGCTCGAAGAAGCGGGTTGCGCGGCCGTCATGCCCCTCGCCTCCCCCATCGGCTCGGGGCTCGGGCTCCTCAATCCGGCGAGCGTGCGGACCATCAAGCGCCGCCTGAAGGTGCCGGTGATCGTGGACGCGGGCGTGGGGACCGCGTCCGATGCGTGCGTCACCATGGAACAGGGCGTCGACGGCATCCTGATGAACACGGCCGTCGCGGCGGCGAGGGATCCGGTGCAGATGGGTCACGCCATGCGTCTCGCCGTGGAAGCGGGGCGGGCCGCGTATCTCGCGGGCCGGATGCCGAAGCGCGAAGTGGCCGTGCCGTCCTCCCCCACCGAGGGGATGCTGGATTAACGACGCGACCGCGGCGCGCCGGGCGGCGCTCGCGATTCTCCGCGCCGTCGGTCGTGGTGCGCCGTTCGACCAGGCCCGCGATCGGGCGGTCGCAACGCTCGATCCCCGGGACCGCCGACTCGCCCACGAGCTCGCCGCCGGCGTGCTGCGGCGGCGCGCCGAGCTGGACCGGACCCTCGACCTCTCCCGCGCGGACCCCAGACTCCATGACGTCCTGCGCCTCGGGGCCTATCAGCTCCGCTGGCTGGACCGGGTACCCGCGCACGCCGCCGTTTCCACCAGCGTGGAGCTGGCGCGCGAAGCCGCGGGCGAGTCAGCGAGCGGTTACGTCAATCAGGCCCTGCGCCGCCTCGGCGAACGGCCCGCGGCTCCTTCCGAGCCGGGCCCCACGCACCCCGAGTGGCTGCAACGCCGGTGGGTCGAGCGCTACGGGGCTCAGGGAGCGGCGGATCTGGCCGACTGGAACGACGCGCACCCGCCGCTCACGCTGCAAGCCGCGCGCTGGGACCAAGCCAGGCTCGCCTCAGGTCTGATGGAAGCGGGCCTGATCGTGGAACCCGCGCCGTGGGATGCGGGTCTGCGAGTCGGCAAACGCGGGGCGGACGAAACCCTTTCCCCGCGCGAGTTCCCGGGATTCGACGAGGGCGCGTTCATCGTTCAAGACGCCTCGGCCCAGCTGGTCTGCCGGTATGCGGCGATTCCCGCTGGTGCACGCTGCTACGATGGGTGCGCCGCGCCGGGGGGCAAGGCGGTCACGCTGGAGCGGCGCGGCGTACGCGTCGTGGCCGGCGACGCCCGGCGGGAGCGGTTGGCGCGACTGCGCGAGAACCTTACGCGGGCCGGAGTGGCGATTCAGGTGCTTTGCGCCGATCTTCTTTCCGCGCCCTTCCCGAATGGCAGCTGGGACGCAGTGGTGGTGGATGCGCCCTGCACCGCCACCGGCACCATGGCCCGACACCCGGACGCGCGTTGGCGCATTACACCCGACGCCATCGCACGCGCCGCCACCCGGCAACGGGAGTTGCTCCGTGCGGCGGCGCCGCTGGTCCGGCCCGGCGGTACGCTGGTGTACGCGACGTGTTCGCTGGAACCCGAGGAGAATGAGGCCACCGTGGAGGAATTCCTGACGCACGAGCGGACCTTCGGCCGTGCGCCGGTGACCGATGCGGTCCCCGGCGGGCGTGCCCTGCTCACGCCCGCGGGAGACCTCCAGACTCTTCCCCACCGCGACCGGATGGACGGCGCATTCGCGGCCCGGCTGGAGCGCGTGCGCTGATGCGTTTCCGCCGGCACATGCCTCCGCTCTCGTCGGGGACGGAAGAGGTGAGCGTCTCGATACTGCCCACGGATCGACGCCGCAGCATGCTGCGATGGGCGGGGTTCTGCCTGGGGGCGGGACTCGTCGGGTATCTGCTCGCCGCGCTCCTGCTCTTTCCGGCGCCCCTCGTGACCTCGCGGCATCCCGTGCCCCGGGTGCTGGGCCTGATCAAGTCGGAGGCGATTACCGACCTGCAAAAGGCCGAACTGCAACCCAAGGACTCGGGCTCCGAGCCCCATCCCACGGCCCCCGCCGGCACGGTGATCTGGCAAGACCCGCCGCCTGGCGTAGACGTGCCGAAAGACACCCGGGTGAGCATCGTCACCAGCAGCGGCCCATCCAAAGTGGCAGTCCCGGATGTCGCGGGTTACGATGCCGCCATGGCTCAACAAATCCTCGCGGCCGCCGGTCTGACCGTGGGCCGCACCGACTCGGTGCAGGCCCCGAACGTGGCTCCCGGCCTGGTGGTGATCACCCGCCCGCCGGCCAACAGCGTCGCGAATCCCGGTACCGGAATCGCACTCGTCATCAACCGCGGGGCCCCAACCATCTCCGTGCCCGATGTGGTGGGCATGTCCCTCTCCGACGCGCGCGACCGGATCGAGGGTGCGGGCCTAGCCGTCGGCGCCGTGACGCGCCGGCGCGTATCCGGCGCGAGTCCCGGCACGGTGATCGGGCAGCAACCCGCGGCGGCGTCCCTCGCGGCACCGGGACTCGTGGTGGACCTCATCGTGGCACGGGCTCAGCAATGAGCCGCGGCGTACGCATCGCCCCGAGCATCCTCTCCGCCGACCTGACCAGGCTCGCCGAGCAGGTGGATCACGTGGCGAAGGCGGGGGCCGACTGGCTGCACGTGGACGTCATGGACGGCCGCTTCGTACCCAACCTCACCTTCGGTGCGAACATGGTCGCCGCACTCAAGAAGGTGTCGAGCCTGCCGGTGGACGTGCATTTGATGGTGATCGAGCCCGAGCACTATATCGCGCCGATGGCGGACGCCGGGGCCGCGAACCTCACGTTTCATCCGGAGGCCACCATTCACGTCCAGCGCCAGCTCGCCGCCATCAGACAGCGTGGCATGAACGCCGGGCTCGCGCTGAACCCCGGCACCCCGCTGGGCCGCGCCGAAGAAGTGCTGGATGACGTCGATCTCCTGCTGATCATGACGGTGAATCCGGGCTTCGGCGGACAACGCTACCTTCCGTCGTCCGACCGGAAGATTCAGCGGGCCAGGGCGATGCTGACGTCCCATGGACGGGATGTGTTTCTCGAAGTGGACGGGGGCATCGATCCCGACACGATAGCCGCCGCGCATGCGGCCGGAGCCGATACGTTCGTCGCGGGCCAGGCGGTGTTTGGGGCCAAAGACCCGGGAGCCCAGGTGAAGGAGCTCCGACGACGCTGCGGAGTGGTGACATGACGAAAAAGCGCTTGGGGATGTTGGGTGCGGCCGTGGCCGCCGCCGTTCTCGTGGTGGCCCTGGTGATCAAGATTCTGCCCCAGATCGAGCTGGTGGGGGTCGGCTCCAAGGCACCGGATTTTCACGCCATCGACCTGGCCACCGGAACTCCCCGGACGCTGGCCAACTACCGCGGTCACGTGCTGCTCCTGAATGTCTGGGCGACGTGGTGTGAGCCCTGCCGCGTCGAGATGCCGGCGATTGAGCGGCTCCATCACCTGGTGACCGATACGGCGTTCAAGATCGTTTCCGTCAGCATCGACAAGGAAGACTCGAGCGGCGTCACGGCCTTCGCGCGGTCGTACGGTCTCACCTTCCCGGTCTTGCAGAATCAAAGCGGGGACATTCAGGACCTCTATCAAACCACCGGAGTTCCGGAGAGCTTTGTGATCGACCGGAACGGGGTGATCATGAAGAAGGTCATCGGTGCCGCCGAGTGGGACGCGCCGGTCAATGTGGATCTGATCCACTCCCTGATCAATGCGCATTAACCTGACGCAGCTCTTTACCCGGAACTGGGCCCTCAAGCTGGCCGCGCTCTTTCTCGCGATCCTCCTGTATGTCGCGGTCGCCGCTCAGCAGCCCATCAATCAGACGTTCACCCTGAATCTCAAGGTCCGGGTACCCCCCGGCCGCGTGCTGCGCAGCGCCCCACCCCCCGTGGTCGTGGTCGTCGAGGGCCGCGGCGGGGAGCTGCTCAAGCTGCGGAGCTTCGACAAGAACATCGCCGTGTCCGTTCCCGACACGCTGGCGGGTGGCACCTGGCACCTCGCACTCCGCCCTTCGGACATCGGTATTCCGAAGAACGCCGACGTGCAGGTCACCGACATCACGCCGCGCGACATCACCGTGATGCTCGACTCCGTGGCCCGGAAGGACGTGCGGATCGTCGCGCGCGTCACCGTGTCCGCGGACTCGGGTGGCGTGCTCCAGGGCGGCCTCGCGATCACTCCCAACCAGGCGCACCTGGTGGGGCCCGATCAGCTGCTCGCGACCATCGAGTCGGTCACCACCGTTCCCACCGAGCTCTCGGGCCTTTCGGGGACGTTCGCGCGCGCCGTTCCGCTCGACACGTCCAACCTGGGCGTCGTCCGCGTGGCGCCGCGGGAGGTGCAGGTTTCGGGTGAGGTGGCGGTGCCGGCCCACCGCGTCTTCGGCGGCATTGCCGTCGAAACCGGCGCGGGGGTTCCGACCGGATTTGTCTTCACCCCCGATCGCGTCTCCGTGGAAGTGGCCGGCGCACCGCAGCGGCTCGCCAATCTCACACGGGACTCGGTGAAGGTCATCGCGCGGTTCAGCGGCGCGGCCACGGCGGGTGCGGCCGCTCACCTTACCGTGCTGACGCCGCCCGGAGTCGCGGGGCACGCCGTTCCTGATTCCGCGCAGCTGAAGGTCGCGCCCAGACACAAATGAGCGACGTCATCCTCGGCATCGAGACCTCGTGCGACGAGACCTCCGCCGCCGTGCTGGTTCGGAACGGCTCGGCGCCTCCGGAGCTCGCGAGCCTGGTGATTCTCTCACAGGACATCCACCAGGTGTTTGGCGGCGTCGTGCCTGAGCTCGCCAGCCGCGCGCATCTCGCGGCGTTGCCGGCGGTGGTCGAGCGGGCCCTCGATCAGGCGGGCGTGGCATTCGGAGCGGTCGACGCCGTGGCGGTCACGTCGGGTCCGGGCCTGGTCGGTGCGCTGCTCGTCGGCGTCGTGTACGCCAAGTCCCTCGCCTATGCGGGGAATCGCGCGTTGATCGGCGTGAACCATCTGGAGGGGCACCTGTTCGCACCCGCCGTCGAAGATGCGGAGCTCGCGCCCCCCTTCGTCGCTCTGCTCGTGTCGGGCGGCCACACCATGCTCCTCGACGTGCCCGAGTGGGGACGCTACCGGCTCATGGGAGCGACGCGGGACGACGCGGCCGGCGAGGCGTTCGACAAGGTCGCCATCCTGATGGGTCTGGGGTATCCCGGTGGCCCCGTGATCGAGCGCTTGGCCAAGGAGGGTGACCCCACGCGATTCACCTTCCCGCGGCCCATGAAGGACGACGGGTTCGAGTTCTCCTTCTCCGGCCTCAAGACCGCGGTCCTGCACGCCGTGAAAGCGAGTGACGACCTGGAACGGGACCGTCCGCACCTGGCGCGCGGGTTTCAGGACGCGGTACTGGACGTGCTCGTCACCAAGCTCGACCGTGCCGTCGCCGCAACCGGATATCGAACCGCCGTACTCGGCGGCGGCGTGGCCTGCAGCAAGGCGCTGGCGGCCCGGGCCGCGGAGCGGCTCAAGGGCAAGGCGCGCGTGTCCGTCGCGAGCCCCCGTCTGAACACCGACAACGCCGGCATGATCGCCCGCGCGGGCTGGTGGCACTTGGAGCGCGGCGAGCGCAGCGACTTCACGCTCGACGCCCGCGCCGATCTGCCCATCCCTGGGCTGGAGCTCTTCCAATCCTCCATCCCGAATCCCCAATTCCCGGGATCTCGATGACCGTCTACCCCTTCGTCCTGCATATCGGATTTCTCACGGTCACCGGCTACGGCCTGATGATGATGGCCGCCTTCCTCGCCGCCGGATACGCGATTCAGCTCGAGCTCAGGCGGCGCGGTCTCGACGAGGAATACGCCGCCAGTATCGTCTGGTGGGCGGTGATCGGCGGACTGGTGGGCGCCAAGCTCTGGTACGTGGCGCTGACGCACGACATGGGCGTGCTCTTCAAGCGTGGCGGGTTCGTGTGGTACGGGGGCCTGATCGGCGGGTCGGGCGGCGTGCTGCTCGCGGGCTGGCTCCGCAAGGTCCCGTGGCGCTTCACCGCGGATCTCGTGGCCGGTCCCCTCGCGCTCGGTTATGCGCTCGGCCGCGTCGGGTGCTTCCTGGTGAATGACGACTACGGCATCCCGACATCACTCCCCTGGGGCATGAAGTTCCCGCAGGGCCTTCCTCCGACCACCATCGGGGAGCTCAAGCTGCTGCACGTCAGCTTCCCCGTGGGCGTCAGGGATACGGACGTGGTCGCGGTGCATCCGACCGAGATCTACGAGACCGCGATCATGCTGTTCGTGTTCTGGTGGCTCTGGAAGCGGCGGAACCATTCCCACGGCATGGGCTGGCTTTTCGGGTGTTACCTGATCCTGTCCGGGGCGGAGCGGTTCCTGATCGAATTCCTGCGCGCGAAGGATGACCGCCTGCTGGGACCTTTCACGCTGGCCCAGGCGACGGCGCTGATCATCGTGGC
>DASUBP010000312.1:0-3445 GCA_035763205.1 Gemmatimonadales bacterium
GCAACTTGTTCGTGTGACCGTCAGCGCCCTCTCGCAATCCTACCCCTGCCGCTACGGCGCGCCGGTCATCGCCGCCGTCGATCCCGCCATCTTCTCGAGGCAGTACTTCACCCATTGCCTCGAGTGCTCGTTCTGCCACGACCAATGCTGCTCATACGGCGTGGACTACGACTGGCGGGTCCGCGAAAACTTGCAGAAGCACGCCGATGCGTTCGAGACCTTCTCCGGCGTCTCCCGCGGCCGCTGGTTCACGGGTGATACCACCCCCGATGAGTCCATGCCCGGGGGCGGCTCCGACCGCACTGCGGTCGAGAATGGCGCCTGTGTCTTCCTCAACCGGGGCGCACGCGGATGCCAGATCCACGCCTACGCGCTCGCCGCCGGCGTCGATTATCACGACCTCAAGTCCATCGTGGACTGCCTCTTCCCGCTGACGTGGGAAGGCCACGAGCTGGGGTTGTCGGAAGAGGTGCTCGACTCGAGCCTGATCTGCCTCGACTCGGGCCCCACGGTGTACCGCGGGGTTCGGGAGGAGCTGCGTTTCTACTTCGGAGACGGCCTGGTGGAAGAGCTCGATCGGCTCGAGGCCGCCCTCAGGGCCTGAAGATCTTCCGCAAGATCTTGAACGAAGAGATCGGATTCACGAAGAGCATGAGCAGGGCCTTGAGCAGCCCCGCGCCCTGGTCCGGCGTTGCCTCTCCCTTTGCCATGCCGACGCCGGCGCGATAGAGCGCCGCCTGCCGCGCCAGCTTCTTTTCTTCCTCCAGCGCCGCCGTCTCTTCCGCCGCCCGCTCCGGAGTGCCGGGCGCCGCTTTGTACTGCGGTGCCCCGCAGTACAGGCAGCGTTTCGCGGTCTCCGCCACCGGCCGACCGCACTTCGAACACGGTGCGGTCGGGACTCTGGTATCCGCCATGTTTACTGAATCGTCGCCCGTTTGATGTAGTCGAGCTTCGGGAACGCCTGCGCCAAATAGCCGTTCCCCTGGCTTTCGATGAGACTCTGATCGGGTGTCTGCCCATAATCGGGGAAGATCTTCGTCACCACGTCCATCCCGTCCACCACCTTGCCGAGCGGCGCGAATCCCATCCCGTCGAGCCGCAGGTTGTCCGCGTAATTGATGAAGAGCTGCGTGGTACGCGTGTTCGGGCCCGCCGTCGCGAAGACGATCGTACCGGTGTTGTTGTGCTGCGTCACCGGATCATCCTGGATGTTCGCGTGCCGCCAGGCCGCACTCACGGCGGGATTGCCGTTGAGTCCGAATTGCACGACGAAGCCCGGGACCACCCGGAAGAACCGGTCGCCGTCGTAGAACCCGCCCTTGATCAGGTTGTAGAGGCGGTCGGCGCCGAGGGGCGCCCAGGCGCGGGTGACTTCAATGGTGAAGTCGCCGGCCGATGTTTCGAACTTGGCGCGATAGGTGCCAGGCGCCTGCGCGGTCATCGCCGGTGACGCCGGATTGAGCAGGGCCGCCGCATCAGCGGGAGCGGTTTGAGTCGCGGTCCCCTTGTCCTGCTTGCTGCACGCGGCGAGAGCGGCCAGCAGCGCGGCGGCCATCCACATCCTTCGCATCGGGATTCCCTTCGTGAGGTTTGGTCTTGCCTGTACGTCTGAGCGTCCTAGCCGTCTAGCCATTTTGGAATATGTTGAGCGCCCCATACCACGGGCAAGCCGATGTCCCTCTCCAAGAAGCTGCGGGTGCCACCCGGAACCCGCGTCTCACTCGATCAGTGGGACCCCGCCGACACCCACGGCTGGAAGAAGGACGAGCGAATGGAGAAGGAGCTGATCGAGAGCATCCGCAAGCTCGACGCGCTCCAATACGTGATGTACGCCGAGCGCAAACATGCCCTCCTGGTCGTGCTCCAGGGAATGGACGGTGCCGGGAAAGACGGCACCATCCGGCATGTGATGACGGGTCTCAACCCCCAGGGATGCCGGGTGACGCCCTTCAAGGTCCCGACCCCCGAAGAAGCCTCCCACGACTTTCTCTGGCGCGTCCATCGTGCCATTCCGCAACTCGGCGATATCGGCATCTTCAATCGCTCGCACTACGAAGATGTGCTGGTGGCCCGGGTCCACAACCTCGTCCCGAAGGCGGTCTGGTCCCGCCGCTACGACGATATCAACGCCTTCGAATCACTGCTGGCCGAACAGGGCGTCGTGATCGTGAAATGCTTCCTTCATATCTCGAAGGAAGAGCAGAAGGAGCGCTTCGAGGACCGGATCAACGACAAAGACAAGCAGTGGAAGCTCTCGGCTGCGGACTTTGCCGAGCGCAAGTACTGGGGAGCCTACCAGAAAGCCTTCGAAGACGCGCTGTCGAAATGCAGCACCGAGCGGGCGCCCTGGTACGTCATTCCCGCCGACAAGAAGTGGTTCCGCAACCTGGCCGTGTGCCGGATCCTGGTGGAAACACTCGAGGGCTTGAGGATGAAGTTCCCCAAGCCCTCGGTCGACATTTCCAAACTAGACGTCTAGGGCTTGGGGCTCGGCACCGGCGGCACCGGCACGTCGGCGCCCGGCTCGACGCTTCGCCGGGGCACCACCAGCGCGCGATACCCGCACGGACACGCCTCGAGCACATGCCCCTGACGGTCGGTGGTGAAGCTCAGCCGGGTCCGGCAGTTGGGACAGCGGGGTGCCCCGCCGTCGGCCAGGAGCCCGCTTTTCGCGAGCTGGGACCGGGAATTGTTCACTTGTGGCGGAACGTGATGCGGCCGCGGGTCAGATCATAAGGCGACACATCGAGGGTGACGCGGTCGCCCGCCAGAACGCGAATCCGGAACCGCCGCATCTTGCCGGCCAGCGTCGCCAGGACGTCGTGCCCGTTGGGGAGCTGAACCCGAAAGGTGCTGTTCGGGAGCACGTCGGCCACCACACCGTCCAACTGGATCGGCTCTTCTTTCGCCATGACGACTCCCAAAAAAAGAAGGTGGGACTTGGCGCATTGGCCAAGTCCCACCTTGACGGTTTGCTGGGGCGATCCGCACCGGGCGGACCGCGTTCCAGAACACTAACGGGGCGTACCGCCGAAGTCAAAAACGACTACCAGATGTGCGGCACCAGGTCAGGAGCGCGGACCATCGGATCACCCGGCTTGCACCCGAAGGCCTTTGCGAACTCGGGATCGTTGGCCAGCGGGCCGTTCGCGCGCCAGTAATCAGGCGCGTGCGGGTTGGTCTTCACCCACGTGCGGAGTGTGGCGTCGCGGGTGTGGGTTCGCCAGCTCTGCGCGTAGGCGATGAAGTAGCGCTGCTCCGGCGTGAAGCCCTCGATGAGCCCCGGCCGACCATCCCGCTGCAGCGCGCGTTCCAGCGCGTCGTAACCCGTCAGGACCCCGCCGAGATCGGCGATGTTCTCGCCTTCCGTCAGCTTGCCGTTGCCGTGAATCGTGTCCACCTGGAGATATCCGGAGAACTGCGCCACGATCTTGTCGGCTTCCTT
>DASUBP010000313.1:0-13260 GCA_035763205.1 Gemmatimonadales bacterium
CCATCTCCGGCGGCACGAATACCCGAATCGGCACCCCCACCACCCCGATCCCCCGGCTCACATACAACTGACTCGCGCCATCCTGGAAGTGCCCCATGACGTACTTGGTGATGAGCCTCCCGGCCGACCACCCCACCACCGGCAGATAGAACTGACCGCCATGGATGTGGCCCGACAACGTCAGCGGGATGTTGTGCAGCTTCGCCGCGTCCCACGCCCCGGGCCGGTGTGCCATGAGGATCTTGAACGTGTCCGGCGGAGCTTCGCGGTCGACCCTGCTCACCTCCGCGGCTTGCGGATCGTCGAAGCGCCAATCGAGCGGGTCGTCGACGCCGAGGATGGCGAGCGTCGCGCCGTTGCGCTCGATGAGATGATGCCCGGACCGCACCAGCGTCTGCCCGGCGTCCTGCACGCCTTTGCTGACCTCGGCCGCTCCCGTGTAGTGGTCGTGGTTCCCGAGCCCCGTGATCACGCCCAGCGGAGCCGAGAGCTCCCGGAATGCGCGGACGTAGTCCGGAATGAAGGACGGGGAGATGTCGATCATGTCCCCGGTCTGGAGGATCAGATCGGGGGCGAGCGCGTTCGCCTGCGCCACCAGCCGCTGCATCTTTTCGAGCCGCATGTGGATGCCGGCGTGCACGTCCGACAGGTGCAGGATCTTCAGCCCGTCGAGCCCGGGCGGCAGGTGGTCGAAGTAGAGGGTCCGTCGCGTGATCTCCGGGAGCCGCGCGCCCTCCCACAGTCCGTACGCGGACAACGCCAGCCCGGCGCCGGCGTACGCGTAGGTCCCGCGGACGAGAAACTGGCGACGGGTGACTTGGGAGCCGGGAGTCGGGAGCCGTTCACTCCGTCGCAGTCCCCGAACGCACAGCACAACGCCCTTGAACAGCACGTACACCGCCACCAGGCCGAGGAAGATCCAGCCCAGCATCTGCCACGCGACCCACGGCCCGATGTACGGGATCCAGCCCTTCGACCACACCGACCCGAACAGCACCCGCCGGGCGACGAAAATCCACGGGAGGTTGAAAAACGCGAAGAGCAGAATCAGCGACCAGCGCACGATGTGTGCCTGGCGCGGGCGCGACCGGTCCGGCAGGCGGTCCCGCAAATACACGTACAGCACCGCCTGCGGCGCGATGAACACCAAGAGATAGATTAAGGCGATGCCGTCACGCATCCCGCTCTTGCTCCTTGCGGCCGCCCCGGCCGTCCTGGGGGTCAGGACCGCTACGGGTCAGCAACTCTCCGCCACCGATCGCGCGCGCATGGTCGCCACGCTGTGGTCCGACGCGCGCTACAACTACGCCTACTGGGACCGCGTCGAAGCCGACTGGGACTCCGCACTCGACGCCAATCTCGCTTTCGCCGCTCAGCGCCAGTCCGACGTCACGTTCTGGCGCCGTCTTGAGGTCCTCGCCGCCCTTTTGAACGACGGTCAGGCCGCCGTCGTTCCACCCGTCGCGGTGCGTTCCCGGACGGCCCGGCCACCGATCCGGATCCGGGCGGTAGAAGGCAGGCCTTTCGTCGCCGACTACGCCGAGAACGACGAGCTGCGGATCGCGCGCCCCGGCCGGGGTTTCGAAATCGTTTCCGTGCAGGGCGTCCTTGCGGCGACCTGGATCAGGGACTCCATCCTGCCCGGCATCCCGGGATCCACCGCCGCGACCCGCTGGGAGCGCGCCGTCGCCTCCATGCTGGTCGGAGAGCGCGGCACCCCCGTGCAGCTTGCCCTCAAGGGACCGGGAGGCGTCGACCGGGGCGCCTCCCTGACTCGCAGCGTCGCGACTTCGGCGCGCTCACCCTTCGAGCCGCCGCCGCTGGCTGTCGACACCGTCAGCGGAGGGATCAGCGTCGTGCATCTCAATTCCTGCGCCGGCGCTGGCGTCGTCTCGCAGTTCGACCGCACGTTCACCACCTGGACCGGCGTGCGGGCTCTGATCCTCGACCTCCGCGAGAATGACGGCACGGGTGGCGGGCGCGAGTCATGCTACCGCATCCTCGCGCGCCTCATGTCCCACCCGTTCGTCACCTCCCGCTGGCGTACCCCGGAGTATCGCCCAGCGTACCGCGGCGCCGACATGCCCGACTCGGCGGGCGCCTGGTTCTCAGCCCCTCCCGATACCATCGTGCCCCGCCCCGACCTGCCCGTCTTCAATGGGCCGGTAGCCTTGCTGTCGTCCGCGCGCACCGCGGGTGCGGGTGCCGGCGCCGATCTGCTCGTGGCGTTCCGGAACGCGCAACGGGGACCGATCGTGGGGGAGCCATCGGCGGGGGGGACGGGGCAGGTGCTGACCCTGCCTCTGTCCCGGGGATGGTTCTTCCGGGTCACCGTGACGCGCGACGCCTTCCCCGACGGCAGTGAATTCGCCGCCACCGGCATCGCGCCGGAGATGGCCGTCACGGAGACGGTCGCCGACTTTCAGAGTGGGAAGGACGCAGTGCTGGAGCGTGCGGTCGCGTATCTCAGGGAGCGCACCTCCCGGTAGGTTCCCACCCTAAAAGGGTGGGCCCGAAGGACCTGGCGCTTTAAGCGCCGCGCGGTGTGGGGCCCAGGCTTTGAGCCTGGGTCGACGCCCGCGTGTGGGGTGACCCTCTCCGCCCCTAGCGCCCCAGCTTCGCCCGGAAAAAGTCGACGATGTTCGACCAGGCCGTATCCGTCACCGCCGGAAGATCGCGGGAGCGGATGAAGCCGTGGCCGACTCCGGGATAGATCCGGTACTGGTAGGACTTCCCGAGCTTCTTCATCATCGAATCGGTCGACGGAACCGACAACGAAATCCGCGCGTCCTTTTCCGCGTAGACGCCGAGCCCCGGAGCCTTCAATCGCGCGAGGGACGCGGAATCGGGTCCGGGACCGTAACAGACGACGAACCCCTTGAGCTGCGGATTGTTGGTGGCGTACCGGAAGCTCTGCCCACCACCCCAGCAGAACCCGATGACCCCGATCCGGTCGGCGCGCACCGCCTTCACGTGCGCGAGAAACTGGTATGTCGCGTCGAGGTCCTGCGTCAGCGTGTCGGGATTGAGGCCGCGGATCATCTGGATCGCCTGATCCTGGCTGGCCGGCGTGCCGCCCCGCCGGGAGAGAAGGTCGGGCGCGATGGCGACGAAACCGTCCTTCGCCAGTTGCGTCACCCGGTCCTTGACGAAATCGGACATCCCGAAGATCTCGTGAATCACGATCACGCCCGGTGCCGCGTCACTCCGCTCCGGGTACGCGAGGTAGGCCGTGATCGAGTCCTTCCCCGACAGGTACTTCACGTACTCGGAATGAATGTCGACGGGCTGGGGACGCGGCGTCGCGAGCCGCCATGCGGGCAATGCGACGGCCAGAAGCGCGACGGCGCCGAGGCTCAGCTTTTCCAGGCGATCACTTGCCATAGGTCACTCTCCAGACGCGGCCACCCGCGTCGTCAGAGATGAGCAGTGAACCATCGGGAAGCACGAGCAATCCTACCACCCGCCCCCAGCGCGTGCCGTCAGGAAGCTGCCAGCCCGTCACGAAGTCCTCGCTCGACACCGGCTTCCCGTCCTTCACGCGGATCCGGATGACCTTGTCGCCGGTCGGCGTGGAGCGATTCCAGGAGCCGTGGAACGTCGCGAAGGCGTCCCCCTTGTAGTCGGCCGGGAACTGCGAGCCTCCATAGAAGGCCAGGCCGAGGGGCGCCGAGTGCGCCTGGAAGGTGAGGGCCGGCGGCTCGACGGTGTCGCACTTGGCGTCCGGATATTCGGGGTTGTTCTTGCCGGGGAGATAGCACTTGGGCCAACCGTACCACTTCCCATCCTTGATGATGTTCAGATGCTCGGGGGGAAGGTCGTCGCCAAGGTTGTCCCGGTCATTGTTGGTGCCCCAGAGCTCTCCGGTCGTCGGGTTGAACGCGAGACCGACCGAATTCCGGAGTCCCGACGCGAACACCCGACCATGTTTGCCGTCGAGGTCGTAGATGCTCACCGCGGCGCGCCGCGGGTCCGATTCGTCGCAGATGTTGCAGGTGGACCCGGCGGACACGTAGATGTGGTCACCCTTGATCAGCACGGTCCGTGTCACGTGGTTGCCGCCACTCGGCAGGTCGACCAGCTGCGTCTTCTTGCCGTCCGGATCGATCCGGAGCAACGCGTCCTGATCTCCTACGTACAGCGTGTCGCCGCGCCAGGCGAGGCCGAAGGGCTGGTTCAAGCCCGTCGCATAATTGACGGCCTTTCCGTTCTCGAAGCGCACCACCCGGCCATCGCGGGGAATCGACGCGTAGACCTGCTTGTGTGGTCCGAGTGTCATGTAGCGGATGCCGCGCAGGCTGTCGGCGTACACGGCGATGTCGAAACCGGTGGGAACCGTGAGCGTGTGCCCGGCCACCTGAACGGGGTGCTGCAGCATCAGCAAGGCGAAAGCGGCGATCATGGTTTGGCCCCTGCGGTAACGGTCGAAGTCAGAAGGAACGCCCCATCCGGGTCTACTTGTATCGCGGTGGGGAGCCACGGCACATCGAAGCGTTCGGTAGCCGGCGGCCCGTCGATGTCCACGGTGCGCCGAACGGTCTTGCCGTCCGGGCCCGTGAACTCGATGGGGACGTTGTCCATGCGGAACAGGCCCCAGGCCTTGTCCTGCGTCTGCTGGAGGTCGAGGACCGCCTGACGCTTGAAAGGCTCATAGTGCCAGGTCACCGTCAGCTGCGGATACCCGGGCTGCCAGAGCCATTGCTTGAAGAACCAATCGAGGTTCTTCTTGACCCGCCTTTCGATCTCCGACTGGAACTGTGCCGACAGCACGCTCGAATCACGCCACGTGCTGTAGTAGTCACGGACCCCGCGGAAGAACCCCGAGTCCCCGACTTGCCGCCGTAGCATGTGCAGGACCCAGGCCCCCTTCTGGTAGCTGTTGGCGTTCAGCAGCTTGTTCGGATCGGACTGCGCGGTGTCGACCAGGGGCCGGTCCACCACATTGGACTTCAGATAGCTCGCCTTGTAGGCCTGCATGCCGGCGGTGAGGATTGAATCGCCGTGCAGCGCGGCTCCCGCCACCAGATCGAAGTAATCGGCAAAGCCCTCCGAGAGCCACACATGATGGAAGTCCTTCTCGGTCACTGCGTCGCCGAACCACTGATGCGCCGTTTCATGACGGACCACGCCTTCGCGCATCGTTCGAGCCGTGTACGGCCGCTCGGCATAGAAGATCGCGGAGGCATTCTCCATGCCGCCGTATTTCGTCGCCGACTCGATGTGCGACAGCTTCTCGTACGGAAAGGGTCCGACGATCCGGGAGAGCACGTCGACGACCGACGTGACGTCGTGGAATGGCACCGAGTCGGCGTACGCCGAGTCGCCGGACCAGGTCCAGACGTCGATGGGGACAGCCGCAGTGAACGCGCCGGCCGGAGGATGGACGCTCCGGACCAGTGGGCCGGCAGCCACCACCATCGTGTAGGTCGGGATCGGATGCCGCTCCCGCCAGGTCCAGCGCATGCGCCCGCCGTCCACCGAGGCAGTGTCCACCAGCGCACCGTTGGCGATCACTTTCCAGGCAGCGGGAGCCGTCACCACGAAGTCGACCGCCGCCTTGTCACTCGGCTCGTCCACCGTCGGTAACCAATACCGGGCGCGCTCGGGCCAGTTGTCCCCGAAGAGCCCGCGATGGCCGCTCGAGTCCGCACCGGCCAACAGCCCGTCGGTCGGCGACCCGTGATAGACGACCGTGACCCGGCCGAGCACGGAACCGGTCTTCGGCGCCGCCGGGATGGGGATCGTCAGGACGTGGCCGTCGTAATGGAACTGATTGGTCGCGGCATCACCGAGGGTCGGATTCAGCACGGAATCCACGTGCATGCCGATCAAGTCGAGGGCCAGGGTATCCCGTGCGCCCGGGAACTGGCGGAAGACCACCGTCGCGCTGCCCTGAAACGCCACGCCGGTGTCCGGGAGCTGCAGCTCGAAGTGATAAAGGAAGACGTGGATGCCGGGTGTTTGCGCCGAACTCTGAGACGGAGCGAGTGCCCAGATTCCCAGTGATGCCACTGCGGCGATCAACCTACCCCGCATACACCCCCCCCAGAGCCGATTCCCCCGCCGGCATGGCATCCCGGCTCTTCGCGGCCACCTCGGCCGCGCGCTCGACCTCCGCAGCGACTTCGTCCTCGATCGTGCTAAGCTCCGCTTCGGTCCACCCGAGGCCCATCAGATACCCCTCGTATTGCCCGATGGGGTCACGTCGGCCCCAATCCTCGAACAGCTTGGCCGGAAACGTCTCCCGGGCCTCGCGCTCATCGTGGGTTGCATGGCCTCCGAGCCGGAACGTATCGGCGACCAGGAGCGCGGGGCCGTCGCCGGAGCGGCACCGGTCAGCGGCGACCCGGGTGGCGGCATAGGCGTCCAGAACGTTGTTGCCGTCGAAGCTCGCGCCCCAGATGCCGTAGGAAGCGGCCCAATCGGCGAAATCGCCGGGGAGATGGTGCTGGTCGACGCGTGTACCCAGCGCCACCTGATTGTTCTGGACGATGAAGATGGCGGGCACTTTCTGCACGGCCGCGAAATTGGTACCCTCATGCGCCGCCGCGGTCTTCGTGGAGCCGTCGCCCACCCATGTCAGCGCGACCCGTGGTTCCTTCCGGATACGGAAGGCGAGCGCGATCCCGGCCACTACCGGTACGACGTCCGCGACGTGAGAGATGGGCTGAAGCACGCCCCGCCCGAAGTCTCCTACGTGGAGGTCCCGCCCGCCGCTGGGTGAATCACCGCTCCCGAGATAGGCGCGGAACATGTCGGTCAGCGGGATTCCGAACTCGATGCAGGCCGCGGCGTTCCGGATCATCGGCGCGACGATATCCCGGCCCGCCTGGAGAGCATGGACCGGTCCGACGGTCGCCGCCTCCTCTCCGGTGCCGAGCCAGGCTTTGGAAATCACGCCCGTGCGGACCCAGCGTTTCAGTTGGATGTCGTGAAGCCGCGCCCGGAGGAGCCCCGCGTAGAGACGCCGGTGATCGTCTTTGGTCAGAGACTTGAGGACTGCTTTGCGGTCGGGATCCTGTTCCAGACGTTCACGGAAGGCCTTGGCCAGGGCCTGGTCGGGCCGCCAGGAGACGTACTCCGGAGGGTCGAATGCGGGAAAGCGGCGCATCGAGAGAAGACTAGCGGAACAGCTTCGAAATCAGTCCCCCCCCGCCGCCCCCGGGGGCACTGTTGCCGGCCAGCGCGTCCGCGAACTCCATGGTGGTGGAGAAGCGGCTGTCGGGGTTCGTCTCCATCGCCTTGGCGAGCGCCTTCTCGAGATACTCGGGAAGGTCGGCGCGCAGCTGCCGCAGGGGCGTGGGGGTGCCCCGCAACCGCGCGATCATCATCTCCTGCGCGTTGCGTCCCTGAAACGGGAGTTTTCCGGTGAACAGCTCGAAGGCCACGATGCCGAGCGCGTAGATGTCGGACCGCGCGTCGAGTGCCTTGCCGCGGATCTGCTCGGGGCTCATGAACTCGGGGGTGCCGAGAATGATGCCGGTCGCCGTGAGCTTCTGAATGGCCGGATCCGCCCGCCGCTCCTTCGCGAGCCCGAAATCCATGACCACGGCCTTGTCCGCGCCATTCTCCGTGACGACCATGATGTTTTCGGGCTTCAGGTCGCGATGGACGATGTGCAGCTCATGTGCGTGCTGGAGCCCCGCGCAGACCTGCCGGAGGATCGCGACGCCGGCGGCCAGATCCATCGGCCCCTTCTGCACTTCGCGGTCGGAAAGGAGGTCGCCCTTGAGGAAGGGCATAACCAGATAGATGAGGCCGTCCTCCGACTCACCCAGCCGCAGGATCTTGCAGACGTTGGGATGGTCGAGGCGCATGGCGAGGCCCGCTTCGCGCCGCAGCCGCTCCACCGAGCTCTTGTCGGTGGCGAGCTTGGGCGAGAGGACCTTGATGGCCACCTCTTCTCCCGTTGACAGCTCCTTGGCGAGATAGACGTACGACATCCCGCCCTCGCCGAGCTTCTTGGAAATCTGGTAACGCCCGTCGAGCAGCTGGTTGGAGAGCGTCGATGCCCGGTCGGGGCCGCCCGCGGCATGCGGGGCCGGCGTACGGACCGACGTGTTGTTGATCGCGGGGTTCGCGGCGGGTTTAGGCGCGCCGGGGCGGGCCTGCACCTCCACCAGCATGCTTCCATCCTTCGGGCAGAAGCGTGCGGCATCGGAGTACACGGACCCACAGCGGGGACAGCGGCGGTCACTCATGGGCGGACCAAGTTGCGCCCTTCGTTCTTGGCGCGATAGAGGGCCTGGTCGGCCACCGCCACGAATCCTTCGGCGCTCTGGACCTTGTCGTCGGGAAATGCGGCCAGCCCGATCGAAACCGTGAGGTTCAGGGGCTGATCGCCGGTGTCGGCGAAATCGTGCTTCTCGATCCGCTGCCGGAGGCGCTCGGCGAAGATCGTCGCGCCCTGCAGCCCGGTCTCGGGCATCACGACGACGAACTCCTCACCCCCGTACCGCGCCACGATGTCCACGGATCGTGCTTCGCGGCGCAGGATCTCACCGACCTGCCGGAGCACCGAGTCTCCCGCCAGGTGGCCGCGCGTGTCGTTGATCTGCTTGAACCGGTCGATGTCCGCCAGCAGGATGCTGATGCCCAGTTTGTAGCGCCGGGCCCGGTCCAACTCCGCCTCGAGCGCCTCGGCCAGGGCACGGCGGTTCATCGTGCCCGTGAGTGCGTCGGTCGCGGCGAGCTTCTCGAGCCGCTGCTTGTCCGAGACCGCGGTCTCGAAATCGTACGCCTTCTCGATGGCGGCCACGGCGGTCTCGATCACCGTCTCGGCGAACTGCGCGTCGGCGCGCGTCAGAGGGAGATCGTCCCCGGTGGTCCGCAGGAAAAAGACGCCGATCTGCTGGTCTTTCATCGAGAAGGGCAGGGCCACCGCCGAACGCGTGGGGACCTTGATGCCCTCGCGCTCCCAGCGGGTGCGCTCCGATTCATAGAGCGGGTCGGTGGCCACATCGGCCACGAGGACCGGACGTCCGGTACTGAGCGCCTTGCGGATTTCCGGGTAGCGCGCGAGGTCGATCTGGAGGTTCCGCAGCATCGGGTTCTCGTACGCGGCCACCACGACCCCGACCTGGTCGCCGGCCTTGGCCAGCACCATCGAGCACTTGGAGATGTTGAGCACCCGCGCCACCCGGCGGGCGAGGATGTGATAGATCTCGTCGGGCTTGAGCGAGTCGGTGACTTCGTGGAGGATGTCCACCATCGCCGCGCGTGACCGCGCCTCTTCGCGCGCCGCCGCCAGCGCCTTCCCCACCCGGAGGTGCGCTTCCACCCGGGCCAGGAGCTCGCGGACGCGGAACGGCTTGGAAATGAAGTCCGCGGCGCCGAGGCCAAGGGATTTGACGGTGGCTTCTTCGGGGGGCATCGAGGAGACCATCAGCACCGGCAGATCGCGGTAGCGCTCGTCGCCCTTGAGGCGCTCGAGCAGCTGCAGCCCGTCGATCTTGGGCATCATGATGTCGAGCAGGAGGAGGTCGGGGCGCTCTTCCTCCAGGCGCCCCAGAAGCCCTTCACCGCCGGGCGCCGTCGAAACCTGGTACCCGTGCTCCTTCAGGATCCACGTGAGCGTCCGGACGAGCGACGCGTCGTCGTCCGCCACGAGTATCCGGGAGGGTTGGGCGTCCGACATCCTGGGCTCAGTCCTCGAGAAGCTTGGGATCCACGTTGCCACCGCTGACGACCAGCACGGTCGTGCCCACCGGGCGGATGGCGCCAGCGCGAAGGGCCGCGGTGGTCGCCGCACCTGACGGCTCCACGGTCAGCCGGCACTCGCGATGTAGAAAATGCACCGCCTCCCGAAGGCTGTCATCCTCCACGAGGGCGACGCCCGCGATGCGGTCACGCTGGGCCATCAGGTGCGCGAAGGGGGTCGCGCCCACCGTCAGCGTGATCAACCCGTCCGCCAGACTCGCCGTCTTGTCCAGCTTCACCGGGGCCCCCGCCGCGAGGGACTTCGTCAGCTTCGGCGCTCCCACGGGCTCTACGCCCCAGACCCGCGCGGCGCTGCCCGCCGCCGCGAGCCCGGTCACGACCCCGGCGATCAGCCCTCCGCCGCCGACGGGCACCACGACCGTTTCGACGTCAGGGAGATCTTCGACGATTTCGAGGGCGACGGTGGCCTGACCCGCGATGACGTCGGGGTGATCGAAGGGCGGGACCATGGCGAGATGCTGCTCCGCCACCAGCGCTTCGGCCTTTGCGTGGCGGTCGGCGGAGGTCCGCCCCGCGAAGACGACCTCCCCACCCCATTTCTTCACGCCTTCGACCTTCACCGCGGGCGCGGTTTCCGGCATCACGATCACGGCGCGCACGCCGAACCGGTTGGCGGCCCAGGCGACGGCCTGTCCGTGATTTCCCGAGGAGTACGTGATGACCCCGCGGTTCCGGTCTGCCTCGGAGAGGCGGCGCACCGCGGTGAATGCGCCGCGGGCCTTGAAGGCCCCCACGGGCTGCAGGCTTTCGAGCTTGAGGTAGACCTTGAGCGGCTCGACCCAGATCAAGGGAGTCCGGACCGCCACGCCATGGAGCCCGCGCGCGGCTTCTCGAACCCCTTCGGCGGTCACCATCACGTCTTCTTGCCTTTGGGCTTGGCCTTGGGCGCTTCCGTGGCCTTGGGCGCTTCCTTGCCCTTTGGAGCGGGGGTCTCGGGTTCGTCGTCTCCGTCGTCCCCGGCGTCTCCCGCCGCTTCGTCTTCCTTCACCACCCGCGCGACGTCGACCACCAGATCTCCGGCGGTCAGGTTCATCACCTTCACGCCTTGCGTGTTGCGGCCCGAGATCCGGATGCCCTCCACCGGGACCCGGATGATGATCCCCTTCTTGGTGATCAACATCATCTCGTCGTCCGGCAGGACCTCTTTCAGCGCGATGATGTCCCCGGTCTTGTCCGTGTGCTTGAGGGTGATGATGCCCCGGCCACCGCGGTGCTGGACGCGGTACTCGTCGAGCTCCGAGCGTTTGCCCATGCCCTTCTCGGTGATGGCAAAGAGCGTCGAGGCCCGCCGGACGATCACCATGTCGATGACGTGGTCCTTCTTGTCCAGCTCGATGCCCTTCACGCCCGTCGCCGCCCGGCCCATGTCGCGGACGTCCTGCTCGTGGAACCGGATGCTCATGCCGTGGCCGGTGGCCAGCACCACGTCGTTCCGGCCGTCGGTCACCTGCACGTCGATCAGCTCGTCCCCGCTCTCGATGTTGATGGCCCGGATACCCGCGGTGCGGGGGTTCCCGAACTCCGAGAGCACCGTCTTCTTGACGATGCCCTTCTTGGTGGCGAAGAGCAGGAACTGATCGTCCGAGAATTCCCGGACCGGGACGAGAGACGCGGTGCGTTCGTCCTGGTGCATCGCGATGCAGGACGTGACCGGCTTTCCGCGCGCCGCGCGCGCGGCTTGCGGGATCTCATGCACCTTCAGCCAGTAGCAGTGGCCGGAGGTGCTGAAGAACATCACGTAGTCGTGGGTCGACGCGATGAACAGGTGCTCGACCCAGTCGTCTTCCTTCGTATGCGCGGCCGTGATGCCCTTGCCGCCCCGGCGCTGGCGCCGGTAGGCGGACACCGGGAGCCGCTTGATGTAGCCCGAGTGCGAGACCGTGATCACCATGTCTTCTTCGGCGATCAGGTCTTCGATGGAGAACTCGCCCTGGTCGGCGACGATCTCGGTCCGGCGCGCGTCGCTGAAGCCATGGGACACCTCGCCGAGCTCTTCCTTGAGGATCTTCATCCGGCGGGGCTTGGACGCCAGGATCTCCTTGCACTCCTTGATGAACTTGCGGACGTCCTTCAGCTCCTCCTCGAGCTTGTTGATCTCGAGGGCCGTGAGCCGGGCGAGCCGCATGTTGAGGATTTCGGCCGACTGCCGCTCCGACAGCTTGAAGCGCTTGCGCAGGGCGGCGTCCGCCGTGGCCGTGTCCTTCGACTTCCGGATGATCTTGATGACCTCGTCGATGTTGTCGACGGCGATCTTCAACCCTTCGAGGATGTGCTCCCGGTCCTGGGCCCGCTGCAGCTCGAACTGCGTCCGGCGGGTGATGACGGTGTGGCGGTGGTCGATGAAACTCTGCAGCAGCTCCTTCAGCGTCAGTTCCTTCGGGACGCCGTCCACCAGCGCCAGCATGATGGCGCCGAAGGTCGTCTGCATCGTGGTGTACTTGTAGAGCTGGTTCAGCACCACGGCGGGCACCGCGTCGCGTTTCAGCTCGATCACGATCCGCATGCCTTCGCGGTCCGAGTGATCTTCGACGTTCGAGATGCCCTCGACCTTCTTGTCGATCGCCAACCCGGCGATCTGCGTGATCAGGTTCGCCTTGTTGACCTGATACGGAATCTCCGTGACCACGATCTGCTGCCGGCCCGACTGCTTCTCTTCGATGGCGGCGCGGGCGCGGACCACGATGCGGCCGCGGCCCTTCTCGTAGCAGTCCTTGATCCCCTCCCGGCCGTAAATGATCGCGCCGGTCGGAAAGTCGGGACCGCGGACGAATTTCCGGAGATCCTTGACCGTGGCGTCGGGATGGTCGACCAGGTGTTGAATGGCCTGCACCACCTCGCCGAGGTTGTGCGGCGGGATGTTGGTCGCCATGCCTACCGCGATGCCGGCGGCGCCATTGACGATGAGATTCGGGATCTTGGCCGGGAGAACGGTCGGTTCCTGCAGGCGGTCGTCGAAGTTGGGGATGAACTCGACGGTGTTCTTGTCGATGTCCTCCAGCATCGTCATCGCGATCCGCGTCAGCCGCGCTTCCGTGTACCGGTACGCGGCCGCCGGATCGCCGTCGACGGAACCGAAGTTCCCCTGCCCGTCCACCAGCGGATACCGCAGCGAGAACTCCTGGACCATGCGGACCAGGGCGTCGTAGACGGAGATGTCGCCGTGCGGGTGATACTTGCCGAGGACGTCGCCGACGACCGTGGCGCTCTTCTTGTACGGCCGTCCCGGCACCAGGCCGAGCTCGTGCATCGCGTAGAGAATCCGGCGGTGCACCGGTTTCAGTCCGTCGCGCACATCGGGCAGCGCGCGCTGGACGATCACGCTCATCGAATAGTCGAGGAAGGATTCCTTCAGCTCGTCTTCGATGAGGCGCGGAAGAATGCGTTCGCGGGCGTTGGGTCCGGTCATGAAAGGCAGGTCTCAGGGGTCAGGAGTCAGGGGCCAGGGAAATGCCCTAAGTCCAAAAAATCTAAATACTTACGTGGTCAAAAGCAACGAAAAAATGACCCCTAAACCGGGGCGGGAAAGGCACTTACGGGAGG
>DASUBP010000314.1:0-4876 GCA_035763205.1 Gemmatimonadales bacterium
CGGACCGAATAGGAGCGATACAGGTAGGTCGAGAAGCCTCCCCCGACCACGAGGTGGCCCACCACCGGGCCGGCGACCTGCAGCATCGGGAAGCGGGAGCTCCGCAGCGAGCTCGAGTTCGTCCCATCGTTGACGGTCCGATAATCGCTGACCTCGGTGGCGGCGGCCGTGAGGCGCACGACCTCCGTCAGCGAGGCATCGGCCACGGCCGACATTCCGTCGAAGGGCGCGAAGGCACCGCCCGTGGCCCAGGCGCGCACGCTGGCGAACGTCCCGGGCGCCCCGAGGCCACGAATGCCGAACTGCGAGTCCTGCGCGGCCAGGGCGTTGACCCCGGCCACCATCAGCACGCACCAGGTGGTCACGCGGCGCATCAAGGATTCCCGAAGGAGAAACGGGGCACGTAGGTGATGTGGAGCGCGGGCCGGAACGCGGAGCGCGATGAATAGACTCGCAGGTAGACGAGGTTCCCACCCTCGGGGAGCTGTCGCACCATCAGCGTCTGGGGAGCGACCGTATCAACCGCCCATCCGCGGACGATCTGCGTGATGTCCGTGGCGATGGTGTCGGTCTGACCCATCGGTGCCGAAGCCGACACCACGAACGCCGAATCTCCCAAGGGCAGACAGCCGCTCCCCAGCGCGCTCGGCACGCACGGAGACTTCGCCCCGATGTCCGTGCTGACGCGCGAAAACGTGATCACCACCGAATCGGACGGCACGCCGACCGGGGCCGTCACCGGCACGAGGTACAGCGTCGCCCGGACCACCTGCGCCGAATCCCGGATCGCACGCGGAATCGCGAACCGCAGGAGCGCCCGCGCCGACGGCACCCCGCCGATCACCAGGTTCGAGTCGAGGGTCGGTGAAGCCGCGTTGCTCACGAATGAGCTGAAGACCGCGTCCGCGATCGCCATGAGCCGATGCACCGCGGTCCCCGACGAGTCATAGGTGGCCCACCAGGTCAGCACCGGTCCATGGGATTCGAAGGCGACGCTCGCCAGGGAATCGGCAGTGACGCGAATCCCGAATGCGGAGCGGCCGGAGTCGGCCGCGATGAAGCGCGCCTGGGCGGAATCGAGCGTGATCTTCACCTTGACGGGGATCCGCGAGCTATCGACGGCGGCGACCGAATCGCCCGCGGTCGAATCCACTCCGGCCGGCAGCTTGAACACGCTGTCGACATTCATGGTGCGGATCAGCGAATCCGTGAACGGGCCCGCCAGACCGCTCAGGGTCGAATTCCGGTCGATGTTGAGCGGCATGCGGTAGAGACTGATCCGCAGATTGCTGGCCAGCGTATCGCGTCGATCGATCACCAGGACCAGCGTCGCGGAGTCGATCGAGGTCGGCGCGACCGTCGTCGTGTCGGAGCCATTGGGATTCAGGAGCACGCGCGTGCCCACGGGGGCCATCACGAAAATGGGACGGCTGTCGATGCCGAAGGCGTTCGCGGCCAGCATCACCTGAGCGCTGTCGGGTTGTACGTACCCCGTGAAGCTCGAATCCCGCGAAATCACGTGCAGAATCGTGTCCACCACCTGGACCTGCCCCGGCGGGCAGAAAGCGGGACACTTCCCGGGCGCGGTGGCGTCCTCGGTGCACGCCGCCAGGGTGGCGGCCATGCCGAGGGCGAGCAGGGTCCGGCGTCCGATCCTCAACTCATTGCTCCAGTGTCTCCCTCGTGAATGCGTCGGGCAAGAGTGCGCCCAGCGTCCAGCGACGTTCGCTGGCGGGACCCACCGCCCTGATCTCCATGGTCAGACCGAATTCCGCCAACAGCTGCCGGCACGCGCCGCAAGGGGCCGCCGGCGGGTCGACCTCCGTGGTCACTACCACGCGAACGATGCGCGTCGCGCCGCCCGCCACCGCCGCCCCCAACGCCATCCGCTCGGCGCAGATGGTCAACCCGTACGATGCACTCTCGACATTGCAGCCGACGTAAATCGTGCCATCCCCGGCTTCGATCGCCGCACCGACGTGAAACCTGCTATAGGGCGCGTGCGCGTTCCGCATCGCCTCGCGGGCCCGGCGGACCAGCTCCGTGACTGCGGCGTCGGCCGTCACGCCCACACCTGCGGGTGAAACGACGTCCCGGCACCGATCCCACCTAACCCCAAGTGCTCCGCCACCGTGGCGCCGAGGTCCGCGAACGTGGACCGCTCACCGATTCCCACCGGTTTGATCTTCGGGCCGCACACCAGCACCGGCACCGCCTCACGCGAGTGATCGGTCGACTTCGTCGTCGGATCGTTACCATGATCCGCCGTCAATATCATCAGGTCAGAGGGCTTGAGCCGCTCCAGGAACCGTGGGATCCACGCGTCCAGAGCGGAAAGCCCCAAGTGAAACCCCGCCACGTCGTTTCGGTGCCCCCAGCTCTGGTCGAACTCGATCACGTTCACGAACAGGAGTCCGGAGTCCATCGTCTCGAGGGCCCGTTCGATCAGCCGGTACGCGTCCGGATTGGTCGGGGTGTGGACGCTGGTGATGTTCCGGCCCGCGAACAGGTCGTCGACCTTCCCAACCCCTACCCGTGGGACCCCCCAGTCGGCCAAACGGTCAAGCAAGGTCGCTTGGGGAGGCTCAATGGAGAAGTCCCGCCGGTTGGCCGTCCGCTCGTAGGCGGGCGAGGCCCCCTTGAAGGGCCGCGCGATGACCCGGCTGACGGCCTCCTCCCCCACCAAGAGCTCCCGGGCGACCCGGCAGGCGCGGTACAGCTCCTCCAGGGGCACCGTTTCTTCATGCGCCGCGACCTGAAACACCGAATCAGCTGACGTATAGATGATCCACTGCCCCGTTCGCTGGTGCTCCGCACCCAGCTCGGCGATGATGGCGGTCCCTGACGCGGCCTTGTTTCCCAGCCATCCCCGGCCGGTCCGCTTGCTGAACTCATCCAGCAGCGCCGCCGGGAAGCCCTGTGGGTAGGTACGGAAGGGGCGCTCGAGGAGCACCCCGCAGATCTCCCAGTGGCCGGTGGTGCTGTCTTTCCCCGCCGAGGCCGGCAAGGCGACCCCATACGCGGCGCCCGGGGATTTCGGACGGCCGATCCCGGTGAGCGGCCGGCAGAGACCGAGGCCCAGTCGCTCGAGGTTCGGGAGCGTCAGGCCTCCCACCGCTCTGGCGACGTTCCCGAGGGTGTCGCTCCCCAGATCGCCGTATGCCTCCGTCGTCGGGGCGGTCCCGATACCCAGACCATCGAGGACGATGATCCCCGCGCGACGGGTCGTCATGAAACGGGCACTCGCGGAAGCCGGGGGCCCAAGCCGGTGAGGATGACGTACTGACTCTCCTGGCACCAGGACGCGTGTTTCGCCAGCGTGATGAGTTCTCCGCCATCCGCGCCGAGCAGCGTGGCGACATCGCCCAGCCCCACCGCGGCGTCGCCGACGTCGATCATCGTCAGGTCCATCGTGATGACGCCCGCGTACGGATACCGTGCGCCCTTCATCAGGACGTACGCCTCACCCGTCTTCACTACCGAACGACGTACGCCGTCCGCGTAACCGATCCCGAGGGTCGCGATGGTCGTCGCTTTCGCTGCGCGCCACGTGGCTCCGTACCCGACACTGTCGCCGGCCGCGATGCGCCGCACACTGAGCACTCGCGACCGGACGTGCGCGACCGGCCTCCCCTCCGGCAGTCCTTTTCCGGGATCACCACCGTAGAGGAAGATCCCGGGACGCACCGCGTCCCCGGCGTAACGCTTGCCGCGCAGCGCTCCGGCACTGTTCGCGGCGTGCACCACGGCCGGGCGCCGGGGCATCGCGCGGACCGCCTGCAACAGACTCTCCCATTGCGCGGTCGTGGCGTCGACATCCTTGTGGGCCGAGTGAAACTGGGTGAAACAGCCCTCGAACGCGGGAGTGTCGAGCGCTCCTCGCCACTCACCGAGATACTCTGGCCGCGCTCCCGTGCGGGACATTCCGGTGTCGATCTCGACGTGGAAGGGCGTGTCCCCGCGCGCGCGCCATTCGAGCAGCGCGGGGAGATGATCGAAGACTGGGGTCAGTTGGTGGCGGTCGAATTCCGGGAAGCGCGCAGGGTGAGCGGGCGAGAAGACGAGGAGCCGGCGGCTGATCCCGGAAGCGCGGAGGGCGGCCCCCTCCTCCACCGTGGCGACCGCATACCCCCACGGGTCCAGCACCTCGAGCGCCTTTGCCGCGCCCACCGCCCCTAGTCCGTAGGCATCCGCCTTGATGACCGGAATCAGTGGCGCTCCCGAGACCTGAGCGACCGTCCGGGCATTATCCACCAGCGCGCGGAAGTCCACCTCCACCCACGCACGGTGTTGAAGGTGTCGATCGCTGGAGGGGAGATGGCTCTGGGAGCTCACGGGCGCGCGAATGATATGAACCGCGTCACCTGAAGGCAAGACTAAAAAGCGCTTATGTTTATGCCATGGCGAACGACGCTGACGCCTCACTCGGCCGCGCCCTCGCGCTCGTCCGTGACCTGCGAGCCCGTTGTCCGTGGGACATGGCGCAGACACCGGAATCCCTCAGGCCCTATCTCGTCGAGGAAGCTCTCGAGCTCGACCAAGCCATCGGCGCGGGTGACGTTCCCCATATCCAGGCTGAACTCGGTGATCTCCTCCTCAACCTGGCGTTCCAGATCGTCATTGCGGAAGAGCGTGGCTGGTTCGGGGCCGAGAACGTGACCCGGGGACTCGAAGAAAAGATGTGGCGGCGCCACCCGCATTTGTTCGGACTCGGCGAGAAGCCGAAGACGTGGGAGGCAAAGAAGAGGGAGGAGGGAGGAGGGAGGAGTACGCTGTCGGGGCTTCCCCCGACCCTGCCCCGGCTCCTCATGGCGTACCGGCTTCAGGAGCGCGCCGCCGGCGTCGGATTCGATTGGCCTGACGCGAAGGGACCGGC
>DASUBP010000315.1:0-2384 GCA_035763205.1 Gemmatimonadales bacterium
GATTTCCTTGGCAATGGTGGCCGCAAGCTCTTGAAACTCCTGAGGCCCGCCGAATCCGAAGATGCGCTTGACGATCCTCCCGTGCCGGTCGAGGAGCACCGAGTAGGGCAGGCCGCGGTAGTGGTACAGCGCCTTCATCCGGCCGCCACCGACGAGGATCGGAAACGGGGGATGAAAGGCCGCGACGAAGGCTCGCATCCTGGCGGGATCCACGTCGTCGGAGATGGCGGCAATCTCGAAGTCCTTCCGCGAGAACTTGCCGTAGAGCGAAGCCATGTGGGGGAACTCCTCCCGGCACGGGTCGCACCAGGAGGCCCAGAAATTCACGAGTGTGACCTTGCCCGAGTCCTGCTTGAGTCTGACGGTATCGCCACCGAGGTCAGGGAGCTTGAATAGCGGCGAAAACGGGAGTCGGGAGTCGGGAGTCGTCTGCTCCGTTGACGTGAGGCTATCGGCGTCGAAAGTGACCAGGTCTCCGTGGGGGTCGAGCGCCACAGCGGTCTCCTTCGGTCCGAGGTGTCGCGTCAGGAGAATCGTCCCCGTCGCGGTGTCGAGGACGTCGACCCGGAGTTTCGAGGCTGTCGAGTCGTCGGCGCCGAGGGCGTAGAGCCGTCCATCGGGACCCAGTGTCAGAGCGATTCCGGCCCGAGCCATCTGGAGCGGGACTTCCTTGCCCCGGTTGGGAAGAAAGCGTGGCTCGGTTTCCTGTGGATACAGCCCGCGCCTCGCGGTCCAGCGGCTCACGCCCAGGCGATTGTACTTGGTGATCTCGTCGCGAGCGACGGGAGCAAAGTAGAAGGCCCCCGTCGAATCCAGCGCGAGCGCTCCCGCGTTCTCGGGGCCCACCAGGAACGGCAGGGCCGCCGGATGCAGTGCTCCGACCTGGCTCAACCCACCATCCTCGAGCACGTCATGAGTGACGACCAGCCCTTTGGTCGTGTCGGTCGAAAAGGGCTCGATGAGATACGGTGACCTGCCTTCGATCCACCTGCACCCGGCGGACGCGAAGATCGACGCCGGGAAGTGCGTCTCGAATTCACTCGGAGTCTTCCAGGCGGTGTCGAAACTCGTCACCTGGCCGCTGTAGTCCGACACGATGGGAACGTGACCGCACGGCACTGCGACTGCGACCGGCTGATCGATGCCGGCCGTGACGACACGAGTGACGTGGAGTTGTTCGTCGAAGGCCACCAATCGCCCCCCCGGCAGGTCGGGCGCCCAGGACAATGAACCGACTTGAGCTGTGGAGGACGAACGGAAGAAGAGGAGTGTGAAACCAGCGGGGGCCGGTTGCCGGCACGCGGCCAGAGCCGCGACCAGCAGCACGGCCCCCGTAAGGCGCATCAGCTTGCGGCTTCGACCGTCTTGATCACGATCGTATGAATCCCGGCGACTTCTTTCACCGTCCCGGTGACCTTCACCTTGCCTTCGGCGAAGTTGACCAGCCGGGGGTTCTGCGGATTGTTCGGCTTGGGACTGACGGGCATGTAGATCACGCCGTCGGCCATGATCGCGAGTGGGGACCCCGAATGCGCACACGTCTGCGCACAGGCCTTATGGCTCGGCCCGGACGCTCCCAGAGCGGAGTAGCAGCTGACGTCGACGACCGTGCCGGTCATCGTGACGTCCCCGCCGGGGGCCGGAGCCTGGGCAGCGAGGGGGAGAGCAAACAGGCCAAGGGCGGCGGTTGCAGCGAAGATTTGCCTGAACATGACGGACCTCCGTGAGGGTACAGATAGGACTATATTCTGCGGCGATGCCCGACAATTACAGAGCCTTGTTAGAGACCTTCGGGTCCGGCTGGGAACGTGGCGATGCCGAAGCGATTTGCTCGGTGTTCGCCCCCGATGCGGTCTTTATCGAGACGCCATTCAGTACCCCCGACCGGGGCATTCAGGCCATTCGGGCCTACTGGACCGAGGTGCCCACGCATCAGGCCGAGATCACGTTCAAGGCTGGGGAGATCTACGTCGCGGGACCGTGGTTCTCGACGGAGTTTCAGTGCAAGTTCCGGCGCCGCCGGACGGGCGAGAGGGTCGACGCGCGAGGCGCGATCTTTTGTGAAACGAAGGGTGGGAAGATCACCGAAATGCGCATGTACTGGCATCGGTATTCGGGGAACCGGGAAGATTCGAAACCCTGACTAGACGGTTAAACGGCTAGACGGCTAGCGAGCTTGCCGGCGGACGTAGTCCAACGCACTCTCCATCAGCTCCGCGTTCCTCATTCCAATCTTCATCGCCACCATCGTGGCTTCATCCTCGTCCATGCCGCGGTCGAGCATCAAGTAAGGAAGCAACGCCGCTCCCACCCGATTGCCGGAATTGCAGCAGCAAAAGGTCGGCTTCTTGCCCACCAGATTCCGGACCTGCTCCCGAACCTTC
>DASUBP010000316.1:0-2415 GCA_035763205.1 Gemmatimonadales bacterium
AGGCCCCGCAGGCGGCCAGTTCGCGGCACCAGATCGAAGTGCGGTTCGACTGATGTCCGCCGATCAGGGTCCCAACGGGGGAGCTCCGCCCGCGACGACGGAGCGCCTGCGGTTCCAGGAGTTCACGTTCCAGCGGCTCCCCAACGGGCGTTGCCGGGCGAAAGTACAGCTGGGACGGTCGGGGGCGACCCTGTTCTCAGGGCAGGCCGACGGCGTGACCTCCCCGGCCGGTGAGCTCCGGTGCTCCGCGGAAGCCGCGGTGAACGCGCTGGATGACGCCGTGCAGGCGGAGATCGAGTTCGAGCTGCTGGGCGTGAAGGCGGTGCGGGCGTTCGACGCGACGGTGGTGATCGTGTCCCTCTCGGCACGTGAGGAGTCGAAGGCGACACGGCTCGTGGGGACGTACCTCACGGAGACCGACCCGCCGCGTGGCGCGGCGCTTGCAGTGCTGAATGCAACGAACCGGATTCTAGGCAACCACTTTTCGACGAGATGACGGTGGGGCGAGCGAGCAGGGTCTTCGGGTGGATGGCGGTCTCCGCGCTGATGGCTGGGTGCGGGGGCAGAGCCACGCCCGTCGCCACCGCGCCGACGCCGGCGTCCGCGCCGGCCTCGGTAGCGTCCGCGGCGCCGACCGACACCGCTAAGACGAAGCTCACGGGCGCCGACTCCGTCGCTCGCGCCCAGGCGGCCGTGGACCGCGACGAGGCGGCCGATCAGCGGGTGCTCGACACCTTGCAGCAGGGCCTGCCTGATTCTACCAGCCGCATTGCGGTTGCGACGAGCAGCATTCCGCGAGAAGAAGTCCGGCATGAGGCCGAGCGGCTCTTCGGTCCGGACAAGCCCACCGCGCCGAGCGCCGGTCCGAAGGGTGGGGACGCGACCTTCGACATCGACGTCAGCACGTTTTCCGGGAACAGCCGGGTCTTGCAGTACCTCGACTTCTTCCAGACCGACGCGCGTGACCGCTTCGAGATCTGGCTGTCGCGCCTGGGCCGTTATGAGGGGATGATCCGCGAGCGGCTTCGCGCGAAGGGTCTGCCTGAGGACCTGGTCTACCTGACGGTGATCGAGAGCGGGCTGTCGAACACGGCCGTCAGCCGGACGCGGGCGGTCGGGATGTGGCAGTTCATGGCCGGCACGGCGCGCAACTACGGTCTGACGGTCGACCCGTGGATGGATGACCGGCGCGATCCCTTCAAGGCGACGGACGCCGCCGCGAACTACCTCTCCGATCTGATGCAGCGGCTGGGGAGCGTGTATCTCGCGGCCGCGGCGTACGACGCCGGGGCGGGGAAGATCGAGCGTTCCGTCGCGCGGCTGCCCGGGGAAGTGGACTCGCTCACCGATCAGACGTTCTTCGACATCGCGAGCCGGAAGGGCTATCTCCGGCGCGAGACCCGCGACTACGTGCCGAAGCTGATCGCGGCGTCGCTGATCGCCAAGCAGCCGGCCCGGTACGGCTTCACCGGCATCCAGCCGATGGCGCCGCTCGTCTTCGACGAGATCACGGTGCCTGACGCGACGGGCTTGGACGTGATCGCGAAGCTCTCCGACACCACCGTCGCCGCGATCCTCGAGCTCAATCCGCAATTCATCCGCGGGATCACGCCGCCGGGGCGCGAAGTGACCGTGCGGGTGCCGCGCGGCCGGGGCCAGACCGTGGCACTCCGG
Source organism: Gemmatimonadales bacterium (assembly GCA_035763205.1). Lineage (GTDB taxonomy): Bacteria > Gemmatimonadota > Gemmatimonadetes > Gemmatimonadales > GWC2-71-9 > 40CM-2-70-7. The sequence goes on from DASUBP010000316.1 coordinate 1,675, forward strand.
TACGACTCCCTGCCGGCCAGCGAGCGTGTCACCTTCGTGGACCATTACGTCACGCGGGGCCAGACGGTCTCCGGAATCGCCCAGCGGTATCACGTCACCGTGGCGATGATCACCTCCGCCAACCCGCACGTGCGGCTGTCGACCCTCCATATCGGCCAGCGCCTCATCATCCCGATGAGCGGCCGCGTCGTCCCGGCCGCGGCGTGGAGCGTGCCGCCCGAACACCGGTCCCGCACCCGGACGCCGTTGCAGAAGGGCTCGCATCGTGTGGCCAAGGGTGAGACGGTGACGTCCATCGCCCATCACTACGGCGTGCCCCTCGCGGCACTCCTCGATTACAACGACCTCGAAGCGCACGCGAAGCTCAAGATCGGCCAAGTCATCCGGATTCCGCCGAAGCAATTCAGATGATAGAGGTCAGGGGTCAGGGGTCAGGGACACAAAGAAGGGGACTCCACACGGAGCCCCCTTCTTGTTTCCCTGATCCCTGATCCCTGACCCCTTTAGTTACTTGCCGTTCTTCGGCGCCTTGTATCCCCCCGCCACGCGGTGGGCGTACGCCGACTTCGGCTCGTGACCGGCGTCCAGCAGGTCCTGGAGCTTGCCGGGGCCGCTGTTGTAGGCGACCAGGGCGTGGTTCAACGTACCGTACCGGGCCATCAGATCGTGCAGATACCGGAAGCCGAGGCGCAGGTTGGTCGCCGGCTCGTACAGCTGCTCGACGGACAACCCGGGCTCGTA
>DASUBP010000317.1:0-31776 GCA_035763205.1 Gemmatimonadales bacterium
AGCGCATCCGCGCCCTTCGTCCCCTCCACCATCTGCCGCTGAAAATCGTCGTCGAATCGTGCATTCATCAGCTTCACGCCCAGCCGCACGTCGCCAGCGGCACGAATCCGGGCCGGGACCTCCGCGAGCCACCGCAGAATCGCCTCCCGTTCATCGGACCGAGAGTCGCCGGCCAGGGTCGGGGAAAAATCCTTCTCGAGAGGCAATGGCCCGGCGCCCCACTGGCGCGCGAGTGCTCCGGTGGTGAACCGGTACTCCTCGTCTCGAAATGCCTCGCCGAGCACCGGGAGGTGATATTTCACAGAGGGAACGGCCACCATCTCACCGCTTCGCGTGAGGTCGCGCGCCACCCGCACCAGCGCGAGATAGTCGTCGAAGCTCCGGTCCCACCCTCGCCCCTTCCAGGTGACCGTCCACCCCTCGCGATCGCCGAAACGTCGCCGCTCGACCTCCATCCTGGTCTCGTGGGTCGCCCAGGCCTTCATGGTCTGCGCGCCGCTCGCGTCCTGCGCGATGACCGTCTTCAGTACCACGAAGGCGAGGCCGGCCTGGTGATCGGTCTCGAGCTGGGATTCGTGAAGGGATAACTGGCCTGATCCCTTGCCGATCGGATGCGGCAACGGGAAACCCAGGTAGCGGGCACTCAGGTCGATGTGGTAGCGCTCCCGCACGTGCGCGGGAAAATCGCGAGGCAAGCCGCGGCCGAACCGCTCGAAATCACGCTCGAGCTGAGCGCGCATCCCGTACCGCTTGGCGCACGGTCTCCCGCTCCGCCGGGTCGAGCACCGGACCCCACGGATCGTCGCACACGTCTTCGGGAATGACACCTTGCGATGCGGCCGCCCACAGCATCCGGCGGATATACCCCTCCATCGGATCCTTGAACGTCGCGAGGGAAAAGCGGTCGAGAATCCCGGAGAGCCGGACGAAGAGTCCGAAGTTGTCCTCGCGGAAGGCGCGGACCAGCTCGGCCTGGAGATCCGTGAGTGCCGCGCCCATGCCGATCAACGCCGCGCGCGCGCCCATGGTAAAGGAATAGCCGAGGAAGCGGTCTTCGCCGGTGATCAGGACCTTGTCCCGATAGGGGCGCGCCAGCTCGGCGATCCGCTGAAAGGTCATGACCGAATCGAGCGTTGCCACCTTGATGCCGATGACCCCCGGCATCTGCAGAAGCCCGTGGAGGGTGCGGTTGTCGTACGCGACGCCGCCGGCCGCCTCATAGAGATAGAACGCGATGACCGGAAGCTCCCGGGCCAGCGCGGCGTGGAACCCGATCGGCTCGTCCGCCGTCGGAAATGCCAGCACGGCGTCCGCGCCCAGCGCCTTCGCTTCGCGCGCCATCTCGACCGAGTTCGCGCCCGCGACGATCACCTTGCCGGGAAGCGCCTCCCGCCAGACCTCCAGCACCCGGCGACGCTGAGCGGGGTTGAGACGAAGGCCGCGTCCCGTGTGGGCCCACACAGCTACTCCGGCGATCGGCTGTCCCGCCATCCACTTGGCGTAGCCGCGCAAGGCGTCATCGGCGATCTCACGGCCGCGGAACGGCGTGGGCACGGCCGGAATGAGCCCCCAGTCCAGACGGTCGGCGGTGAGCATCAGCCGGCCACCAGCCGCCGCGCGTTTCCGGCTTCGATCGCCCCGCGCGCCTCGGCGGAGAGGTCCAATAGATCCAGTTTGGCCACGGAGTGCTCCGGAATGCGCAGTGGCTGTCCGGTTCCGAAGAGAAACCTGGACGGGCCGAGATTGGACAGGAGCGTCGCGAGGTGGTCCTCCGGGGGTCCCCAGATCCAGCTCAGATCCCACCAGAGCCGCTCCGCTTCCGCGGGCGTCGAGCCGAAGTGCACCTCTTCGATGAACGAACGATCCGCGTGCGTCACGATGAGTTTGAGATCCGCGTCCGCGCGAATCAGTGTCCGGACCGCGGACGCGGGCAAGTCGCCGGCGGTGTCCAGCGGGTGCCGCTGACGCAGATCCTCGAGACGCACCGACATCAGGAGCGGCACCCCGGCGGATCCGCAGGTCGCGGCCAGCACCCGCATTTCATGGCCGGCAGGCGCGAGCCCCAGAAACTGCGGATCACACCGCACTGCCGGCGCCCCGCGCGTGGCCGCCTCGGCCAGCACCTCTTCCCAATGCGGCAACGAGGGATGAACCGTCGGCACGGGCTTGAGGCGGGGGTGAACGGCGGCGGTCTCGTAGAGCCAGTCGTTCCCCTCGGTGGGGTCCTTCCACCACAGCCCGGGCAAATGGGAGACCCATGCCTCCGTGATCTCCACCCGGTCCATGGCCTGGATCAGATGCGCCGGGGTCGTGCCCGGAAGACGGCGCCACGGATACGCGCCCAGGAATGCGTTGACGTCGATTCGCATCAGTTCGCCAGAGCGGGCCCGAAGGCGCCCTTGGGGAAGATGCTCGCGGCATTCTTCCACTTCACGCCTTCGACTTCCTCGACGGTGAGCAGACGTTCCAGGTACCGCAGCTTCGCCCAACCGGAGCAGAGCGTCATGTCCGCGCCCCAGAGCAGCCGGCTCACGCCCACCGCATCTACGCACGCCTCGAGCATGCCGCCATCCACGCCCGAACCCGAGAGATCGACGTAGACGTTGGAGACGTCCCGCACGGCGGCGAGCGAATGGAGCCAGTCCCCGCCCCCGCCGATGTGCGCCAGGAGGAACGACACCGTCGGGTGCCGGAGCGCCAACGCGCACAGCTCGAGGGCGTCCGAGGCTTCCTGTTGCGGCCATTCGTGCCGGCGATGCTGCCAGATATGGTGGAGAACGGGGAGGTGATGCCGGGCGGCAGCGTCACAGACGGGATCGAGCAGCGGGTCGTCCGCACGCCGGCTCGCGGCCAGCTTGAGCCCGACCATGCCGGCCTTCACACCGCGATCGATCTCGGTGAGCGCGTGCTCGGTGTAGTTCGGGTTGACGCACACGTAGCCGCGAATGCGGTTGGGGTGCGCCTTCTCGAGGCTCAGCAGGAAATCGTTGCCGTAGGTGACGTCGGTGGGGGAGGGAAAATACGTGGGTGACGTCCGCCCGAAGGTTCCCAGAATCGACGCCACGTGAATGGTGACGCCCATCTTGTCCCCGGCGGCGAGGCGGGACGCGTTGTACTCCCGCCAGTCGTTGCGCGGACTCCGGTCCGGATGGAAATGCGCATGGACGTCGATCAGCATCTCAGAATCTGGCATCTCTCACGGCTCGCGCGCCACCTCACCCAGCACCTCGTCGAGCGTGGCGAGCGTGCGGTCGATCACCTTCTCGTCGTGAGCATAGGACACGAAGTTGTAGGCGGTGCGCTTGAACAGGAGTCCGCGGGCCGCGCAGAGACGGGCCACACGCGCGGACGCGCGGTCGTCGACGTAGTGCAGAAAACTCATCTCGGCGACACCCGCGACGCCCGTGACGACGTCCTTGTGCTTCGCGGCGAGCGAATGGAGCCCATGCAGGAGCCGAGTCCCCACGGTGTGTAGGTGGGCGCACACCGACTCCGTCGTGAACACGCGAAGGGTGGCCAGCGCCGCCGCCAGAGAAACCGATTCGGTAGCGAGTGTGGAGGAGATCCACGTCCGCGCCGCGGCCTCCATGACACCGGCCTGGCCAGCGACCGCCGCGAGCGGAAAGCCGTTGGCCAGTGCCTTCCCTACCACCATGAGATCGGGATGCACACCCCAGCGCTCCGCGGCGCCGCCGATCGCGAGCCGGAACGCGGTTTTGATCTCGTCGAACACGAGGACCGCGCCGGCGGACCTGGTCTCGACACGGAGCGCGTCCAGCCATTCGCGGGACGGCTCCTGCACCACCAGCGGTTCGACGACCACCGCCGCCAGTGATCGTCCCGCCTCGCGAATGGCCGCGCGGGTCCTGGCGACGTCGTTGAAGGGCAGCTCGCGGCGAAGTTCCCGAAGCAAGCTGGGAACCCCTTCCACGCTGCCCTGTGACCAGTCGAGCCATCCGTGGTAGCCGCAGGTCAGCACCAGATCCCGGCCGGTCGAGACCCGGGCCAACCGCACCGCCGCCGCGACTGCTTCCGCGCCGGTCTTGAGGAACCGCACGCGCTCGACCCCCGGGAGCCGCGCGCAGAGGGCTTCTGCCAGCTCCTCCTCGAGCGCGGGAGGCTGGGGACCCACGACGCCGGCGTCGACCGCCTTGCGAGCGGCCTCGTTCACGACCGGGTGTCCGTAGCCCAGCGCGACGGCGCCGAGCGCCATCACATAGTCGACGTACTCCCGCCCTGCCTCGTCCCAGACGGAGCATCCGGACGACCGCGACGTGAGCCGCGGGACGCCCGGAGCAAGGCCGTCCAGGGCGTCGGGCCCGAAGAGCGCGTCGGGCCGCTTACTCCCGGTCGACGTGATTCCCGGAATTCGCCGCGATTCGGTCACGGTACTTCACCACCTCGATGGCCATGGCGCGGAGCAATTTGGCTTCGCGCTCGTCCAGGGGCACCCGGTGCACCACTTCGCGCACCGTCCGCATTACCCCTTCGGGGTTCCGCGTCTTGAAGAAATCGATCGCATCGAGCGCCCGTTCCACGTCCCCGAACAGACGTTCCAGCTCGGCGGAGTCGGCGGGCCCGGCTTCGCGGCGCGGGACTTTGAATGCCCGCTCGCCGGCCCCGCCCGCGAGCGCCACCTCGTAGAGTGCGATGGCGACGGCGTGACCGAGGTTCAGTGATCCGTACGTCGGCTCGGTAGGGACCGTGACGATCCGGTGGCAGCGATCGAGGGCCTCATTGGGGAGGCCCTTGTCCTCACGTCCGAAGAGCAGCGCCGTCGGGCCCGTCTCGGCGACGGCCACGAGCTCGGCGGCCGCCTCGCGCGGTCGCTGGAGGTTGCGTTTGGCGGTCCGGCCCCGGGCCGTGAACCCCGCGACATGCACGCAGTCGCCGAGGGCCTCGTCGAGCGTTTCGCACAGCTTCACCCGCGCGAGGACGTCGGCGGTCTGGTGGGCGATCCCGCCGATGCGATGCGTGTCGTACTCCCGGGGTGAGACGATCCGGAGATCCTTCAGCCCGAAGTTCTTCATCACCCGGACCGTGTGAGCGATGTTGACCAGATCCTGAGGCTCGTGGAGCACGACCAGGAGACTCATCCGACGAGCTCCAGGATGCCGAAGCTCCCCGGATCCTGCCGGTCACCGCGCAGCCACACCCACCCCCCGCCGCCACTCCACACCAGCTGGCCGGCGCGCCGCACACGTCCCGGGAGCATCTCGTTCACCAGGAGGTCGAACCCGACGTGCGCCCCGACGTGCGCGCGTGCGAAGTCCGCGCAGGAGAGAGCCAGAGTGATCCGGTAGCCGGTGTCGGTCTCGCTCCAGGCGCCGCGCACCTCCGAAGCCGATCCCTTAGTCTCCCCAGCTCCGTGGACCCGCAGCGCGCCACCCGCGTTCGGCACGACGAGGTAGCCGTGGACCGCGGGATCCTCCGGCATCTGAACGTAGACCTGTATGCCGTCCGAATGAATGTCGTCGGGCTCATTGTCGAGCAGGAGCGGCGGCGCTTGCGCGGGCCGGAACGTCACGTCGGGCTTGTCCACCTCGACCGCGACGTACACCGTCCCCTCTGCCCAGCCGACGTAGGCCCGCGCACGCAGGTCTTCCGGGCCCCCGTAGGGTTCCTCCGACCGGCGGTACTGATCCTCCAAGTCCAAGCGCAGCGGCTCCGAGACGTCGAATCCCGTGAGCGTGCCATCCAGGGCCGGTGGTTCGTCCAGCCGCAGGGCCGCGCCCTCAGCCCGGGGGGGCGGCTCGAGATTCAGGAAGGGCTTGGGCCGTTCAGTCCGGTCGCGAGCCCCGCGCAATGCCACGCGTCCCTTCGGGGTGTCGACGTTCCAGCCGTCGAGGTGCAACCGGTGCGTATCGGCGCCTCCGTGCTGCACGATTTCGATCACGTCCCCCGACAACTTGAGGGCAGTGACCGGCTCCCTGGAAATCACGGTGACGAATCGAGCGCCGTCCCCGTCTCGCCTGACGAGGAAAAATGAAGATGGTCTCTGAGTGCCGGGGGCACCCGGCGCCGTGAGCCTGAACAGCGCTCCATCGGTGGCCATCCGGAGGGCGAGGCTGCTCGACCCGGAACGGGCTTCGATGCCGATCGGATCGCGAACCCCGGGCGCGAAGTGCTCCGCCTTCGTGACCACGCCCTCGTCGAACGCTTTCTCGTCCCAGGATCCCGGCGTCGTGACCGTGACGTCCCCGCGCAGATGCCAGGGGAGCTCAGTCCGGTGATTGCCGGCAGCGTCGAGCTCGAGCACGTCGAGGATGTACTTGGGGCCGACCACCACCGTCCGGGTGAACACGTCCGCACGCCCGCGGGCCCAGGCCCATTCGTCCTGCACGTCGAACATCTCGCATGAGGCGTCCCAGCCGGGCTGAGACTCGCCGTCGAGACGAGGGGCGTTGTGTGCGAGCGTGGAGCGATACCAGGGCAAGTCGGGCCGGAGGTAGGATCCGGTGCCGAAATCGGGGAGCCAATGGACCCCGTCCTGATGGACGGTGAGATGCAGGCGGTCCGGATGTCCGTGCCCTCCCCCCGTCGGTCCGCATTCGAGGCTTACGTAGCGGGAGCCCTCGCGGAAAACGGCGAGCCCCTGATCCTCGAGGAGGACACTCCGGCCTTGCCAAGGCTCGGCCGGGGCCGGATCGGGGTTCATTTCCAGAAGAGCGCCCCACGAGAGCCCGTCGCGCGCCGGGGTGACGGGAGTGTTCAGGTACGGCGCATCGTGCAAATAGGACTCGAACAGTTGTTGTGGCTGCGGAGCCGCCTGGTAGAGAGCGGTCAGCCACCGCCGCCCAGCTTCACTCTCCATTCGTCCGAAAGCGGCTTCCCAGGTGTCGAGATACATGGGTTGCGCCAGGGAGACGCCGAAACGCGAATCCTTCCGCGCGGGGAAAGTAAGGTCCGGAAGCGCTGAGAATGAGGGAGCCAGCAGGATGTCCTCGATGCGGCTCCGGAGCGGCTCGTCTCCCTCCAGCTCGACGCCGGCATGCCTAGCCCATCCGAGGCCCGTGACCAAGCCCCGCATGGCGAACAGGTGGTAATTCTCGCCTTCGTACCAGAGCCCATCGGTTCGATAGCCCCGGAGGTGCGCGAGCAATCCGGTGTCCCCTTCAATCGCCCGCTTCGCGAGATCCTCATCCTCGAACCACACGGCGATCGCCGTCAGCGCCGCGTCGTTCCAGGTCTGGCGGTTCGAGAAGCCTTCGTCGAACTCCCCGATGAGATTCGCGGCCTCGTCGGCCACCTGGTGGACGGCCGCGGCGGTCGCCTCATCGAGCGCGCCGCACTCCCGGAGCAGCCAGGCCGCCGACAGGTAGTTGAGCACCCACATCGATTCCGCGTAGGTCGATGAAAAAAGCCGGCTGGGACCGAGGACGTTGTCGCGATTCGGATAGGTGAGATAGCGCTGCGCGTACTCGGTGAGCAGGGCGGCTGCCCCCCGCGCGGCTTCCGGCTTCTCACCGAGCGCCGCCACCGTCGCCCACTCGGCAGCGCGTTCGGCAAGCCACAGGTGCTGGTGCCTGGCCCACCACTGGTCGTGGTGCTCGCCTGAATAGACGGCTGCGCACTGGGGGCAGGAATGCGACGTGGGGCTCGCGGGGTCGAACGTCAGGACCGAGCCGTCCGCCGAACAGAATCCGCCGTCGGCCGAGAGAATCCCCTTCATCACGGGGATCGCGGGGGGGGTAGCGAGCAGTCGTGTGGTTCGGGCCTCGAGTCGCGCGTACAGGGACCGCAACGTGGCCGACGACGACAGCTCGTGGCGGCGCTTCTGGATCTCTTCGATGGTCACCACGCGCGGCCACCCTCCAGCGCCCACTTCACGGGCAAGATCGTCGCACCCGCGCCCCGCGCGGCCGCGACCGCCCCATCCACGTCGTCACCCGCCACAAAGAACATCGACCCGCCCGCTCCTGCCCCTGCGGCCTTCCCTCCCAGCACTCCGGCCGCGGTCATTGCCTGCTCGAGCCGTGCCATCGCGGGTGTGCGCATGCCCTCGTCCAGGTCCAATTGCCTCTCCCAATTCCAAGTCAAGATCCTCCCGACTCGGGACAGGTCACCGGTCCGGAGGGCATCAGCCATCTCGCCCGCCAGGTCCTTGAGCGCCCGGAGGGCTCCCGTGACCTTCGGATCGCCCTTTTCGTAGGCGCCGGCCACCCGCGAAATCGTGGCGGAGGACACCCGGGTTTCTCCCGTGTAGCAGAGCACCAGGTGCCGGGCGAGCGCGTCCGCGAAATCGGGAGCCAGAGTGATCGGCTCGACCCCCACATCCGGATCGCGAAACGTAAACCGGTGAAAACCCCCGTAGGCTGCCGCCTGCTGGTCCTGCCGGCCACCGGGAAAACGGGCCTCGACAGCCTCAAGATGCCACGCGTGCTCGGCCAGGTCCCGGACGTCCCAATGTTCGCCCCGGGCCCGGGCCAGGCAGGCGACGAGCGCGACATCGAGCGCGCCTGACCCCCCCAGGCCCGACCCGGGGGGCGCCGCGCTGCGCGTGCGCAAGGTCAGGTTGCCTTGCACCGGAAACATCCGGAGCGCGGCCTTATGGAGCTCGAGACGTCCGTCGGGAATCAGTCCCCCCGCGTTGACGCACTCGACGACGGTCCCCGTGTCCTCCGCCTCCAACCGGATGAGTGGCCCGCCGATCTCGAGCACGGCTTCCGCACGGAGCTCGATGGCACCATTCACCACGGCCCCGCCCTCTCGTGCGGAGAACGGCGGAACATCGGTCCACGCGCCGGCGAAATCGAGCCGGGTCGGCGCACTGGCGCGCACCAGCGCCGGGAGCTCGCGACGCCTCATGGCCTGGTCGTCGCGGTCGGCGTGGTCGTCCAGGAGGCGAGCGTCGGGAGCTCTCCGCGCGCGTCCATGCGCACGCCATGAACGCGCCGATTCATTCCGTTCACACCTCGAGCGTGATACAACCAGATCACCGGATGGACTTCGCCGAGCACGCGCTGCGCCTCCCGCGGGTCATCGGGGAGGGGCAGGCCCGTGATGTCGCCGATAGTGTGGACATACGACAAACCGGGGTCTCCGGGGATGCTCATGACGGCGGCGCTGAAATCGTGCGCGCGATAGATCATCCCGTTGAAGGTCGCGAGCTCGTATTGACGGATGCCGACCTGACATCCCACCGCGGCCAGATTCGCCTGAATCAATTGCTCCACCGCCGCTTCTCCGCTGCCGACCGTGACGATGTCGAATGACGGGCAATGCCCGCCGAGCAGCCGCCGCGCCGAATCAGGATCGAAGGGAATGGCCGGCACCGGGACGTAGCCGGGAAGCTCGGGGGGCACCGGCCCGTCGGCGACGTGGCCGAATCCGAAGAGCACGCCGTCGATGATCGCACGGCGGTCGATCGCGAGGGCGAGCGCCAGCCGCACCTTCGGGTCGTCGAAGGGAGGGCGTCGCACGTTCAGCACCAGACCGTACGGCAGGATCAGCGGATACTCGAGTACCTGGAGCCTCGGGTCCTTCCGGACGAAGGGCACGTGGATGGCGGTAACCCCGGCGAAGTCCAGCTCACCGCCCACCAGGGCCGCGAGCTTGGCGGTCGGCTCGTCCACCGTGACGACGATGAACCGGGAGAGGTGCGGCGGCCCACCCAGCGCAGCCGGGAAGTCGGGATTGGATTCGAAGATCCACCGGCGATTGTGCTCGAACGACACGAAGCGAAAGGGTCCGTTCCCGATCGGGTGGGTGTTCCAGGGCGCGCTCCGCATCTGCGCGTGGGGGACGGAGCTCAGAAGATGGGCGGGCAAGATCCCCAGGTCCGTAAACACATCGGGGAAACCTTCCGGGGGCCGCGACCAGCGGATCACGACCGTCGAGTCGTCGAGGGCGGTGACGCTCTGGATCGCCGTGAGATCCGCGTACCGCGGATACCCGGTGACTGAGTCGCGCGCCGCGTTGAGCGTCCAGGCGACGTCCTTCGCCGTGGTTTGAACGCCGTCGTCCCAGCGCACTTCGGTATGCAGGGCGAACGTCAGCGTGCGGCGATCCGCGCTCCAGGTCCAGGCACGGGCCAGATACGGCTGAGGTTGCAGTGCACTGTCATACCGGGCCAGCGTCGTCAGAAGCCCGTACCGCTCCACCTGCCGGGGCAACGGCGAGCGGGTCACGAGACTGTTCATGGTTTCGAGGTCGGCGCCGTACGCGAAGAGCACCGTTGATCCGCGGCGGGCCGCGCGGTCCCCGGCGCACGCCGCGGTAAGACCCGCGACCACGAGGAGCCACCAGCCGGGGCGATGCACGCCCGCATTCTAGCGGCCCTCGAACCGGGACGCGAGATTGTCGCCGTGCTCCGGCATCTGCTCTCACGCCTCGCGGTGGGCGCCGCGGTGGTCGCGGGCGTCGTGGCCCTGACGTTTCTCCTGCTCCATGCCGCGCCCGGCAACCCGGTCGACTACCTGCTCGGCCCCACCGCCACCCCCAGCCAGATCTCCGCCGCCCGCCACTCCCTCGGGTTGGATCAGCCCCTGCCGAAGCAGTTCGTCTCGTGGCTTTCCCGCTTCGGTACGGGCGATTGGGGCACGAGCATCGCCACCGGACGGCCGGTCCGGGAAATGATCGCCACCGCCTGGCCCGAAACGGCGTGGCTCGTCGGGTTGTCACTCCTCCTGTCGTGCGGCCTTGGCGTGGTGGTCGGCGCACTCCAGGCCGCGCGGCCGGGAACCCGCACGGACGCGGCGCTCTCGATCGGCACCGTGACGCTCTACGCCGTGCCCAGCTACTGGCTGGGGCTCATGCTGATCATGCTCGGCACGTATCAGTGGAAGGCGTTCCCCGCGTTCGGTGCGGCCGGCTACGACGCCGATTTCCTGGGGGCCTGGGCCCGGTTCCTCGATCGGGCGCGCCACCTCGCCCTCCCCCTCTTGACCCTCACGCTCATCGGGATCGGCGGAATGGCGCGGTTCGCGCGTGGCGCCATGGTGGACGTCCGGCGGGAACCCTTCGTCACCGCGGCCCGCGCGAAAGGCCTTCCGCCGCGAGGGGTCACACGGCACATCCTGCGGAACGCGTTGATTCCGGTCGTCACCCTGCTGGGGCTCTCCCTGCCGGCGCTGTTCTCCGGCGCGGTGTTCGTCGAAGCGGTGTTCGCGTGGCCCGGCGTGGGCCGGGTGCTCGTGGAAGCGGTGCAGGCACGCGACTATCCGGTCGTCATGGCGGCCACGGCCGTCAGCGCCGCGCTCGTCGTAATCGGAAACCTGCTCGCGGACCTGTGGGTGAACGCACTCGATCCCCGCCTCCAGAGGCAGGCACGGTGAGTCCGACTTGGCGCGACCGTCGCGGCCGCTTCGGCATGACCGTCCTGCTCGTCGCAGTGGCCGTAGCGCTGGCCGCCCCGCTCGTTACCAACGGGCACCCGGACCTGCAGGCGGACGTCATCCAGACGCGCTTTCTCCCGCCCCTGGCCACGGACCTGCACGGCGCGTGGCACGTCCTGGGCACCGACCGGTTCGGACGGGACGTCTGGACCCGGCTCGCGTACGGTGCGCGCATTTCTCTCGGGGTGGGTGTCCTCGCCGTCGCCATTTCCGTTGCGCTCGGGTGTTTGGTCGGTGGCGTGGCCGGGGCGAGCCAGGGCTGGCTCTCACGCGGGCTCATGGCCGGGACCGACTTCGCGCTCGCGCTTCCCCGCGTGGTTCTCCTGCTTCTGCTCGCCGCTCTCTGGCGCCCCTCCGCGGGACTGGTCGTGATCGTACTGGGAGTCACGGGATGGATGGGCATCGCGCGTCTGGTATACGGTGAGGTTCGCTCCCTGTCGACACGCGGTTTTGCGGAGAATGCCCGCGCGCTGGGTGCCACGCGCCGGCGCGTGCTTTGGCGCCACCTCCTCCCCAACGCCCTGACGCCGGTGATCGTCGCCGCGGCCCTCGGCGTCGGCAACGCGATCCTTCTCGAAGCAGGATTGTCCTACCTGGGACTCGGCGTTCAGCCGCCGACGGCGTCGTGGGGATCGATGATCGCGTCGGGCCGCGACACGCTCGTCAACGCGCCCTGGGTCGCGGCGGCGCCGGGCATCGCGCTGGTACTGGTCGTCGTTGCCTGCACCCTGCTCGGAGACGCACTCCGCGACCGGCTGGCGCCGCACACCACCTAGGCGCGCGCGAGCTCGGCCAGCACTTCGGGGAGCACTTCGTGGTGGCCCGGGAAGATCTTCACCTCGGGATCGATGCCGACCTTCCGCCAGAGGCCCGCTTCCGTCTCCCGCACCTTGGCCGTTATCAGCTCGTCCTGGTCTCCGCAGACCACCGTGACGCGAGTCCTGGCGAAGACCGACAGGTCGACCTCGGGGGGCACGGTCCCACCCCACACCACCAGGCGCTTGACGGGCGCGCGCGTCCGTGCGGCCCACCGGGTCGCGGTCGCCACACCCTGCGAAAAACCGAGAGCGGTCACCGGCAGATCCCGGCCGATCCGACCTCTCACTTCAGCGTAGAGAGCGTCCAGGTACCCGAGGTAGTCCTCGATCTCATGGAGACGGTCTTCGCGCGTCATCCACGAAGCGCCCATGACTCGCTGCTGCGTCCGGTCGATGTAGAAACGTGAGAGCCCCTCGGGGGCGACGACCATCCTCGTCCCATCCGCGAGGCCTTCGAAGTCTTCCGCGAACCGGCGCGCCAGCTGGCCGTAGCCGTGGCAGACCATCCAGAGCTCGGACAATTTCGGCCCCGGTTCGCCGAGAGTGGCATAGCGGGCCGTGCGGGAGACGCGGATCGAACGCTCTTCCATAATCCCCTAGGTAATGAGCAGTGTGACGATCTCGTGCGGCTCGGCGATGAACCGGACGGTATGACCGCGGCCCTCGACGACCAGCGGCTCCGCCGACTTCTCGTCGGCCCGGACGCGGTGCGCGGTCCTGATGGTATCGGGCAGCCGCCACGCGCCCACCACCCGCTCCCCGCGTGCGTTGAAGCAGCGCAGGACCATCCCCGAGCCCGTTTGCGCCGGCTTCACCGCCGAGAGCACCAGCCCACGCCCGTCCAGCGTCGCACCGAACGCCTTGGGCCCACCCAGGTTCGCGTTTCGAAGCCACCGCGCGCGGGTGGGCAGGAACACATCCTCCCACAGCTCGGGTAGCGTCTCTCCCGCATCGAGGTCGCGTGCCCCGACGGACACCAGCGCCAGCTCGATGCGGTCGCGGCCGAGGCACTGCCCGTCCGGAGTCGAGGTGGGCCACCCGGCATGGCCGGGGCGGGTGGGGAGGTCGTCTTTCGAAAGCTCCCCCGCTCCGCGCAGGATCGTGAACCGCAACTCGCCCTCGGGAGTCCATTCGTACTCGAAGAACCCCGGGGCCAGCAGGGCGAGTCCCCGGTTGCCCTGGGCCGCGGCCACGAAGTGGTGACCGGGCGCGGTGGTCACGGGAGTCTCGCGCGGATAGTCCTCAGCGTGAACCGAGACCGGGCCCCGGCGGACGGCGCCGAATGCCGCGCCCGCGAGCGCGGGTCCGGTGACGCCGACGGGGCAGCACAGACGCAGGCGGTGATCCGCGACCCGGTTGTCGATGTCGAGCAGACATCTGAGGACGGGGCTTTCGTCGAAGAGCTGCAGGACCAGACGGGCCGCCGCCCCGGGCAGATCGTACGCGACCTCGAGCGCGGCGACCAGCGGCCCTCCGGCCAGTCGCCGGACGCGAATGGGTCCGCCCGCACGGACCGGCCTCCCCTGCGGAAACGGCGTATAGAGATCGCCGAGGTCCCGCTCCTCCTCCAGCCGCAGGAGACCCTCGAATCGCTCGTTGGTCCGGCGGTCGAGAAGGGTCACGGCGCCTGTCGGCTCGACGGTGACGTCGAGGAACGCATTCGACAGCGTGCGCCCGTGCACCCCCGCTCCCGTGTCCCGCCGGAGGGGAGCGGAGACGCGCGAGCGGAGAACGGTGGCGCGCAGTCCTTCCAGTGCCGGCGCGTGGAACGCGATCCGGATATGGTCGACTTCGTCCTGATCCGGATAATGGCGCGCCGCATCCCGGCGTTCGAGAGCCTTCCGCCGGCTCAACACCTGGATGGGAATCGCCTCCCCGTCCTGGTTCATCAAGGCAAACTCTCCGGGGGCGTGCCCATGACGGGGTTTCCGATCACCGGGCGGCCCCACCAGAATATCCCGGCGGAACCAGGTCGTATCGGCGATCACCACGCCGCTCCGGGTGCGCGCGACCGGGTTCCAGAGCCAGAGCGCTGAATCCGGATGGGGATGGTCCCGCGACAGGTCGGGGTCGTGCCCCGACAGATCGTCCGCCGCGCCGTCCGCGAGCTCACGGCTGGTCGCTTCGACGGCATCGAGGCGAGTGCCCTGAGCGCGCGCGACCGGGTCGGCGCAGCATCCACAGAGCGTGTCGTGGAACGTCCCGCGAATGAGCGTGCGCCAGGCGCGGTCGAGAAGCGCCCGCCGGTCCCGCCCACCCGCGCGCCGGGCGAGGGCGGCGAGCGGCTCGACGATCCGCTCGAGCTGCAGCTCCGCCCGCGAATGCCGCCGCTTCAATGGGGCCCGCGTCGAGTGCACGCCCTGCAAGGTCCAGGTATACCGGTACGACCAGCGCAACTCTCCCGACACTTCGGGCGCATGCTCCGCCTCCGTCGCGAGCTCCTTCAGGAACTCATCGAGACGGGAAATCCGGACGGCGTTCTGGGGCTCGAGCTCGGCGATCCGCTCCCGGAGCGTCGGCAGGTCCGGGTACGGCGCATGATGATCGGCGCCGACCGGTACGGCGATGTGATTCGTCGCCGCCCGTCGCGTGAGCTCCGCCCGGAGCGGCACCCAGGCCTGCCGCAGCCGCTCGCGGTCCGTGGGAAGCGCGGCACCCGCCTCGTACCCGTCGGGCGGAAAGTGCCAGAGCAGGAGGTCGCGCCCGTCGGGGCCTCGCCACCGGTAGGCGTCGCGCGTCTGCCCCGGTTCTCCACCGAGCCCGCGCCAGAGCGCCGCGGCCTTGAGGCCGAACTCACGCGCGAGCACGGGGAGGATGGCAGGGTGACCGAACGCATCGGGCGAATACGCCACGTCGAGACGCCCACCCCAGCGGGCCGTGTCGATGGCGCCGTACAGGAGATTCCGGATCAGGGACTCGCCGGAGGGAATCAGCTCGTCGGCCAGGACGTACCAAGGACCAAGCTGCAAGCGGCCACTCTGGGCCAGCGCGCGCAGGGAGGCTTCCCGGTCGGGCCGGACGGCCAGGTAGTCCTCCACCAGCACCGTCTGGCCATCGAGCAGGAAGGACCGGTACGCGGGATCACTCTCGAGCAGCGCCAGCAGGTCGTCGACCGCGGGCACCAGGCGCGCCGTGAAGGCCGCGCGTGGGAGGTACCACTCGCGGTCCCAATGGGTGTGCGGAATCAAGTGAAACGTTAGCGTCACGGCCCCTCCGGCCCGGAGGATCGCGGTCTATATTCCGCGAATCCAGGCACTCGAGGATTGATTTGTGCTCCGCAAGATAGCGCTCTCCGTCTCGGGACTTCTCGTCGTCGGCGTAGCCGCGCACCGGATCGTGCCGGGGGCCCTCGGCAACGGCACTACGGTCCTGCCCTCAGGCTGGCGAATCTCCCCCGCCGGCAAGCAGGTCCCCGTGGGCACCCTGCCCCTCAATATCCTCCGGCTCGCGAACGGGCAGGTGGTCGTCACGCTCAACGGCCATTCGGCCAATGGCCTCTGGCGCATCGACGCGGGCACCGGAAAGATCGTCGACTCACTCCCCTTCAAAGCTGCGTGGCTGGGACTCGCCCACCGAGGTACGGCCACGGCCGATACGGTCTGGGCCTCGGGCGGCAGCACGAACCGCGTCTATCGCGTGATCTATGGCTCAGGTGTCCCCGCGGTCGACACCGTCGTCCTCGCGCCGCCGCCGGCCGCCATTTTCCCCGCCGGAATCGCCATTCTGCCGGGCCGGGACCTCGTCGCCGTGGTTGGGAACCTCTCCGACTCGGTCTACATCCTCGACACCAGGACCCTGGCGGTGACCGCGAAGTTCGCCGTCGGGCACCACCCCTACACCGCCGTGGCGGATTCCGCGGCGGTGTACGTGAGTAATTGGGGAGATTCGAGCGTGGAACGCCTGCCGATCACCGCGGCCGGCGTGGTGGACGGCGCGAAGTTGGCGGTGGGGCCGCATCCTTCTTCCATGGTGCTCCGCGGGCATCAGCTCTTCGCCACGTTGGCGGGCGCCAACGAAGTCGCGCGGTACGATCTCGACTCCAACCGCGTGACGGACCGCCTGGCGGTCGCGCTGATGCGCGGTGCTCCCACCGGCAGTGATCCCAACGCCCTGGCTCTGACCCCCGATGGCCGGCGGCTCTTCGTGGCCCTCGCGGGGAACAATGCGGTCGCGGTGGTGAATGTCGCGGCCGCAACGCCGACGGTCGAGGGACTCCTCCCCGTCGGCTGGTATCCCACCGGCGTGGAAGTCTCCCGCGCGGGCGACACGCTCTATGTCGCGAACGGCAAAGGCAATGGTTCGGGACCGAACCCCTCAGGTCCGTACATCGCGGACCTGGTCCGGGGCTCCGTGTCGGTCATCCCACTCCCCGACGCCTCCGGGCTCGCCTCGGCGACCGCGAAGGTGTTGAGCCTCTCACCCTATTCGAATCCCGGACTGCGCGCGGCCCCGCCCGACCTGCCGAAGATTCGCCACGTCGTCTACGTGATCCGGGAGAACCGGACCTACGACCAGGTGCTCGGCGATGCGAAGCGGGGGAACGGCGATGCGAAGCTCGCGATCTTCAACGATTCCGTGACACCGAACGCGCACGCGATCACCAGCCATTTCGTGTTGTTCGACAATTTCTATGTGGATGGTGAAGTCTCGGCGGACGGGCACGAGTGGACCGATCGCGCCTTCGCGGGCGAGTACAATGAGAAAACCTGGCCCGCCGTCTACTCGAGCCGCCGGGATTGGGATCTCGACGACGGTTCCGACCTGGCCAACCCCCACGGAGCCTACCTGTGGGATGCCGCCCGCCGCGCCGGTCTGTGGACGGTGAACTTCGGCGAAGCCGTGCACACGGACTCGAGCGGACGGCACGTTTCCTCCATGCCCGGACTCCAGGGCATCACCGTGCCCGAGTTCCCCGGCTTCGAGCTCGACATCCGGGATACGACGCGGGCCAGGCTCTTCGCCGACTCCGTGAACGCCTGGGATCAGCGGGACACGTTCCCCGCCTTGGTGATTCTCTACCTGCCCCGCGACCACACCGAGGGCAAGCGGGCCACCCATCCGACACCGCGTGCGATGGTGGCCGACAACGACCTCGCGCTGGGTCAGGTCGTGGAGCGTCTCTCCAGATCGAAGGCATGGAAGAGCATGGCGTTCTTCGCGCTCGAGGATGACGCCCAGGATGGACCCGATCACGTGGATGCGCACCGCTCGGTGCTCATCATGGCTTCGCCCTATGCCCGGCGTGGCGTCGTGGACAGCACCATGTATTCCACGAGCTCCGTGGTGCGGACGATCGGGATCTTTCTTGGACTTTCACCGCTCTCCCAGTACGACGCGGGAGCCACACCGCTCTCGCACGCCTTCGTCTCGCGGGCGGATCTCACGCCGTTCCACGCCGTGGCACCGCGCTGGCCCTTCGACGAGCTGAACGGCAAGCAATCGATGTCGCGGCTCACCGACCAGGACCTTGCGGGCCCCGACTTGGCGGATGAAACGATTCTGAATCAGGAGATCTGGCAGAGCGTGCGGGGACGCGAGGCGGTACCCGCGCCGCACCGGACGTACCTGCCGGGACGTGCGACGGCCGGAGATGACGACGACCGCTGACCGGCCGTCAGGCGGGTGAGAGTACGCTCCAATCGTCCGGGTCTCGCAGATGCACATGCGAGACCCGGCGTGCTTTCGCCAGGAGCGCCTTGATGTCCCCGACGGCCTGCGCGCGCTCGAGCTTGGCGAACGTGGTCTGCATCTCGGGGATGGCGATGTCCTGATCGGGATCGGCGGTGACGACGAGGAAGAGCCCGGTGTCGGGGCCTCCCTTGTGGAGCTGCCCCGTGGAATGGAGATACCGCGGCCCGTATCCTGTCGTCACGACGCATCCGGTGGCGCCGTGCCACAGCCCGGCCAGCGCGCCGAGCCGCGCATCATTCGCGGGCGTCTGGGGGAGGTACGCGAGAATCGCGACGTAGTCCCCCGGCCTGGCGGACGAGGCGAGCGCCTTCGGCGACAGTGTGGACGGCGACGCCTCTGCGGCGCCGCCGGGGCGCGCCAGCTCCGCCCGCGCGAGCACCTTGGCCGCCTCCACGTCCGGCTGATCGAACGGATTGACGTCGAGAGCTTCGCAGATCGCGACGGCCGCGTATTCCCACGTCAGGAAGGTGGCCCCGAGTGACACGGGCTCGGCGGCGCCGATGTCGGCGGCGAAGACGTCCTTGGTATGCCACCCCGCACCGAGGACCGGTACCACGCCGCGTCCCTGCTTGCCGGTGCTCTCAGCCACCAGCTGCTCGATCCACGCGGCCACCGAGGATATCGGCCCCCCTCCGCGAAGCGCCAGCTTGTCTTGACCGTGGCGGGCCGCCGCCCCGATGCTGGCGCCGAGTTCCCGGGCCTTCGCCTCGTCCACCGCCATCGCGCTCTCGAGCACCGCCTGGCCCGGGCCACCGATCAAGGCGAGCGGGAGCATGCCGACGACGGTCAGGGCCGCATATCGCCCGCCGACATCGGCTGGATGCGCGAAGACTTCGCGCCAGCGCTCGCCGCGCGCCTTGTGTTCCAATGGCGTGCCCGGATCGGTGATGGCGGCGAAATGGCTGGAAGGGGCGAGACGGGCAAAGTGGTGGCAGGCCGCCATCGACTCGACGGTCGTACCGGACTTGCTGGCAATGAGGTAGAGAGTCTGCGCCGGGTCAGACGCGTGTTCGGCCGCACGAACCGAGGCCGGATCCGTACTGTCCAGGACGGTGAGGTTCTTCGCGCCGAAGCTCGAAGCGAGCACCCAGGGCGCGAGACTCGATCCCCCCATGCCGCACACGACGGTGTGCGTGAGGCCGTCGGCCCGCGCGCGGGCGGCGAACTCGGCGAGCCGCGGCCATTCATGCAGGGATTTGCGGGGAGCCTCGCGCCAGCCCCAGCGATCCGGATCGGGAGTTGCCATCGAGGCGGAAGATAGCCACCTCTCCCCGGCTCCGCGTCGGACGCGTACTTTCGAAGGCCGTGACCCCTCCAGCCGTACGGGCCGATCTGGATCGCCGAGGTCTCTGGATCGCGATAGGCGCGCTCGCGTCTTACATCGTGATGTCCGCGGCGTATCTCCTGAACCCCGCCTCCCAGAAGTCCCTGGCCCCCGTCGCGTGGACCTGGGCCTCCCTGTATGCCACCATCGCCGCCCTCGTCGCCCGGCGCCAGGCGGGCGAGAGCGTGGAACGGCGGGCCCTCGGGTGGATTGCCGCGGGGTGCGCCATCTGGCTCGGCGGTCAGCTCGGAGATGACTGGTCGTACTTGAAGGATGCCCCGGTGAGCCTCGCCAAGGGCATCGCCGCCGTGGGGTACGTCGGCATCTATCCGTGCCTGGTGGTCGCCGTCGCCATCTTGCTCCGGCCGCAGCTGCGCCGGGTCTCCGGCGTGGCCGTCATTCTCGACACCCTGCTGCTGACGTTCACCAGCGGCATCCTCACCTTCGAGCTGCTCAGTGAGCAGGGGCCCGTCACCGATTTCCGGCGAGCCTTCCTGGGGATCGTCGGGGGTCTCGGCGCGTTCGTCCTCTTATGGAGCATTCTGGTAGGCGTACTCAACCGGACCCGAACGCTCCAGGAGCATGGGTCCCGGGCGTTCGGCGCCCTGGTGGTGTTCGCGCTCGGGAGCGTCGCGTACGCCGCGGCCCAGATCCTGACCGGGGAGATCGGCGCGCAGCGGTTGCCCCTGTGGATCGTCACCCTGGGGTGGACGGCTCTCTTCTACATCCTGGCCGCGGGCATCGCCTGGCAAACGCCCCTTTGGCGCGCTCGCGCGTTCACGGACGCAAAGACGGGTGTCCTGTCACACCTGGTGGTGCTGATCGCCGGACTCGGCGGCGTGTTCGGCGTCGCGGTCATCGGGATTCTACGGCCCGGCGTCGACGTGCCCGCGGCAATCCTGGTCGGTGCCGGCGGGATCATCATCGCCGCGCGGCTCGTGCTTGCCCTGCGCACCGATCAGGAGTACGCCCGCCGCCTGGAGCGGGACGTGGAACGCCAGACGCGGTCCCTGTCGGAATCGTACGCGGAGCAGCGCCGGATCGAAGCGCAGCTCCAGCAGTCCGACAAGCTGGCGGCGCTGGGACAGCTCGTGAGTGGCGTCGCGCACGAGATCAACAATCCCGCCGCCATCATCTCCGGGTTCGCGCAGACGATGCTGCTCGATGAGCTCCCCGCCGAGCAGCGTGAGATGGCCGAGATGGTCCGGGACGAGGCGATGCGCATCGGGCGCATCACGTCGAACCTCCTCGCGTTCGCGCGGTCGGGTGGGAGCGAGCGGGACTTGATCGACGTGAACGACGTGGTGCGCCGGACCTACGCACTGCGGTCCTATCATCTCAACACACTCAACATCGCCGTGGCGGTGGACCTGTCTCCCGAGACGCCGGTCGTCTGGGGGAATGGACCGCAGCTCCAGCAGATGTTGCTGAATCTGCTGATCAACGCGGAGCAGGCGCTCGCCGCACAGCACGGAAACCGGTCCATCGCGGTACGCACCGTCGCGGCGCCCGACACCGTCCGCATCGAGGTTGCAGACACCGGCCCCGGTGTCCCGAGCGAGATCCAGGCCCAGATCTTCGACCCGTTCTTCACCACCAAACCCGTGGGCGTCGGCACCGGGCTCGGACTGTCGATCTGTTACGGCATCGTCCAGGAACATGGCGGGCGCATCGTGGTGGACTCTCGCCCGGGCCAAGGCGCGACGTTCATCGTCCAGCTCCCACGGGACACACGTCCCCTGCCCAAGGCAACCCCGGAATCCGCGTCACAGACGGCAGTCGATCCCGCCGGCCTTCGGGTCCTCCTGGTCGACGACGAACCTGCCCTCCGCGAAGCGGCGCGCCGTTTCCTCGAGCGCTCGGGTATCGTCACCGACGTGGCGGCGGATGGTCAGGCGGCGCTCGAGGCACTGGGTGCCCGGGCCTACGACGTGATCATCAGCGACGTCCGCATGCCGGGGATGGACGGCCGGGACTTCATCGCCCGCCTGCGGAAGGACCGGCCCGAGCTTCTCGACCGGCTCATTCTGTCGACCGGGGACACCTTCGCCGAGGACACGGCGGGTCTGGTGGCGGAGACCGGCGTACCCACCCTCGTGAAGCCCTTCGACTTCGATACGCTCGAACGAATCGTCCGGAAAACAGCCGGCGCGCGCTGAAAGCGTCAAATATCTAGACAGTTCTCCGCGTTGCCACTTTGAGCCTATTTCCCTACAGTGTCGTGACTTCTGTGAAGTTAGATGTCAAATATCTATACGAATCGTCCAGCACCGTTTGTTCGTTGCAGATCTCTATCTAGCTGTGTAGCAACGACATACGTAGCATCAGGACAAGGTACGCGATGTGCCTTATGGGGTGGGCGAGCAGTTCAACCGCGCCCATACCTGAAGGCTGACAATGACTCGCCCGGCCCTTGTCGTCGCCCTCGCTGTTTCGACCCTGCTCCCCCGGATCAGCTCCGCACAGGCTTGCTCCGCCAATAACTGCCGCGCCACGAACGAGGTCGTCGCCACAGTCGGCGCGCTCATGGGCCTGTCCTTGGACCGGCCGGCGGCCGTGACGGTGAATCCCTCCGCACGGGACATCGCCACGGGTGCTCAGGAGCTGAGCGGACCGACGGCCCGGGTGAAGTCGAACACGGATTGGCGGCTCGAGGTCAGCGCGGCGTCGACCGAGTGGGCCGCCGGTCAGGGCGCCCGTTCAGGGAAGCCGGCCACGGACCTGGGTTGGCGGGTGAACGCGAACGGCGGCTACACGCCCCTGTCGACCGACCCGGCACAGGCCGCGACCGGCAGCCATACCTCGAATACGGAAGTCGCCTTCCAGTATCAGACGTCCTACCACAGCCAACAGGATCGGCCGGGGACGTACTCAATGGTGGTGCGGTACACGCTTACGACCCGGTAAGCATGACGTCGAGCACAGCGGCTGGTTCCCACCCTGAAGGGTGGGCCCGGTACGACGTGGCGCTTCAAGCGCTATGCAGTGTGGGGCCCAAGCTTCAGCTTGGGTTCGACGAATGTGGAGGCTTCAGGGCGCGGCGAGCGTGAAGACGACGGTGAGGGAGTACGTGGCGGGCGTATCGAGCCCCCAGGCGTACTTGGTCTGATAGAAGATGGACACCGGCGCAGACCCCCCCGTGGCCGGGATGGTTTGGACCGTCGCCGGCGTCGTCGTCAACCCCACGAAGGTCCCGCCTGCACTCGTACTCCACGTCAGGTCCGCGCAGGGCTTGCTCCGCGGCGTCACCGAGGTCGTCGCGACGGCACTCCACGTCGCCGTCGCGGCGCTGATCTGCAAGCGGCAGGTGACGTTGCACTGCACGGTGGCCGACGGTCCCGTGTTCGCCACGAATCCCGCGTCATAGTCGGCTGAACCGGGCGCCGTCAGGGCCGTGGTCGTCGTGGAGAGCGAGAGCTGCACGACGGCGTTCACCGGCATCGTCGCCGTGACGTTCACCGAGCAAGTCCCGGCACCCCCACTGAGCGACGCGGTGCAAGTCTGTGCGGCCAGCACGCGTCCCGCGCCGAGGAGCACCACGGCAATCCAGAGACCCCGCTTCATGGGCCGCTCCGGCGAACGGCCGTGAACGATCCCGCGAAGGTGCCCGCCCCGCCGGTCTCCACCCAGCTTCCGCGCATCGTGTCGCGCACGACCGCCGCCACGTGGCGTCGTCCGTTCGGATCCGAATTGAAGAAAATGTCGAAGTCGACGGTCGTGTCGTTCACGGTCTGTCCGGCGATGGGACCCGAGACCGGGGTCGTGGTACTCCCCTCGGTCTCCGAGCCCGAAGCGCTGCCCTGAAAGATCCCGTTCGACTGCGACGACACGATCAAGGTCCCGGTGATGTTCGCGGTCGTCGGAGTCGACTGGCTGGCCGCATAGTCCCAAGTGCCGGTGACGACCAGCGTCGACGACCCCGTGTCGGTGGAGGTCACGCAGGCCGCGAGCAGAATGCCGCACAGACCCAGCGCCGGGTTCATCCGTGTCCCTTGGTGGCGCCGCCTCGGCCCCGCTGATTGGTGGGGTCGAAAAGGCGCACGGGCCGGGGATAGACGGGAACCCGGATGGCAGGGACCGTCGCACCAGGCTTCACGACGAACGTGGGTGCGGGACCGGCGGTGTGCACGGGTTCGCGGACATCCTGCAGCTGGAAGTCGAGGTGGTAGGTGCCCGGAGGCAGCGCATCGAAACGCGCCGTGCCGGTGGAGTCGGTCCGTGCGGACCAGACATTCCCCGCCGAGTCGACCGCGTTCACGAGCCCGGGCCGGAAGTCGACCCGAGGCACCCGCCCCGTTTCGTCGGCCGTCGGCACGAGCCGCACCTGCACCGACGCCGTCGCCCAGATGCCGATCTCTACGCGCCGCTGGTCGGGCGACTGGAGCTCCGATGCCGGATTCGCGACGTCCCCGAACGGTAAAGAAGTCTCGTCCACACGCAGCCGTTCCGCCGTCTCCTGGATCAGCGTGAATTCCCCGTTCTTGTCGGTGACGGTGGTCTCATCACCCCGCCGCACCACCACGCCAGGGACCCCGGCTTCGCCGCGGTCCCGGACGCCGTTGCCATTCCCGTCCTCGTATACCACACCGCGCACCAGCGCATGACTCGAACCGGTTGCCACCGAGAGCGTGTGTTCGAGCTTCACAACCGGCACCCAGCGATTGCCCCCGGTGGGGCCCGTCAGCAACGGATTGTGCTGGACGTCCACGGTCAGATGGAGATCCTGGGGCAGCGGCACGACCACACCAAGACGGACCAGGGTCGCGGACGGCAGAGCGCCGAACCAGAGATACTGCTGGACTTCGGCGTGCACGCGGGAGTTGCCCCAGACCGGCACGTTGTCGGCGCGAAGGCTGAGCAGCGCTTCGTGCGGGAGATACCCGACCCGGGCGGCGCTCTGATCATACGAGACGCCCGCTTCGAACAGTCCGCGATCCGTCGAAGCGCCCATGGTGCCTTCGATCCCGTAGCGCCCGCCGGCGTCGACGATCGAAGGCGCGTTCGGCAGGTTGGTCGTGCGCGAGACCTGCCCCGCCGTGAGGCCCCCACTCGCGTAGAAGGGGCCGACGTGCATCGCGGCGCCCGCCCGGACCGCCGTCTCGTTCGAGCCGAACGACCCGACGGCGCCATTGACGCTGTAGGCGCTGCCATGCGCGTCGAGCGTGAGGGAGAGGTGACTGTCCACCTCGTACCGCGGACTGACGGACCACCCCACCGATCGCAGGCTGCCGAATCCCTGGTTCTGATCGGTGCTCAGGAATGCCGACCCGTTGAGCTGGAGGTTGCCGATGGTGTGCGCCGCCTGAGCGTCGAACTCGGACTTCGCCCGCGCATACGCCGCCGCACCACCTGGTGCCGAGAGCGCGCGGAGCTGGAACTGGTTGTCGGCCGAGCGCTGATCGACTTCGGCTGACCACCCCATCCCCGACCCGGTGGCGTAGCTCCGGTGCGCGAGCTCGCCGGACAGCGTGAAGCCCGAGAAGGCGGGAGACATGCCGCCGACACCGATCGCCTGGAGCTGCCGGGGTGCGAACACGTTGTCCTGGAGATCCGTCGCCGTGGCACCGACCCAACCGCCATCGACGTGCATCCCGATGCGGGCCCCATAGAGGTGCCCGCTCGACGACTGCGTGCCGACGCTCGGCGACGCGCCGAGGACGTCGGCCGTGTAGCGGGTATCGTCGAAGGAGAAGGATGCGCCGCGTCCGTAGGCGTTGAGCCCCGTGATGTCGGAGAAAGTGTGCCCGGTGGCGCCAGCGGTCGCCCGCCAGTGGGAAGCGCCGACCGACAGATAGGAGCCGCCCAAGTAGTATCCCACCCGCGCGAGCGCGATGGGATCGGCCGTCGCCGTATTGGTCGCCTGGATGAACCGCCCCGACATCGTCAGCCCATTCGCCAGCGGCCCGGTCGCGTCCACTTCAAAGACGGGCGCGGAGGTCCGGTTCGTCAGAACCGACGCGACCCCCGAATTGACCTGCAAAGATGGACCGCCATGCAGCGCCGCTCCGGCGACGACCTCGAGGCCGGCGTCCGCGCGCGCGAGATCCCGCCCCCCCGCCGACACGATGACCCCCAGACGCACGGAGCCGATGCCGGCGTCACTCGGCACCCAGAGCGTAACCTCCTCGGTCGCCGTGGCGCCGGCGGGGATGACGATGGTCGTCGGCGCGCCGACGACGCGCCAACCCCCGGGCGCGAGGAGACGGACCGCCAGGGTGTCGGTCGCGTTGCCGGTGTTGGTCACGAAGTAGCGCAGCGGGATCCGGTCGCCGGCGTGCCCGCCGAGGACCGTCTGGCCGAGGCGAATGAGCGCGCTGTGGATCGTCAGGACGTTCAGGCGCACCAACACCTCGCCGCGGACGGCGCCACTCTGGCTGAATTGCACCCGCGCGACCGTCTGCACACCGGCCGGGGCGCTCTTGGACAAGTTTGCCGCCACCACGACGGGCCGGTTCGCTTCGCCGGACGTCACCGCCACGGTGCCGTTCAGGGCGCCGACCAGGTGAGCATCCCCCTCGGGGACGACTTGATACTGGACGTCACCACCGCTGAGAAGCGCCGCCGGCACCGGGACCGCGACCACCTGAACCGACCGTGGCGCGGCCGCGGCCTCGACCGGCTCGAGGTCGAGGTGGGCGACCGGGGCTGCCGGAGCAATCGGGGTCAACGCGGCGGGGGCCTCGTGAGCAGGCGCGACCCGCTGAGCTGGGGCCGCGGCCGGGGTCAATGTCGCCCGACGGAGGCTCGTCCGGGTCGCGGGAGCGGCAGGATTCACCGTTTGGATCAGCGTGTCAGGTCGGATCACGGCCGGGACCGGCGCAGCGGAGGGAGCGGCGGCCGAGACGGAGCGCCGGGCGCCGTGCCGAATCACATTGCGCAGCGTCACCGTCGCGCCCGCAGCCGCGGCCACCAGGGTGAAGCTGAGCGCCCCAATCACGACCGAACGCTTCATGGCGTGGTCACCGTCAGGGTGATCACGAGGGTGGTCGTGTAGGCCACCGCGGGTGGAGACGGCGGCGTATTGGTCCAACCGATGAGGCAGCGGAAGAGAAGGCTGTTCGACCAGTTGTTCCCGGCGTTGCGGCTGATCTGGTGAGACTCGACCGTCACGTCACTGGTGGTCAAAGATTGCCACACGCCCGAGCCGCTGACGCTCCACTGCAAATCGCTCAGCGCCGTTGGGCCGAACGTGGCCGACGCCGACCGCACGGACACCGTGGTCGTATGCAGGGTGCTCGGCGGCCCCCCGGCGATGTTCACGTTATACGAGAGAGCGCTGGGATCGAGCACGAAACCGGCGTTGTAGTCCGCGACGGCCGGTGCCGGAATCGCTACCGGTCCTCCCGACACCGTCAGCACGACGCTCCCCTGCGCAAACACCCGCGCGGGGAGCAGAACGGCCAGTGCCAGGATCGCGCGCCGCACTAGGGGACGTCCAGCGGCACCTGGCCGGCCGCGACTTCACTCCCACCGAAGTCGAGGAGGGCCAGAACGACGTAGTGTCCCTTGGGCAGCGCGGGCAGGGGCACCCGGGCTCGACGGGCCGCGCCCGGCAGGACGTAGAAGGTCGGGACCGAATCCCGGTGCACCACCGAATTGTCCAGCCGGCGGTACTCGATCTCGCCCTTTACGATCGCTGGCAGTCCGCCGGTATTCCGGAACTGCACCGACGTCACGACCGTATCGGCGGCCGGCGGAACCGGCTTGGCGCCTTTCACGGCGGGGACGCGAACGGCGTGAATGGTGTCGATCCCCATGCCCTCGACGTCTCCGTCAACGGACAGGCCGGGGGGCTCGATGTACACCTTCACGCCCAAGCGGAGGACGTATTGAACTTGGCGGCCCGCGCCCGCCTGCGGTGGAGCGGCTTCCACGAACACGATGCTCCAGCACGTGGCGGGGAGCGAATCAGCGCCCTGGAGGCCCAGGCGCACGCCCTGCGATGTATGCGGCGGAAGCCGGAGGCTCAGGGGGAACACGCGGAGATACTTCGCGCACGACTGCGAAACGGTCCCGAGCTCGAGGAAGCGGTTGTTGCCATCCTCGTCGCGGTCCCAGTCCTTCAGGTAGACCTTCGCCTCGACCGTGGTGGGGGTCTCGTTCGAGACGTTGAACCCGGCGACGGCCGGCGACGACGGCTGCGGGTGCAGCACGATTTCCGCCTGGTCCACCGAGACCTGCGCGGTGGCCGGAGCGGCCACCGCCAGACCCCACACAGACAACGCGGCGAGTACGCTCCAGCGCACCCGCCGCGTCGTCAGAGAGAAAACCAGCGTCACGGCTCGGTCAGCGTGTACACGACGGCGAGCGAATAGGCGCCCGGCGCATCGGTGCTGTGCCACGCGGCATGATAGAAGATGTTCACGGACTGGCTGCCACCGGTCGTGGTCTGGCTGATCACGTTCGCGCCCGTGGTCGACAGCGCGGCATAGGTGCCACCGGCGGTGAGGGACCAGGACAGGTCACCGGCCGACTTCGTCACACCCGCGGGGGCGGTGAAGTTGGCGGCGCCGGAAGCGATCGTCACGCTGAACGGAACATTGGCTTTGCCGGTCACCGAGGGACCCGCGGTCTGCACGGGGTTCGCGGCCGAATCGACGTTGTCGATCGTCGGCACGCCCAGGGCGGTCGTCGTCGCGCTCAGGGTCAGCTTCTGCAGGGTCGGGATCGTGACCGACGCGGTGGTGCTGACCGAGCAGCCCGCGGTGGTGCACGTCTGGGCGCTCGCGGTGGCCGAGAAGGCCAGGCCGAGAACCGCAGCCAGAGCAACAGTGAGACGGTTACGCATCGTGTGCTCCTTACAGGGTAAGTGTTCACTTCAAGAACCAGTGAGTCCATCTGCCACTGTCTAGCTAAGGCAACGGGTGTGCCAACTGCCGAAAGGCACGTCACTGTCAAATTTTTTTACGTAGGGAGCCTAAAAAGGGGCGAGATTATAGTGCGGATTTTATTAAAAAACAAGATTTTGGTGATTCTGGGTGTTCACAATGATCAGTATTCGGCCAATACCATCCAATCCCCTAAAAAAACGCCCCTCGCACCTTGCGGTACGAAGGGAGAATTGCGGCGTGATCTGGGAGGCTCAGGCCCTGGGACCTGCCCGCCGACGCTCCATGATGGTCCGCCGCTCCGAGGACGAGCGACGTACCGCCAGCCGGCGCTCCATATGCCCCGCCCGACGGTCAGCCCCAGCTCGCCGTTCCACCACCACCGCGACCACCACCAGGCGCCGATCCCCCTGGAAACGTCGATCCACACCCGCCCGGCGATCCTGCAGGTCCCGGCGATCCGCGGCTTTCCGGCGATTCAGAGGGGGCATGACAACCATACGGATGCTCCTTCACAGCATTGGGTTCCAGGGAAGGCTAACGTATCGCCCGCAAGCCGCCCCCGCCAGACAGGGGCCCGGGAAGCGTCTATCTTCCTGTACGACAATGGATAACATCGCGCACTCCCTGGTGGGAGCCGCCATTGGACGCGCCATTGGCGACTCCCGGATCCCCGCCCCCGCCCTGTTGGGCGCCCTTGCCGCCAACGCCCCAGACTACAACGAATTCCTCCCCGGGATGCCCCCCCGGTCGAACTTCAACCACCGCGGGATTACCCACTCCCTGCTGGGAGCCGTAATCCAGGCCGCCGTCTTCGTGATCGTCACCGGCCTCGTCATGCTCCCCTTCTGCCGGCGGGAGAATCGGCCCGTCCCGTGGAAGACCATTGTCGGCCTCTATGGGGCGGCCCTCGCCAGCCATCTGCTGATGGATTGGCAGGGCTCCTACGGGCTGCGACCCTTTCTCCCCTGGAGCAACCAGCGCTACTACGGTGATTGGGTCGCCATCGTCGATCCGTTCTTCTGGCTGGTGCCCGCGGTGTTTCTCGCCTGGGGCCACGTGCGCCGCTGGACGGGCGCCCTCGGCTGGGCCGTGCTCATGCTCGCCCTCGTCGCCATTGTGCTGTTCGCCTCCCTTTTCTTCGACCGCGCGGTGGCCACGTGGGTCGACATGGCGTCGATCGCAATTCCCGTCATCGGCATCGTCGGATGGCACCGCCATTGGTTCGCCCCCGGAGCCAAACGCACCGCGGCCGCGACCTCCCTGGTGCTCCTCGGCCTCTACACCGGCGCGCAAGCGGTCACGGCGATGGTCTTGAAACATCAGCTCGGCATCGACGCGCGGCAGCGCTTTGGCCCCCAAGCGACCTATGCGTTGCTGACCAGGCCCGGATTCCCCTTCACGTGGACCCCCGTGATGGGAGGAGCCGATTCGGTCGGTGGCCCCGGCTGGAGCCTCCCCCGGCACCTGGACTCGCCGGTCGTGCGACGGGTCCTGACCACGCCGCGGGCGAAAGCGGCCATGGCGTTTGATCGATTCGTGACAGCCGATGTCGATTCCACGAGCACACCCGTCATGGTATACCTTCGAGACACGCACGGACCCTCGGTCGGCAGACGCGGGTTCGGCATCATCGCCCTCGAGACGTCGAGCACGCCCTGACCACTCCCCCCCGGATGCCGATTTCCCGGCCATCGAATCCCACGACCCAGGCCCTGACGGAAGCGACCGAAACGCCCCCGGTCGACGCCTTGCAGGCACTCGCGTCCAAACTCGACCCGATGTTCCGGCTGGATCACCTGGTCACGCTTTCGCGCGACCGCGCCCTCTATCAGGCGTGGGACCGCGTATTGAAGCGATTCGTCGCGCTGCGCGTGCACTTGATCCCCGGCACGCCCAGCCGCACGTGGTTCATGCGGGAGACGGAAACGCTGGCGGCGCTGGACCATCCGGCCATCCGCCACGCCTATGCGGCCGCCGAAATCGGGGACGTGGCGTACCGGACCGCGAACTGGATCGACGGCGAGAGCTTGAGCGAGGCCATCAGACGCGGCCCCCGCCCCATTCCGACCGTCATGTCGCTGGTCCGCGATCTCCTGGGCGCGCTCGAGTACGCGCATGCCCACGGGGTGATCATGCGCCGAATACTCCCCACCACGCTCATGCTCGAAATTTCGGGGCGCGGGATCGTCACCGATCTGCGCTACGCCAACTGGTGCCTCCCGAACGTGCCCCCGGACGAACAAGGGGGCGGCGCGCCCTATACCGCCCCGGAGATCCGAAGCGGGGGCGCGGGCGAACCGGCGAGCGACTTGTACGCCGTCGCCGGCCTCGTTTACTTGGCGCTCACCGGCCAGGACCCTGCAGCCGATCCCACGGCCATCGTCCCCCTGCGGACGGTCCGTCCCGCAATTCCGGCGGCCGTCGAGCGCGTCGTCCTCCGCGCCCTCAAACCGGAGCCCTCGGCGCGCTACTACACGGCCACCGAGATGCTCGAGGACTTCGTGGCGGATGCGGGGTCCTTCCACGAACCCGCGGCCGCCCCGCAGCTGATGGATTCGGGGTTCGAGCGGAGACTGCGGCGTGCCCTTGGGGATGACTACGAGCTGCTCGGCGAGCTCGGCTCCGGCGGCTTTGGACGCGTGTACCGGGCGCGAGACCTCGGGCTGGAACGCGAAGTGGCGATCAAAGTCCTGCACCCGTCGCTCACGGCCGATCCCGTGGTGGTGGAGCGGTTCCGCCGCGAAGCCCAGCTGGCGGCGCGCCTGCGGCACCCGAACATCGTGAGCATCTACGACATTCAGGGCCGGGCGGGACTGCAGTGGTACACGATGGAATACGTGCCGGGACAGAGCCTGGCCCAGCTGGTGCAGGGGAAAGGACCGCTGTCCGTCGAGCGAACGGTCCGGGTGATGAACGAAGCCCTTTCCGCCCTCGAGCACGCCCACGGACTGGGCTTGGTGCACCGCGACCTCAAGCCCGAAAACATGCTCCTCGAGCCGGACGGGAGGCTCCGGATTACGGACTTCGGACTGGCCCTCGCCCTTCGCGGCGACCGCTACGGCGGGGCAACGTCGCGAAGCGGCACCCCGCAGTTTGCGGCTCCCGAGCAGCTCCTGGGTGAACGCGTCGATCCCCGCGCTGATCTCTACTCCCTGGGCGCGACGGCCTATTTCGCGCTGCTGGGGCGTCCCCCATTCGAGGGCACGACACCTGAAGCCATCCTGGCCAAGCAGACGGTCGACGCCCTGCCCCTCCTGGCAGCCGAGCGGAGCGACGTGCCGCGGGAGCTCGAAGTGGTGCTGCGGCGGGCGGTGACCAATGATCCGTCGAAGCGATTCCAGCAAGCCGCGGCGTTCCGCGAGGCGGTGCTGGCCGCGGCGGGAGGATTCCGGAGAAGGCTGGTGACGGTGCTGCGGAGGTTGGCGGGCGCGTGAAGCGGGAAACGAGAAACGGGAGACGAGAAACGGGAAACGTGAGAGCGAACGTTTCCCGTTTCACTTTTCCCGAGTCCCGTCCTACCGCCAGCGGAAAATCTTCAGCGCCACTCCGAAGCAAACGAGTCCCCACGACGCGACGATCGCCAGCGGGGGCCCGAGATGGAAAATCGAAGTGCCGTCGATCATCACCGCCCGCAACGAGTCGTTCAGCGCGGTGAGGGGCAGCGCCTTCACGAAGGGCAGCATGACGTCGGGAAACCGGGAATACGAGAAGAAGGTCCCCGAGAGAATCCACATCGGCAACATCGCCAGATTCATCAGGCCCGACACGCCTTCGAT
>DASUBP010000318.1:0-2551 GCA_035763205.1 Gemmatimonadales bacterium
GCGGATCACGGCCAAGTGGGTCTCGACTTTGAGCGAGACGGAGCCGGGGAATTCGCGGAAGTACGGGGTCACGCCGTAGGACAGCACCGGGAACACGGGAATGCCGAGCGGTTCGGCGGCCTCCGCGGCCACCCGCTCGGGTAGGATGCAATCGACGATCAGGCGGAGGTAGCTGTGCTGTTCCGTGCTGCCGATGGGGAGGACCGCGCGGTCGTCCTTCTTGAGATAGGCCTCGACCTGCATCCAATTCATGTCGCTGATTCGCACGGCGAGAGTCTCGAGGTTCGGAGTCGGCGAGAATGTACCGCGCGGGTATGCGGCGAGCCATGCACGTGTGCGGTACGGACCCCAACACTTCACACGCATTGTGCGTACGGGGCCTTCGGTGTGCCGGCGCGGCGTAAAGCCGCGGCTCGGCCTCTGCCCGGTGAACGGGCATGAAGCGCCGCTTCATGCGGCAGGCGCCGAGCCGCGACTTCAGGTCGCGCCGGCAACGCGTAGGCCCCGGCCTGTCACACCTGGCCCGCCTGCCTGGTCATATTCGTTGAGATGAGCACCCCCGACGACCGCGACGGCCAATTCACGGCCAACCGGCCCCTGCTCTTCGCCATCGCCTACCGCATGGTCGGCACGGTGATGGACGCGGAGGACCTCGTGCAGGACGCCTACCTCCGCTGGGTGGAGGCGCCCGAGACCGACGTCCGCGTCCCGGCCGCCTACCTCACCACCATCATCACCCGGCTCGCCATCAACTTCCTCGGCTCTGCGCGAAACCGCCGGGAAGAGTATGTCGGACCCTGGCTTCCGGAGCCGCTCGTGACCGATCCATCCCCCAACCCCGAGGCGTCCGTCGAGCTGGCCGAGTCGCTGTCGCTGGCCTTCCTGGTAATGCTCGAGCGTCTCGCGCCCGTCGAGCGGGCCGTCTTCCTGCTCCACGACGTATTCGAGCTCGAGTACGACGAGATCGCCCCGATCGTCGAGAAAACCGAGACCAACTGCCGCCAGATCCTCTCGCGCGCCCGCGAACGCGTGAGCACCGAGCGCCCCCGGTTCGACGCGGACACCGAGCGCGCCGAAGCGCTGGTAGCACGATTCAATCAGGCGGCGGGAAACGGTGACCTCCAGGGGCTCGTGGCGATGCTGGCGGAGGACATCACGCTGTGGGTCGATGGCGGGGGCAAGGCGAAGGGCGCCCTGCCCAAGCCGGTCCATGGCAGCACCCCGGTGGCGAAGGTGGTGATCAACACCATGAAGCGGCTGGCGCCCCAGGGAATCGTCTTCCGGATGGCGCGCCTCAATGGCCGCCCCGGGCTGATTGCCTATGGCGCGGGCGAAGCCCAATCGGCGGTCATCTTCGAGATGGGAGCCGAGCGCATCGAGAACATCTACGTCGTCGCAAATCCGGACAAGCTGCAGAGCATCAAGAAGAGCGTCGCGAAATAGACCTGGCCTGTCACAACTGACGGCGCCAGCCGGTCATCAGGGTGTCATTCACACGCACTCTGAACTGAACCGGAGCGTTACATGGAAACCTACCTGCCCCCCGTCGAGCGCCCGAACGGCCTCGTCATGAAGCTCGTCTACGCGCTGGCCAAGCGGCGTTTCGGCCAGGTACTCACGCCCCTCAAGGTCATCTCCGCTCGCATGCCGCTGGCGTTCGGAACCTGGGTCGGGAAGGTGTCCCAGCTCGACCACAAGTTGTCGATCCAGCCGGAGCTGATGTACCTCATCCGTCAGAAGGTGGCGCAGATCAACGTCTGCGAATTCTGCATCGATATGAGCCGCTGGGCGGCGCTGCAGGCGTCCAACTCGACCGCCAAACTGGACGCGCTCGAGGAGTTCGAAACGAGCCCGGTCTTCTCGGACGCCGAGCGTGCCGCGCTCAATTACGTCACGCACTTGACCCGGTTCAAGAAAGTGTCCCCGGCGGTCTTCAACCGGCTGGCGGAGCATTTCTCGGATCGGGACATCTGCGAGATCACCTGGGTGGTGGCAAGTGAGCACGTCTACAACATCTCCAACATCGGGTTGAACATTCACTCGGACGGGTTGTGCAGAATACCCTCCGCCTCCGCCGTCGCCGGCGCGGCGTAAAGCGGGCACTCCAGGACGCCCCGGGGTCAGCGGTATCTTGCATGGCGCCGTAGGAATAACATCCGTTCAACGCCGAGGCTGCCATGCGTCTTTCTGCGATCCTCATGTGCCTGCTCTGCACCGCCGCGATCACCAAGCCGCCGTTGAGCGATCAGAAGATCGTCGAGACGCTCGAAAAACAGTGGCTCGCAGGCGAGCATGACCGAGCCACCCTCGACACCGTTCTCGCGGCCGACTTCGTGCATCCGGTCGCGGCCGGCGTGTTTCTCTCGAAGGCGCAGCATATCGCCTGGGCCGTCGGACACCCGGCGCCGAGAGACCGGCAGCAGCAGTTCGACCAACTGCAGGTGCGTGTCTACGGCTCCGCTGCCGTGGTGACCGGCATGGTGATTTCGACCGATCTGGCGGGTCATGAGGCGAAGACGGTATTCACGGATGTCTTTGCAAAGCGGGGCGG
>DASUBP010000319.1:0-16778 GCA_035763205.1 Gemmatimonadales bacterium
CCCGCCTCGACGTTCACGCCGTTCCAGTGGTCGATGTGAAAACCGCCGTAGGCTTCCGAGATGTACCGGTAGGCGTCCGCCAGATTCCATTGCCCCCGTGCGGGCGAGGCGTCGTTGCGGGGCGTCATGGTCGAGTACATGCCGAACTGGGTCATCAATCGGGCATGGGCGTGCCCGGCGTGGAAGTCGCCTCCGATGCCGAGCTGCTGGACCTGCACCTCCTGGGTGCGACCACTCTCGGACGTGCCCACCAGGGTGTGATCACTCGGCTGATTGAAGTCGTAGATGTAGCTGGCGTCGAGCCGGAACTCGCCGGTGAAGTACTTCGAGTCGAGCACCGACGAAGACTGGCGGCTGTTCCCGTTGAGCCACGTGAAATCCGCGAATGCGAATGGCACCCTAGTCGAGTCCGGCTTGGTCCCAGGCGGCGCAAATTGCTGGGCCGCCAGCGGGGCCGCGGCGATCCCGGCAGTCAACAACAGGACGGGGGCACGCACGGAGCCCTCCTAGGGATGTTGGTTCGTCGCGCTGTCGAGCGCGAGGTTGAGCAGCAGGACGTTGACGCGGGGTTCGCCCAGGAAGCCGAACTGCCGGCCCTGGGTAAATCGGCCGACGAGCGCCCGCACCGCGATCGGGTCGAGCCCGCGCGCGCGGGCCACCCGGGGGACCTGAAGGGCGGCGGACGCCGGCGAAATGTGGGGATCGACCCCGGAAGCGGAGGCCGTCACCAGGTCGGCCGGCACGCGTCCCCCCGGAGGACCGTCGAGCCTCCGCTCGCTGTCTAGTGCCGTCATCACGAGCGTGTCCAACCTGGCGCTCGTGGGCCCGAGGTTCCGCCCACCGGAGAGGGTATCGTCGTAGCCGGCGCCGGCCGCGGAAGGCCGGGAATGGAAATAGCGGGCGGCCGCGAATCGCTGGCCGATGAGGTCGCTCCCGATCACGTCGCCACGCGAAGTGACCAGGGATCCGTTCGCTTGGCGTGGGAAGAGCAGCTGCGCCAGGCCGGTGACGGCCGCCGGGTAGGCCAGTCCGGTAAGGAGCATCAGCACCAGCGTGGCGATCACGGCGGGGCGGACTTGATTCCGGAGCATGGGCTAGACCATCCGTGTGAGGACCAGGAGCATGTCGATGAGCTTGATCCCGGCGAAGGGGATCAGGATCCCTCCCACTCCGTAGATCCATAGATTGCGGCGCAGGATGGCGACCGCGGCAGCCGGCTTCCAGCGCACGCCCCGGAGCGCCAAGGGGATGAGGGCGACGATGATGAGGGCGTTGAAGATCACACTCGCCAAGACCGCCGATTCCGCCGAGTGCAGGTGCATGATGTTCAGCGCCTGGAGGGCGGGGTAGGTCGTCACGAACATCGCCGGGATGATGGCGAAGTACTTGGCGACGTCGTTGGCGATCGAGAAGGTCGTCAGCGAGCCGCGGGTGATCAGCAGCTGTTTCCCGATCTCCACGACCTCGATCAGCTTGGTAGGATTCGAATCGAGATCGATGAGGTTTCCGGCTTCTTTGGCGGCCTGGGTCCCGCTGTGCATGGCGACTGCGACGTCGGCCTGCGCCAGGGCCGGTGCGTCGTTGGTGCCGTCCCCGGTCATCGCTACCAGACGACCGCCCTCCTGCTCCTGCCTGATCAGGGCCATCTTGTCTTCGGGTTTCGCCTCGGCCAGGAAGTCGTCCACGCCCGCTTCGGCCGCAATGGCGGCCGCGGTGAGCGGATTGTCTCCGGTGATCATGACCGTGCGGATGCCCATGGCCCGGAGCTGCTCGAAGCGCTCCCGGATGCCGCCCTTCACGACATCCTTGAGGTAGATCGCTCCGAGGGGGCGGGCAGCGCCGCCGTCCCGTTCCGCGACCACCAGGGGAGTGCCCCCCGCCTTCGCGATGCCGTCGACCGCCGCGGCCAACGGGGCGGGCATTTCGCCCCCGTGGTCGCGCACCCAGCGCCCGATCGCGTCGGACGCGCCCTTCCGCAGCTCGACCCTGCCGGCGTTGATGCCGCTCATCCGCGTGGTCGCCGAAAAAGGCACCAGTTCCGTCTGTTCGAGGGGCCGGGCGCGGAGGCCGAACTGCTTGGCCAGCACGACGATGCTCCGTCCTTCGGGGGTCTCGTCCGGCAGTGAGGCGAGCTGAGCTCGATCCGCGAGGTACTCCCGGGTGATCCCAGGCGCCGGGATGAACTCCACGGCTTGGCGGTTGCCCAGCGTGATGGTGCCGGTCTTGTCGAGGAGGAGGGTGTTCACGTCCCCCGCTGCTTCCACCGCCCGCCCGCTCATCGCGATCACGTTGTGCTGGATCATCCGGTCCATGCCCGCGATGCCGATGGCCGAGAGCAGGCCGCCGATGGTCGTGGGAATGAGACAGACCAGAAGCGAGACGAGAATCGGGATCGAGACCGCGCTCCCGGAGTAAATCGCGAAGGGCTGCAGCGTGACGACCGCCAGCAAGAAGACGATCGTCAGTCCCGAGAGCAGGATGATCAGCGCGATTTCGTTGGGCGTCTTCTGCCGGCTTGCCCCTTCCACCAGAGAAATCATCCGGTCGACAAACGTCTCTCCGGGGTTCGCGGTGATCCGGATGATCAGGTAGTCGGAGAGTACTCTCGTCCCTCCGGTGACCGCCGACCGATCACCGCCCGATTCGCGGATCACGGGCGCGGATTCGCCGGTGATGGCCGACTCGTCCACCGACGCCACGCCCTCGATCACCTCTCCGTCTCCGGGGATGAGATCGTTGGGCATGCAGATGACGACGTCCCCACGACGCAGCTCGTTCGCCTTGGCCCATTCGCCGGAATCGCGGTTGGCGGGATCCTTCAGTCGCTTCGCGGGAACGAGGGTCCTGGTCTTTCGCAAGGACTCGGCCTGGGCCTTTCCGCGCCCTTCGGCCATGGCCTCCGCGAAATTGGCGAACACCACGGTGAACCAGAGCCACAAGGTGATCTGGAGTGTGAAGCCGACGCCGCGCTGCCCGGAAACGACGTCCCGGATCAGGACCAGGGTGGTCAAGACGCTCCCGACCATCACGACGAACATGACGGGGTTCCGCACCATGTGCCGCGGGTCCAGTTTGGCGAACGCATCGCGGATGGCCCGGCGCACGATGGGCGGATCGAACAGGGGCCGCTTGCTGGCGGCCATATCAGAACACCTTGCCGTGGCCCATGAGGAGGTGTTCCACGATGGGGCCAAGGGATAGAGCGGGGAAGAACGTCAGGGCGCCCACGATGAGAATCACACCGAGCAGGAGCACGACGAAGAGCGCCGTCGTGACTGGGAAGGTCCCGGCTGACTCCGGGACCGTCTTGCGCTCCGACAGAAAGCCGGCCAGGGCCAGTATCGGGACGATCATCGCGAAGCGGCCGAACAGCGTGCCCAGTCCCAACAGCGTGTTGTAGTACGTGGTCGTTCCGCTCAGGCCCGCGAACGCCGACCCATTGTTGCCCGTGACGGACGTGAAGGCGTACAGGATCTCGGAAAGCCCGTGCGGGCCGGCGTTATTGAGACCCGCGAGCCCGGCGGGAAGAACCACCGACGCGGCGGCCAAGGCCAGGACTGCCGCCGGAAAGATCAGCACGTACAACATGGCCATCTGGACCTCGCGGCTCTGGATCTTCTTGCCGAGGTACTCCGGCGTCCGTCCCACCATGAGACCGGCGATGAACACCGTCAGGATCGCCATGACGATCATGCCATAGAGCCCCGACCCGACGCCGCCGAAGATCAGCTCGCCGAGCTGGATGTTGACCAGCGGTACCAGGCCGCCAACCG
The DNA here is from genome assembly GCA_035763205.1 of Gemmatimonadales bacterium. GTDB lineage: Bacteria > Gemmatimonadota > Gemmatimonadetes > Gemmatimonadales > GWC2-71-9 > 40CM-2-70-7. Next base: position 3,774 of record DASUBP010000319.1, read on the forward strand.
GTGTGAACGAGTCGTGCATGGCGTTCACCGCGCCGCACGACGCGTCGGTCGTGACGGTGGCGTAGAGGGCGGAGTTGGCGATCCCGAAGCGGACTTCCTTCCCTTCCATGTTGCCGTCGGGAGCCACGCCGTGCGCGATGTGAATCGGGTTCCCCCGCGCCTCGGCCCAGTACGCCGTGCCCACGCCACCAGCGAAGAGCACGAACATCGCCGTCCAGAGCGCCCATCCGTGCCGCTGGTTCTTCACCATTCGGCCGAACGTGTACGTGAGGCCGGCGGGGATGACGAAGATCGCGAACATCGAGAGGAAGTTGGTCAACGGGGTGGGATTCTCGAACGGATGGGCAGCGTTCGCATTGAAGAACCCCCCGCCATTGGTGCCGAGCTGCTTGATGGCCTCCTGGCTCGCCACGGGCCCCATGGCCAGCACCTGTCGCGCGCCCTCCAGCGTGTGCGCCGTGACGTACGGCGCCAGATTCTGGATGACGCCCTGCTGGACGAAGAGCAGGGCGAGGATGAGCGAACCCGGAAGGAGGAGATACAGGGTGCCACGGACGAGGTCGACCCAGAAATTGCCGATCCGGCCACCCGAGCGGCGGGCAACGCCGCGCGCCAATGCCACCGCAGCGGCCACTCCCACCGCCGCCGACGCGAAGTTGTGGAAGGTCAGCTGCATCATCTGGGAGAGGTACGACATGGTCGTCTCCCCCGCGTACGACTGCCAGTTGGTGTTCGTCGTGAAGGACGCGGCGGTTTCGAAGGCCTGCCGGTCCGTGACCGCCGCGCGATGGAAGGGATTCAGAGGCAATGACCCTTGGAGCCGCAACGCGAAATAGGTGACGAGCATCGATACGGCGCTGAACAACAGGAGCCCGGCCGCGTACCGCGTCCAATGCTGGTCATCCGCAGGGTCGACACCACCGAGTCGGTAGACGACGCGCTCGACCGGCGCCAGCCAGCGGAATGAGCCGTCATACACCCGGAGGATATAGACCCCGACGGGCTTGGTGACCACCAGGATCGCGGCGGCGAAGAAGAAGATTTGCAGCCAACCGTTGGCCGTCATCAGAACTTCTCCGGCCGGAGCAGTGTGTAGACCAGGTAGCCGAGCAGGACCAGCGCCACGAATCCGGTGATTGCCGTCTCGAGCGTCATGAGCCGCGCCCCAGGCGGGCGCATCCCCGGACGTACGCCAGCATCAGTCCGAAGAAAGCGAGGGTGGCGAGGATGTAGAGGAAATCGCGCACGGTACCAGAGTACCGTCCGCGGTATTAAGACGGCGTTAGCGTTTCCGGCCCTTCGGGCTGGAGATGCGGTGGACATTCCTCTTCATCTTGTAGAGCGCCACATCGGCCTTGGCGAGGAGGGTTTCGGGGGTGTCCCCATCCTGCGGAAAGAGCGCCAGCCCGTAGCTGGCAGTGATCTTCGGCGGCTCGGGATCGGCCGCGAGCCTGGCGGTGATGCGGCCGGCGGCCTGGAGTGCCGCATCCGAGTCTCCTTCCGGCAAGACCACCGCGAACTCGTCCCCACCGTACCGCGAGAGCGTATCCGCCGCCCGGCACGCGTCCCGCAGCGCGTCCGCCATCCGGCAGAGGGCCCGTGAACCGGTGGCATGGCCCAACCGGTCGTTGATCGCCTTCAGCCCATCGAGATCGAGAAAGAGAATCGCGAATCCGCGGCCGGTGCGGAGGCACCGCCTGATCTCGGCGCCGAGGACGCCCATCAGCTCGCGGTAGTTGAGGAGACCGGTCAACGGGTCCCGGATCGAGCGCAGCCGCAACCGTCGCTCTGCCCGCTGGCGCTCCGCGGCCGCGGCCGCGAGCAGCAGGGACGTGATGGCGACGACGCCCAGGTATGCCTGCAGCATGAGCAGCGAGGTATTGGGCGAACCGTTCACCACGAAGGGTCCGGCCCCATGCAGGGTCCCGTTGATGGCAATCACCGCGACCAACAGGATCCCGAGGGTGGTGATCCGTTGCCCAAACCGAAACGCCGCCCAAAAGAGCGGGGGCAGGCAGAGAAACTCGATCGGTGCCCGGCTCGCGGCCCACGTGGAGCCGGGATCGAACGCCATCCCGGTCGCGAGCAACAGGACGACCAACAGGAGTCCGCCCTCTACGACCAGGGTGCGGGTGATCCGTCTGGGGCGCCGCGCCCACAGCAGGAGCAGGGGTGCCACCACGACCGCGCCCACCGCATCACCGAGCCACCAGGTACTCCACACCCAGAAGATGCCGGACCACGGCGACAATCCACCCAGAACGAGCGAAAGCGAGCCGACCGTAGCGGCGATGGCGGTCGCGCCGAGTCCCGCCAGACCGAAGAAGGTCACGAGCGTGGAGCTCCGGCGGATCGATCCGACGCCACCGGCGAAACGGGCCACGAGCGTCGCACCGACCACGGCCTCGAGGGTGTTGCCCCCCGCGATCGCGAGTGAGGTGAAGACGGTGCCCGCCGTGGTCAGGTTGACGAGAAACGCGCCGGCAAGAATTGAGGGCCAAAGCCATCGGCCGTAGAGGAGGAGCGCTGCGATGGCGATGCCGGTGGGGGGCCAGACCGGTGTCGCGCTGGGATTCAGAAACGCGACCCTGAGCCCGAGCTTCCCCGCGATGATGTAGATGGTCGCGAGGCCAATCCAGGCCGCGATTCTGGGGCCCGGGGCGGGGGGAGGCCGGTGAAAGCGCATTGTTAACGGGTGCCATACGGCATGGTGCCGCGGCTGTAACCCCCATCACCTCATGCTGGTGGTCCGAACTCCCCTTCCCAACGGGCCGTGACCACGGTAGCGAGGCAGTTCCCCACGACGTTCACCGACGTTCGGGCCATGTCCATCAGCACATCTACCCCGAAGATCGTGGTGACGGCCTCCACCGGCAGGTGGAACGTGCCCAGCGTGCCGGCGAGAATGACCAGGGAGGCCCGCGGGACTCCCGCCACACCTTTGCTCGTCAGCATCAGGGTCAGCATCATGAACAGCTGCTGCCCGATCGACATGTGAATGCCGGCCGCCTGGGCCGCGAAGACCGACGCAACCGCGAGATAAAGGGTCGAGCCGTCGAGGTTGAACGAATACCCCATGGGAATCACGAACGCGACGATCTTCTTCGGAACGCCGAGCTCCTCCATGCGCTCCATGGCGAGGGGAAGCGCCGCCTCCGAGGAGGCCGACGAGAACGCAATCATCCAGGGCTCGGCGGCAGCCCGCACGAACCGAAGCACCGGCACGCGCGCGACCAGCGCGGCCGGGAGCAAGACGAACAGTCCGAAGATGACGAGAGCCAGGTACAGGGTGAAGACGAGCGTGAGGAGGGGACCCAGCGCCTTCAGCCCGCCGCGACCAATCGTGGCCGCCAGTGCCGCCCCGACACCGATGGGCGCATACCACATCACGACGTTGGTGAACTTGAACATCACGTCCGACAGGTCGTGGCAGAGCTGGACCATGCGGTCCTTCACCGCCGCCTTCACCTGAGTGATGGCGATGGCGAAGATCACGCTCCAAATGACGATCTGAAGCACTTCATTGCCGGCGGCGGCCTCGAAGAAACTCTGCGGGAACGAATGCTCGAGGATCCCGGAAGCGGTCGGCGGGGCGCCTACCGGGGGCGCGCCTGAAAGCAGGATGACGCCGACGCCGGGCCGGATCACGTTCACGACGAGGAGACCGACGGCCAGAGCCAGCGTCGTGACGACCTCGAAGTAGATCATGGATTTCAGGAACAGGCGCCCGACGGCTTTCAAGTCGTCACCATGACCCGCGATCCCGACCACGAGGGTCGAGAAGATCAGGGGCACGATCAGCGATTTGATGAGCCGGAGGAAAATCGTGGCCAGAGGCTGGGATGCCACGGCGGCAGCGGGCGAGGCGAGGCCGAAGATCAGGCCTGCGATCATCGCGAGGCCGATCCAGTGACTGAGCTTGAGGTGGCGCAAGAAGGTCCACATAGGCGCGGGAAGCTACCGGGCCCTTGGTGAATGCGCCAAGTGCGAATTAGGTCCGGGGGCCCCGAAGCACTTCATGCACCTTGCGCGCGAGACCGTCCCGCGTGAAAGGCTTCTGCAGATAATGAATACCGGGCTCGAGCATGCCGTGATTGACCACCGCGTCGTCCGTGTACCCCGACATGTACAGCACCCGCATCTGCGGACGGAGCTCGGCCAGTTGCTTCGCGAGCACACGGCCGGAAATTCCGGGCATCACGACGTCGGTCAGGAGCAGATCGATGGGACCTGGGTGTTTGGCCGCCACGCGCAGGGCCTGGTCGCCATTCCCCGCTTCGAGCACCCGGTACCCGGTCCGCTCGAGCATTTCCCGGGCGACCCCACGGACGGCGGTCACATCTTCGACCACCAGGATGGTTTCGGTGCCCCGGGGAGCCGGTATCGGAGCATGCGGCTCGTGGCCTGGCGCGGCGGGACCGTCGGCGATGCGCGGAAAGTAAATCTTGAATGAGGTTCCGCGAGCGGGCTCCGAGTACACCCAGATGAACCCCCCCGACTGCTTCACGATGCCGTACACCGTCGCGAGTCCGAGCCCGGTGCCTTTGCCGGTCTCCTTGGTCGTGAAAAAGGGCTCGAAGATCCGCTCCTTGGTCGCTTCATCCATCCCGATGCCAGTGTCCGACACGGCAAGCATGACGTAGTGCCCGGCCTGGGCCACCGGGTGCCCACGGACGTACGTGATGTCCATTTCGACGTTGGCGGTCTCGATGGTGAGAATTCCGCCCGTCGGCATCGCATCGCGGGCATTCACCGCCAGGTTCATGATGATCTGGCCGACCTGTCCCGGATCGAGGCGGGCGACCCCGAGGTCGGGGGCGAAGTTCGTGATGAGCTTCACGTCCTCGCCGATGAGCCGGTTGAGGAGCTTCTGGGTCGACTGGACCACCGAGTTCACGTCGAGCACTTGCGGTTGCAGCACTTGCTGGCGCGAAAATGCCAGGAGCTGCTTGGTGAGTCCGGCCGCTCCATCCGCCGCTTTCTTGATCTCCTGGACGCTCTCGAGCGTGTGCGGCGGAATCTCGTTGTCTTCGATCAGCAGGCTGGAGTAGCTGAGAATCACGGTGAGCAGATTGTTGAAGTCGTGCGCCACGCCACCGGCCAGACGCCCCACCGCTTCCAGCTTCTGGGCCCGGACCAGCTGGGCCTCGAGTTGCCGTTGCTCGGTCACGTCCCGGACGAAGGTCTCGTAATACTCGACCTCGCGGGCCGCATTGCGGATGGCTCGCACCGACAACTGGACGGTGATGGGTTGGCCATCCTTCCGCTTCCAGGTGGCTTCGACTTCATCGTACTCACGGTCGGTGAAGGTGTCCCGTTCCAGCAGGACCTTCCGCTGCTCGGGGTCCAGGTACAGATCCGTGTTCATGTCGAGCGCCAGCAACTCGGCCACCGAGCCGTATCCAAGCATCCCCACGAGCGCGCTGTTGACCGAGAGGAACCGGCCCTTGGTATTCGACCGGTAGATGCCGAGGGGCGCGTGTTCGACCAGAGTGGCGTAGCTGGCTTCCGACTCGCGCAGGAGGGCTTCGGCGTGCCGCCGACCCCGACGCTCGTCGGCATCGCGGAGTTCGCGTGCGATGGCCGGGAGGAGGCGTTTCCATTGGCCCTTCATCACATAGTCATTGGCCCCAGCCCGCATCGCGGCGACTGCCGTCTCTTCGCCGATGGTCCCCGAGACGAAGATGAAGGGCATATCGAGGCCGCGTTGGCGGATGATGTTGAGGCCCGCGAGCCCCGAGAATTGGGGCATCGAATAGTCGCCGATGACCAGGTCCCAGGGCTGCCGGTCGAGCGCTGCCGTCAGTTCGGCGGCACTGTCGACACGCAGAGACTGCAACGCGTAGCCGCCTCGTTCGAGCTCACGGGTGAGCAGGAACGCGTCGTCTTCAGAGTCCTCAATCAGCAGGAGACGAAGGGGGATCGTCATCCCGGGAGTGACCTCCTAGGGCAGACTAGGTCTTGATTTGACTTTCGATTGCGTGTGACCCGGGACTCTGGTCACGAAGCGCTTGCCCTGCACAATCAGTACGCTTCCTTATGGCTATTGTGCTGTCAAGTCTATAGAAGCGATTGCACTAATCACTGTAGAAGATATTTTGTATCACTATGGAAATACGACAGTTGACGCATTTCGTGGCGGTGGCAGAGGAGCGCAGCTTCAGCCGGGCGGCCAAGAGAGTGAACATTGTGCAGTCCGGACTCTCTGCCTCAATTAAGGCGCTGGAGCAGGAGTTGGGGATCACCTTGTTGCTGCGGACCACCAGGCGCGTGGACCTGACCGAAGCGGGGAGCGTTTTTCTGGCGGAGGTCCGCCGCGTGGAAACCGCGCTCCAAGGGGCTCGGGACGCGGTCGAGGGATTGCGTGGCGTAGTCCGCGGGACGGTGCAGGTTGGGACCATGCAGCGGCTCGCTCCGCTCTTCGACCTGCCGGCTGTACTCGCACGATTCAGAGCCGAGCACCCGCAGGTAGAAGTGGTACTGCGACAGGGAGCGTCGGGGCCGATGTTGTCGGAGGTGGCCGAGGGCAAGCTGGATTTCGCGTTCCTCGCGCTCCTGGGGGCACAGCCGCGCGGCATCAACGTGACGCCGCTTGGGGAGGACGCGATGGTGGCGGTCTGCCCGATGGCGCACCGGTTCTCTCGGCTGTCGGCCGTGAGTCTCGCCCAAGTGGCGGACGAGCCGTTTCTGGACCTCGTGGCGCAGTCCAGCGTCCGAACGATGGTGGATCGGGCGTTCGGGGCGGCGCACATCGAGCGGCAGGTCGCCTTCGAGCTGAATGACTTGCCGATGCTTCTCGAGCTGGTCGCCCATGGGCTGGGCGTCACGGTTCTACCCCGGTTCATGGCCAGCGACGTGCGCGGGGTGGTATGCGTACCCATTGAGCCGGCGATCAGCAGGTGGCGCCTCGTCCTGGCCCGTCGGGACCGGCACCCGATCGGGCCGGCCGCCCGCGCCCTGCTGCGGCTGATCCTACCCCGGGCGCCCGGGGAGGAGACCGGTGGAAGACGCTCCGGTCCAACACTGAAAGTCCGAGGAGGATGAATGGCGGAGTCCGGCAGCGGCGCCAAACTCTCGCTCTCGGTGAAGCTCCCTGTGCTGATCGGGGGCTTACTCATCGCTGCCGTGGTGGCCGATTCAACCCTGTCGTATGAGCGGGTTCGCAGCTCAGCCATCGCGATGACCGGTGCCCGGCTCGGGACCGTCGGTTCCCAACTGGCGGCCCAGCTCTCCCAAAGCGGGTCCCAACTCGTGGCGCTCACGAGGCAGTCCGCCGACTCCGCCGTCATCACCGGTCTCCTCACCCATCCCGATCAGAACCATAAAGCTGCCGCCGCCAGCTTCCTGCGTCCCAGCACTGCCGCCGGCAAGCTGGTCGCCTCCGCGCAAGTCTTCGATGCCGCCCGCCGCCTGGTGTGGTCCACCGGTGACTCCGTGGCGTTGCGAATCGCCACCGCGACGACCGCGGAGCTGATCGCGGACCTCACGCCGAAGGATTCCGGCGTCGTCAGCCGCTTTCTGGCGGTCGGCGATTCGGTGATCTACGCGTCCGCGTCGCCGAGCGTCTCGAATGGGCGCCTGGTGGGATACCTCGTCGTGTGGCGCTACCTCTCGATGACGGCACAAGCCCGGAAACAAGCCAGCCTGCTGATCGGAGCCGATGCCCGGTTCTACGTCGGCAATACGGCGGACAACATTTGGAGTGATCTCAATCGGCCGGTGTCACCTCCGCCCGTTTCCGTGGTCGGGGACACCAGTGTCTTGCACTACGCGCGGGCGGGAGCCGAGGGGGGCTTCATGATCGCGACCGCCCGCCCGGTCCGCCGGGCGCCCTGGATCATCCTGGTGGAATTCCCGGAGTCCAGCGTTCTCGCACCGTCCGCCTCATTTCTTCGGGACTCCCTGCTCATCGGCGCGGGGATCCTGGCGCTCGGGCTGATCGCTGCGTGGTGGATGAGCCGACGGCTCACGAGGCCGCTGGTGCAGCTGACGCACAAGGCGGAGGAACTGGCCGAGCTGGGGTCATCCGCCAACGACGGCGAGCAGGGAGGTGACGAAATCGTGCGGCTCTCGACCGCCTTCACCTCGATGGTGGCGCATGTACGTGAATCGCAGCACGAGCTCGAGAAGCGCGTCAAAACGCGCACCAGCGAGCTGCAGGAGCGGAACGAGGAGCTCGAATCCTTCGCCTACTCCATCTCTCATGATCTTCGCGCGCCGCTCCGGGCCATGGACGGCTTCAGCCAGGCCCTGCTCGAAGAGTATGGGGACCAGCTCGACGCCACCGGGCGTCAGTACGCCGAGCGGGTCAAGGCCGGAGCGCGGCGGATGGACCTGTTGATCCGGGATCTTCTGGCCTACAGCAAGATGACCCGGTCCGATATCAAGGTCGGGCCGGTCGAGCTGGACCGGGTGGTTCGAAGTGCTCTGGATCAAGTCGAAGGGGACGCCCGGGCCCGCGGCGCCCGGGTCGTGGTCGAAGACCGGATGCCCCGCGTACTCGGCCACGAGGCGACATTGACCCAAGTGATGATGAACCTCATCGCCAACGGGATCAAATTCGTTCCGGTGGGAAGGACGCCGGAGGTGCGCGTCCGGACGGAAGCGCGGGACCGGCTGGTCCGCCTCTGGATCATGGACAACGGCATCGGCATTCCGCCGGAGTACCACGACCGGATCTTCCGGGTATTCGAGCGCCTGCACCGCACTGAAGAATATCCAGGCACGGGAATCGGGCTCGCGATCGTTCGAAAGGGTGTGGAGCGGATGGGGGGGCGCGTGGGCCTCGAGTCCGAGCCCGACCGCGGTACCAGCTTCTGGATCGATCTCCCTCGCGCCGAAGATCAGGCGGCGGTCGTCCGGGCGGCGGCCGCTCCGTAGACGCTGGTTCCAGTCGCCTTGAAGCCGGCGTGAACCCACGCGCCGGCCTTCAGATTGAGAGCGGCCGCCGCCCCCTGGGTCACTTCCGTGACCAGCGGTGGCCGCGTCCGCAGCACCACCCGCACCCGCTCCCCATCCGGCGGCTGCGGCACCACCTCGGCCACTTCTCCGTGGAAGATGTTCAGCGCGCTCCCGACGGGGGGGGTGAGGTAGAGCGTCACGTCCCGCGGGTTCACGGTGACGAACACTTCGCCACGAACCCCGGGGTCCGGGACGAGGAGGGAGCCGTCCTTCGTGCGGACGCGCACCACCCCCGTGGGCGAGCCGGGATCCTGTACCACCGTCCCCCGGAACAGATTCACACCCAGGAGTGAGGCGACGTAGGACGAGCGGGGGCGCCGGAGCAGGTCCTCCCGGTCTCCCAGCTGGGTCAGGCGCCCATTCTCGAGCACCGCGATCCGGTCCCCGAAAAGCAGGGCTTCGACGGGGGCGTGCGTCACGTAGACGGTCGTGCAACGAACCTCGTTCAGGATCGCCTTGAGCTCGCCGCGGACCTCCTGACGAGTGCGCTGATCGAGCGCCGAGAGAGGCTCGTCGAGAAGGAGGAGCCGCGGCTTGGGAGCGAGGGCGCGCGCGAGGGCCGCGCGCTGCTGCTGGCCGCCGGAGATCTCACGGGGTCGCCGCTCGGCGAGCGCGGAGATCGCCAGGCGATCGAGCACGGTGGCTACCCGGTCCCTGAGGTCCCGGCGGCTCCATCCTCGCGCGTCGAGCCCGAACGCGACGTTTTCCCGCACCGTGAGGTGGGGGAAGAGCGCGTAATCCTGTCCGACGTACCCGATGGACCGCGCCCACGGCGGCACCCAGGTTCCGCCGGTTCGCGGATCGTCGAACCACGTCTCGCCGTTCAGGGCGATGTGTCCGCGATCGGGCTTTTCCAGGCCGGCCAGCAGGCGGAGCAGGGTAGACTTGCCCGCGCCACTCTCGCCCACCACGACGAGGGTCCGCCCCTCCTCTTGTTCGATCTCGACGTCGAGCGAAAAGGGCTCGCTCGCGGAGGCGTCTGACACCCGCTGTTTAGCGGCGCGAAGGGTGAGCATAGATCCGGGTGCCGTGCCAACCGGTGGAGAAGGATCGGAGGGTCAGAAGCAGCGCGAACGAAAAGATCAGCAGGATCACCGAGAGCGCGACGGCTGCTCGAACGTCCGACTGCAGGGCGATGTAGACCGCCAAGGGAAGGGTCTGGGTGCGGCCCGGAAGGTTCCCGGCAAACGTGATGGTGGCTCCGAACTCACCGAGTGCCCGGGCCCAGGTCATCGCGCCTCCCGCGATGAGTGACGGCATCGCGAGGGGGAGCAGGACTCGACGGAACGCGTAAGGCGGAGTGGCGCCCAGGGTGACCGCCGCCTCCCGGTACCTCGGCTCCACTTCGCGCAGTCCGGCGGCGGTGGTGGACACGAAGAACGGCATGGCGACGAACGCTTCGGCGATCACGACCGCGAGGGTGGTGAACGGGATCTCGATCCCGAGTGCCGACAGCACCCCTCCGGCGAGTCCCGCGCGTCCGAAGGCCAGCAGCAGCCCGACGCCGGCGACGGTCGGAGGGATGACCATCGGGAGCTCCACCAGCGTCTCGAGCAGGCGCCGGCCGGGGAAGTCTCGCGTCGCCAGGATGTACGCCACCGGCAGCCCGAACGCCGCGACGAGTACCGTCGCCGTGGCGCTCGTGAGCACGGAGAGCTTGAGGGCCTGCAGGACGAGCGGACTCGTCGCCCGGCGGATCAGGTCGCCGGGGGGGACTCGGACGACGAGCGCCACCAGTGGGAGGCCCACCAGTGCCAGGAACAGGGCGACGCCGACCGCGACGGCGATCCGCCACACCCACAGACGGGGCCGGAAGGGAGGGGTCAATGGGCTCGGAGCGAAACCGGTGTGAACCCGCGCGACGCGAGGACGCGCTGCCCCACCGGAGAGAGCACCAGTGCCACGAAGGTCCCCGCATCCGCCGGGTCGGGTCCGTGAGTCAGCACGGCGATCGGATAGTCGGCCACGACATTCGCGCCGGGTGGAATTCCCAGCGTCAGGAGGTCGGCGGCCCCCTGGGCGACATCCGATCCATAGACGATCCCTGCGTCGGCTTCGCCCAGGCGCACCTTGGCCAGCACCGACTTCACGTTCTCTTCATTTGACACCAGGTTCGCCAGGACGTGTTCGGCGAACGTGGCGCCATACCCCGGCAGCTTCGAGAGATTCGCCAGCGCGACCCGTGCGTACTTCCCCGCCGGCACGGCGTCGGCGGCGAGCACGAGTTTCAGCGCGGGACGAGCCAGATCCGCGAGCTCGGTGATATGTCCGGGGTTCGAGGCCGGAACGATCACGACCAGCGCGTTGTGCGCGAAGATGCGAGGCTCGCCCCGCACCCGGCCCGAGTCCTTCACGGCCGTCATCCAACGGTCGTCGGCGGAGGCGAACACGTCCGCCGGCGCGCCCTGCTGGATCTGGAACGCGAGCGTCTGCGATCCCGAGAAGTCGAACGAGACCTTCAGGCCCGGGTGGGCGTGTTCGAGCGAGTCGCCCAGCGCGGTGAACGCATCCTGGAGTGACGCGGCGGCGAATACGGTCAGCGTGCGTGGGGCAGGGGACCCCGCCTGCTGGGCGGCGGCCAGTGCGGCCAGGCAGGCGAGGGGAATGAGCATGACACAAGATATCCCCTCTTTCGCAGGTCTCCACCGGTCAGACTCCCGTAAGACTGCCGGACTAGAATTCCCTCCCCACCATCATGTGGAGTACCGATGCGCCGCCTGTCCCTGTTGTTCGGTGCCGCCCTGACGCTGGCCGCTCCGGCTGCTGCCCAGAACTACACGATCACCCACACGTACAAGCTCGGCGGAGACGGGGGCTGGGACTATCTGGCCCTCGACACGGCCGGCCACCGTCTCTTCATCGCCAGACAAGACCGCGTCATGGTGGTGGATCCGGAAGACGGCAAGCCGATCGCCGTGATCCCCGGGCTGAACCGCGCCCATGGCATCGCGTTCGCCTACGCCGAAGGTCATGGGTTCGCGACCTCCGGCGCCGACAGCACGGTCACGATGTTCGACCTGAAGACCCTGAAGGTGCTGAAGCGTACCAAGGCCGCGATCGACGACGATGCCGTGCTCTTCGACCCTGCGACGGGACACATCTTCACGATGAATGGTGACGCGAAGAGTTCTTCGGTGATCGACGCCAAGACCGGCGACCTGATCGGGAACATCGATCTCGGCGGCGGTCCGGAGTTCGGTGTGTCGGCCGGCGACGGCAAGCTTTACATCAACATCGAAGACGCATCGGAGGTCGTGGAGGTCGATGCGGCGGCGATGAAGGTGACGCGCCGGTGGTCGATCAAGCCCTGCGAGTCCCCCAGCGGCCTCGCGATCGACCGGGTGCATCACCGGCTCTTCAGCGGCTGCCGGAACGGGACCATGGGAATTTCGGATGCCCAGGCCGGGAAACTCGTCACCACGGTGCCGATCGGCCGGGGGGTGGATGCCTGCCGCTTCGATGAGGGCACGGGACTCGCATTCGCCTCGAACGGCGACGGCACGCTCACCGTGATACACCAGGACTCGCCCGACAAGTACACAGTGGTCGGGAACGTGACCACCATGGGGGGCGCGCGGACCATGGAGCTCGACCAGGTCAGCCATCGCCTGTTCACGGTGAGCGCGGAATTCGGCCCGCTGCCGGCGGGACAGCGGCGGCCGCCCATCGTGCCCGGAACGTTTTCTCTGCTGGAGTTGGATCGCCAATGACCGGCAGGAGGCAAGCAGGTCCTTCGCGCCTGCGACGGGGCGCGTAACGCGCCCCGAGCGAAGGACCTTGTTTGGTGCCCGGACCGGCTAGTCGGTGAGCCGGAACGGTGGGTATTGATCCGTGGTCAGGAGAAAGGCGTAAGCCGATACTCTCACTCCCCAGCGGATCACGTCCACGACGAAGTCGAAGAGGAGCCGTGGATAGCGTCCGGTAAGAAGGATCGCGAACCAGGCGACGACGACGCACACCCAGACGCCGAGTCCCAGCAGGGCGAGCACGATGTAGTGCGGAATCGCCAGAAACCACTTCACCAGCGGGAGCCCCCGGCTCAGC